>NZ_JBUZJI010000037.1:23226-33172 GCF_055282735.1 Nocardioides sp. B129/18 | reverse complement strand
GGGGAAGCTTCCCCTGACAACGTCCAGCTTCCCCGGATATCCGGGGAAACCGCCCCTCGTCCTACTCCGCCTCGAAGGCCGTCGACGCCAGATGGGCGCCGACGAAGCACACGGCGGCGAGGAGCGGCAGGACGAGGACCATCCAGGCCGACATCAGCGAGCCGCTGAGGAACAGCAGGCTGAGGACGCACACGAGCGCGACGCCGAGCACGGCGGTGCCGCCGGCCTCGGGGATGCGCAGCAGGTCGAGGATCAGTCGGCCCAGCAGCACGGCGACGATGACGATCGCGATGAGCAGCAGGGTGCCGGCCGCGCCACCGCAGGTCTCGCTGCCGCGGATCGCGCCGCAGCCTCGCAGCGCGCCGTAGGTGAGCCCGGCCATCGCCCCGCCGATCACGGCGCCGACGAGCGCCGCGGCCAGGCGGGGGTCGAGGGCGGGGGTGCGGTCGACGGGTCGCTCGACGCGACGCCGCGGCTCGCGGGCGGGCTTGGGCGGCTTCGGCGCCTTGGCGGTCTTCTCAGCGCGGCGGGGCGCCGGGGCGGCCGCCGCCGGAGTCGGTGCAGGAGCGGGCGCAGGAGCGGGCGCAGTCGGGATGGCCTGCGGCGCAGGAGTCGCCTGGACGGGCGGCGTCGGCGGGGCCGGGACGACCGGCGGCGCGGCGGCGGCCCGGCGCTCGGCGCGGGACGGCTTGGCCGGCTTCGGCTCACGAGCCGGCTTCGGCGGCTTCGCGGGCTTGTCCTGGCGCGCACGACCGCGACGAGTCGGCGTCGGCGCCGGGGCGTCGTAGAAGCGGTCGTACTCCTCGACCGGCGTGGGGTCGGCCCAGGCTGAGGCCTCGGGCGAGGTCTGCTCGACGGCCGGGGCGTCGAGCACGTCGTCCCACGGCGGCACGTCGACGGGGTCGAGCGAGCGGGGCGCCGTGGGCAGCGGGCGCGTGGGCTCGGGGCCCGAGGCGTCTGGGGCGTCCGTGGCGCCTGGGGCGTCTGAGGCGTCCGGGGGCGCGGGGACCTCGGGGGACGCCGCGGGCTCCTCGCGACGGCGCCGCCAGGGCATGGACGGGGGTGCGATCGAAGGGGACTCGCGCTCGTCGTCGGCCATGTGGTCAGTGTCTCAGAGCGGCGGGAGCCGTGGGGTGGGACCGGCCGAGCCGGCCGGTCCCACCCTCCGTCGCCCTGCTGCCGGCCGGGCCTTCGGGGCGGCCCGGCCTGGGCTCAGCCCTCGATCGCGGCCGGCTGCGCCTCGGGGGCGCCGACGGCGACCTTGCGCGGCTTGGCCCGCTCGGCCACCGGGACGACCAGGCGCAGGACGCCGGCGTCGTAGGTGGCCTCGAGGCGGTCGAGGTCGAGGTTGTCGCCGAGCACGAGCTGGCGGCTGAAGGCGCCGCGGCTGCGCTCGCTGGCGAGCATCTGCCAGTCGCCGTTGCGGGCCAGGCGCTCGGCCCGCACGGTGACGACGTTGCGCTCGACGTCGACGTCGATGCTGTCCTGGGCGACGCCGGGCAGGTCGAACTCGACGACGAGCCGGTCGCCCTCGCGCCAGGCGTCCATCGGCATGGCGGCGGGCCGGCTGGTGGTGCCGACGGCGCCGAGCAGCTGGCCGGCGAGGCGGTCGAGGTCGCGGAAGGGGTCGGTGGTGCGGATCAGCATGGGGTCCTCCTCGGGGTGACGGTGCGACCTGTAATGGTCGATACAGGTTTTGTATAACTCGACGATGAGGCAGGATCAAGGGCATGGAGGAGCGCGAGGAGGGTCGGGTCGTCGGCGTCTTCGCCATCTCCGTGGCCGCCGAGATGGTCTCGATGCAGATCCAGAACCTGCGCGTCTACGAGCGCCGCGGCCTGGTCAGCCCCGACCGCACCGCCGGGGGCACGCGGCTCTACAGCAGGGCCGACGTCGAGCGGCTCCACCGCATCCGCGACCTCCTGGGCGAGGGACTGAACCTCGCCGGGATCGCTCGGGTGCTCGAGCTCGAGGACGAGGTCGTCCGGCTGCGCGCGGAGCTCGCCCGGCGCCGGTGACCGGCCGTCGAGGCGGCTGCCGGAGGGGACCGGTTCGCAGACGCAGCGAGGGCCGGATCCGTGCGGATCCGGCCCTCGTCTGTCGGGCTGACAGGATTTGAACCTGCGGCCTCTTCGTCCCGAACGAAGCGCGCTACCAAGCTGCGCCACAGCCCGAAGTGGGCGATGCCCACGCGTCGGCGAGCATACCGGAGCGGTCGGCGCCCCTCCCAATCGGCCGGGTCCCGGACGCCTCGTGACACGCGAGACCGTGCCCTGGGCTCCCTCGCTCCGATGTGCGGGCCTCCGGCTCCCTCGGGCCGTTGACCTCCGGGTCGGCAGTCGGCTCGTCGTCGGTGCGGACGGGATCTTTCGGTTGGCGTTCGAACCTTCGAACGCCAACCGTGCGTTTCGGCGGCCAGCCGCCGAAGCTTCAGCGGCCAGCCGCCGAAGCATTCGCCGGTCGCCCCTCCCGGCCGGCCCGGTCCCGGACGCTGCCGGAGGCCGTCAGGTCCGCGGGACGAAGGTGAGCAGCGTCGCCTCGGGACGGCAGGCCACCCGCACCCGGACGAACGGGCTGGTGCCCAGCCCGGCCGAGACGTGCAGCCACGCGGAGTCGGGGTCGCCCGGCGCGGAGTCGGCGGGGTGGCGGTGCAGCCCGCGGGCCCGCTCGGGCTCGATGTCGCAGTTCGTCGTTAGCGCCCGGCCGCCGGGCAGGCACACCTGGCCGCCGTGGGTGTGGCCGGCCAGGATCGCGTCGTAGCCGTCGCCGGCGAAGGCGTCGAGGACGCGCAGGTAGGGCGCGTGGGTGATGCCGAGGCGGACGTCGGCCGAGGGATCGGCGGGCCCGGCGATCGCGTCGTAGCGGTCGTAGGAGAGGTGGGGGTCGTCGACGCCGCCGAAGGCGATCGTCGTCTCGCCGGCCGTCAGGCGCCCGCGGTCGTTGGTGAGGTCGAGCCAGCCGTGCCCGGTCAGCGACGCCTTGAGCTCGGGCCAGGGCAGCTGGCTGCTGCTGGTGTGCCGCTTGCCGGAGTCGGGGAGCAGGTAGGCCAGCGGGTTGCGCAGCGTCGGCTCGAAGTAGTCGTTGGAGCCCAGCACGAAGACGCCCGGGACGTCGAGCAGCGGGCCGAGGGCGTCGAGCAGGGCGGGGACGGCGTCGCGGTGGGCCAGGTTGTCGCCGGTGTCGACGACGAGGTCGGGCTCGAGGGCGGCCAGCGAGGCGATCCACGCGCGCTTGCGCTGCTGGGTGGGCACCAGGTGCAGGTCGGAGACGTGGAGCACCTTCAGCGGACGCTGGCCCGCGGGCAGCACCGGCAGCTCGACCCGGCGCAGCGTGTAGGCCCGCGCCTCGGCGAGGCCGTAGCCGAGCAGCCCGGCGCCGGCCAGGGCCCCGACGCCGACGACCCGGGGCAGAATCGAGGTGAGGCGCACCGGGACAGGCTGCCACAATCGTCCCCATGAGCACCCTCAAGGACCGACTGCGCGCCGACCTCACCTCCGCCATGAAGGAGCGCGACGACGTGCGCTCCGCCACGCTGCGCATGGTGCTCACCGCCGTCACCAACGCCGAGAAGAGCGGCAAGACCGAGGTCTCGCTCTCCGACGACGAGGTCATCGGCGTGCTGGCCGGCGAGGCCAAGCGCCGTCGCGAGGCCGCCACCGCGTTCGACGACGGCGACCGGCCCGAGATGGCCGCCAAGGAGCGCGCCGAGGCCGAGGTGATCGCCGACTACCTCCCCACCCCGCTGAGCGAGGACGAGATCGTCGCGCTGGTCTCCGCCGCCATCGAGCAGGTCGGTGCCGCCGGCGAGGGCATGCGCGCCATGGGCAAGGTCATGGGGGTCGTGACGCCGCAGGTCAAGGGCCGCGCCGACGGCGGCGCCGTCGCCGCCGAGGTCCGTCGCCAGCTCGGCTGAGCGCCCCCTTCAAAACGACGACGGCCGGCGTCCCCACGCGGGGACGCCGGCCGTCGTCGTCGAGGTGCGGGTCAGCGACCGCGTCCGGGGCCGTTGCCCCGACCGCCCGGTCCGCCGTTCTGGCCTCCGCCCGGCCCGCCGCCGCTGCCGGCACCGGGCCCGTTGCCGCCACCGCCGGCCGGACTCGAGGAGCTGGACGGGCTGGGCTCGGGCGCGGGCCGCGGACCGCTGGAGGTGAAGATCGTGATCGGCGTGGAGTTCGACACCGAGGAGCCGGCGCCGGGCGCGGTGAAGGCGACGCTGCCGGCGCGGTACTGGCTGTAGCGCTCGCCGCCGTCGTTGACGGTGAAGCCGGCCGCCTCGAGGGTCTTGCGGGCGGCGTCGGGGCTCTGGCCGGCGACGTTGGGCACCGTCGAGACGACGCCCTTGACCTCCGAGGCCGCGGGCACCTGGAAGCTCTCGTCGGGCAGGCGGTCCATGATCGCGCGCATGGCGTCGGCCCAGATGGGCCCGGCGACGGTGGAGCCGAACGCCGAGGCGACCGTGTTGGGGCCGATGCGCTGTCCGTTCAGGGTGATCTGGGTGCCGACGCTGTTCGCGCCGGCGACCATGGCGGCCGTCGCGAGCGCGGGGGTGTAGCCCATGAACCACACGGCCTTATTGCCGTTCCGGGTGCCGGTCTTGCCGGCCGAGGGCTTGTCGAGCGCCAGCTTCGAGCCGAAGCCGCCGGGCTCCATGACGCCCTTGAGCACCGAGTTGACGGCGTCGGCGGTGGACTGCGGCATCACCTGGTCGCAGGACTTTCCGTAGGTCTTGAGCTTGGTGCCGTTGGCGTCGGAGATCGAGGTGACCGGACGCGCGTCGCAGTGCAGGCCGCGGGCCGCGAACGTGGCGTAGGCCTCCGCGAGCTCCAGCGGGCTGGTGTCGACGACGCCGAGGGCGAACGAGGGCACCATCTGCGAGCCGGCGTCGTCGAGCTGGGTGATGCCCATCTTCTGCGCCAGCGTGTACGGCTCGCACAGGCCGGTGCGCTGCTCGAGGGCGATGTAGAACGTGTTCACCGACTGCTGGGTGCCGGTGTAGAGGTTGTAGGTGCCCTGACCGGTGGAGTTGCTGACCGGGTAGGCCTGGGTCGAGGGGTAGTAGCGGCCGTTGCAGATCTTGAACGAGCCCTGGTTGAACACGCGCGTCTGCGGGCCGGGGATCGACGTCGTCAGGGGGATGCCCTGGTTGATCGCCGCGGCGAGCACGAACGCCTTGAACGTGGAGCCGGGCTGGAAGCCGTTGGAGTCGCCGTACTTCTTCGGGACGACGTAGTTGAGGAAGGTCTGACCCTTGCCGACCGAGCGGCCCATCGGCCGCGACTGGGCGATGGCGCGCACCTGGCCGGTGCCGGGCTCGACCATCGCGAGCGCGCCGATGGCGTCGTCGGTGGGGTAGACGTGCGAGGCGATCGACTTGTCGGCCGCCTGCTGGAAGCGCTGGTCGAGGGTGGTGCGGATCGTGAGGCCACCGGAGTAGAGCAGCCGCTTGCGGTCCTTGGCGGTGCGGCCCAGCGCCCGGTCGTCCATGAGGTAGTTGACGACGTAGTCGCAGAAGAACGGCGCGGCGGAGAACACGCAGCCGTTGTTGGAGGGCTGGACGTCTAGGCCCAGGCCCTGCTTCTTGGTCTTGGTGCCCATGTAGGAGCCGACGGCCTTGAGCTGCACCATGCGGTCGATGACGACGTCGCGACGGGCCTTGGCGCGCTCGGGGTTGTTCGTGGGGTCGTAGCCGGTGGGGTTCTTCACCAGGCCGGCCAGCAGTGCGCTCTGGCGCAGGTCGAGGTCGCGGGCGTTGACGTTGAAGTAGTGCTTCGCCGCGGCCTGGATGCCGTAGGCGCCGTCGCCGAAGTAGGCGATGTTGAGGTAGCGCTCGAGGATCCAGTCCTTGCTGTGGCGCTGCTCGAGGGCGATGGCGTAGCGCAGCTCGCGCAGCTTGCGCTCGTAGGTGCTGGCGGTGGCCTCGGCCTGCTCGGCCTTGGTGGTGGCCTGGTTGACCAGGGTCTGCTTCACCAGCTGCTGGGTGATCGACGAGCCGCCCTGGACGTTGCCGTCGTTGGCCTGGTTGGTGACGAAGGCGCGCAGCGTGCCGCGCAGGTCGAGGGCGCCGTGCTGGTAGAAGCGGTAATCCTCGATCGCGACGATCGCCTTGACCATCGTGCGCGAGACCTGGCGCAGGGGCACCTCGACCCGGTTCTGGTCGTAGAGGGTGGCGATGGTGTTGCCGCTGCGGTCGGTGATGGTGGTGCGCTGGGCCAGCTGTTTGGTCTCCAGCGAGGCCGGCAGCTGGTCGATGGCGTCGGAGGCGTTGCGCGCGCCGATGCCGATGACGCCGGCGAAGGGGATCGCGATGCCGGCGACGACGACGCCGAGCACCGCCGACACCACGGCCATGACGCCGAGGTGGGCGAGGACGCGGTTGGCGGGCAGCGGTTCGGGAGCCGACATGGCTCCCAGCGTACGGGAGCGGCGCAGACTCCCCACCTCGGCGACGGCGGGCGATCAGACGTCTCTGTCGGCGCTGTGACGCTCCGGTGACGAGCGATGACCGATCCGGACTCCCTGGGGGAGGACTATCCCGCGGTCTAGTCATATCGGACTATGCCCTCTGGGCCGAGAAGGTCTGTCGAGGACCCTGTGGGATTCCTTAACTTTCTCATAGAGACCGAAGAGCGTCGGCGTCATGGGGACTCCGAGCCGCACCTTCGGGAGATGTGGGGACATCATCATGTGGGTTGAAGACTGGACTCCTCGGGCGGCCTGCCGCTCGGCGCAGCCCGACCAGCTGTTCGTCCGTGGTGCCGAGCAGAACAAGGCCAAGCAGCTGTGCTCCGGCTGCCCGGTGCGCACCGAGTGCCTCGCCGAGGCCCTCGACAACCAGATCGAGTGGGGCGTCTGGGGCGGCATGACCGAGCGGGAGCGCCGCGCGCTGCTGCGTCGTCGTCCGAACGCCTCGTGGCGCTCGGTCCTCGAGGCCGCCCGCGAGGAGAGCACCCGCACGCCGCAGCCCGTCCAGGTCCGTCGCTGACCTGACCTGCGAGCCGCCTCGTCGCGGCGCCCTGATCGGTGCTCCGGATCAGGCGCCGGCGAGGAGGTCGCCGACCCGACGCAGGCCGTCGAGGTCGTGCACGTCGCTGGCCAGCGCCGGCACGACCGCCGTGGCCACCCCCGGGTGCGCCGCGGCGAACCGCGCGCGCAGCGTCGCCTCGCGCTCGACCATCCGCACCTGGTCGGCGTGGAGCCGCAGCAGCCCGGCCGAGAGCTCCTCGGTGCCCGAGGCGTGCTCGCCCGAGCGCAGGCGTCCGGCCGCGGCCATCGCCTCGTCGGCGCCCAGCGCGCCCGGAGGCGTCGGGCTCGCCCGGTTGACCACGAGCCCGGCCAGCGGCATGGAGTCGCCCGTCAGCCGCTCGACGAAGTAGGCGGCCTCGCGCAGGGCGTCCGGCTCCGGTGCCGCGACGACGACGAACGCCGTCCCGGGCGCCTGCAGCAGCGCGTAGGTCTGCTGCGCGCGCTGGCGGAAGCCGCCGAAGACGGTGTCGAGGGCGGCGACGAAGGTCTGCAGGTCGGTGAGGATCTGTGCGCCGAGGATGCGGGTGAGCGCTCCGGTGACCAGGCCGATGCCCGCGGTCATCAGTCGCGCCGGGCCGCGCGCGGGCGCGAGCATCAGCCGGATGAACCGGCCGTCGAGGAAGCTGGAGAGCCGCTCGGGGGCGTCGAGGAAGTCCAGCGCCGAGCGCGACGGCGGGGTGTCGACGACGATGAGGTCGTAGGTGCCCTCGGCCTGGGCGTCGGCGTGGATCTGGCCGAGCTTCTCCATCGCCATGTACTCCTGGGTGCCCGCGAACGACGTCGACAGCACGACGTAGAAGGGGTTCTCCAGGATCTGCTTCGCCTTCTCGGGGCTGGCCTGGCTGAGGACCACCTCGTCGAAGGTGCTCTTCATGTCGAGCATCATCGCGTCGAGCCGACCCTCGCCGGCGACGCCGGAGACCGGCCGCGGGGTGTTGTCGAGCTGCTCGATGCCCATCGACTGCGCCAGGCGGCGCGCGGGGTCGATCGTCAGGACGACGACCTTGCGGCCTCGCTCGGCGGCCCGCAGCGCCAGGGCCGCGGACGTCGTGGTCTTGCCGACGCCACCCGAGCCGCAGCACACGATGATGCCGGTCGCGGGGTCGTCGATGAGGGCGTCGACGTCGAGCGCCGGCGCGGTGGAGCCGCGCGAGGCGAGCGGGCCGACGCGGGTGCGTCCGGACCGGCTGCCCGCGGGCGGCGGGGTCTGGGGGGTCTGGGGGCTCATGATCGGCTCCTCACGCCATGCCCTGCTCGCGCAGCGCGGCCGCGAGCTCGTAGAGGCCGCCGAGGTCGACGCCGCCGGCGAGGCGGGGCAGCTCGTAGGCCGGGACGCCGAAGCCGCTGACCAGCGCGCGCTGGGAGTCCTCCAGCGCGCGGCGCTCGGCGTGGTCGTGGGCGGTCTCGAGCAGGCCGTCGACCAGCTCGTCGGTGACCGTGACGCCGCCCGCGGCAAGATCGGTGGCCAGCGCTCCGCGGTCGAGCGTGCGGCTGCGCGCCCGCTGCAGATCGGCCTCGCCGATGTCGTGGGGACGCACGGCGTTGACCACGACGCCGCCCACCGGCAGGCCGTCGCGCCGCAGCTCGGCGATGCCGTCCTGGGTCTCCTGCACCGGCATCTCCTCCAGCACGGTGACCAGGTGGATGGCGGTGCGCTTGCTCCGGAAGAGCCGCATCATCGTGTCGGACTGGTTCTTCACCGGCCCCACCTTCGCCAGCCCCGCCAGCTCGTCGCTGACGCCCATGAACTGGCCGATGCGGCCGGTCGGCGGGGCGTCGAGGACGACGGCGTCGTAGGTGAGCGCGCCCTTGTTGCGGGCGTTGCGCTCGACGGCCTCGTAGACCTTGCCGGTGAGCAGGACGTCGCGGACGCCGGGGGCGATGGTGGTGGCGAACTCGACGACGCCGAAGCGGTCGAGCGCCTTCCCGGCGCGACCGAGCTTGTAGTACATCGCCAGGTACTCCAGCAGCGCCGACTCGGGGTCGATGTGCAGCGCGTGGACGACGCCGGGCGCGCGGTCGGGCTCGGTGCGCAGGCCCTGGGCGATGCGGCGCTCCTCGTAGGGGAGCGGGTCGACGTCGAACATCCGGGCGATGCCCTGGCGGCCCTCGACCTCGCACAGCAGCACGTTCTTGCCGTGGGAGGCCAGGGCCAGCGCGAGCGCGGCGGCGACCGTCGACTTGCCGGTGCCGCCCTTGCCGGTGACCACGTGCAGGCGGACCTGCGGCCAGTCGGGCGTCGGATGCGGGCTGTCGGGGGCCATGAGGGCACAGCGTAGGGCGCAGGACCTGAGGTCGGGCGGGGATTGGCCGCTCGAACGGAGGGGAAGGAGCGCACGCGTGACGAGCCTCGCACCCGCGCCCCGGCGCACCTCGCGCCTCCAGCTGGTGGCGGTGCTCGGCCACGCCGTCGGGCTGGCGGTGGTCGTAGGCTGGTTCGCCGCCCGCGACGCCGACGACGACCTCATCGGCCCGCTCATCGCCGCGATCGGCGTCGTCGCCGGCACCGCCGGCCTGCTCGGGTGCCTGGCGACGATCCTGGAGTCGCGACGCCGGGGACGCCTGGTCGCGGGCCGATCCGACGCCCGCCGGCCCGACCTGCCGCCCGCACGCATGCGCAGCGGCCTCCCGTTCGGCGTCCCGCTCCTGCTGTGGGTCGGCGCCCTGCTCGTGCCGGCCGTCGTCGTCGGCGCCACCGTCGGGCCCGGCGTCGGCATCGGGCTGCAGCTCGCGATCGTGGCGGCCGTCGTCGACGTCCTGATGCTCGTGGGCGGGGTGTGCTCGGCGATGCTCCTGGCGCTGCCGATCGTGCTGCTCCTGCCGGCCCCGTCCTGGGTGTCCGCCGACGCGCCGGACGGATCGACGCTGCGCCGCGTCGGGCTGGCGCTGGTGCTCCTCCCGATCGTGCCGCTGGCGGTCGCGG
>NZ_JBUZJI010000037.1:12470-23216 GCF_055282735.1 Nocardioides sp. B129/18 | reverse complement strand
GGAGTCCGGCCGGACCAGCCGCCGCGGCGGGCTCGGGCTGGTGGAGGCCCTCGTCGGCTCCGGACTGCTGGCCGACAGCGTGTGGGTGTGGCTGGCGCGCCTGTGCGCGGTGGTGTTCGTGGCGGGCGTCGTGCTCACGAACCTGGGCTGGCGGCGTCAGAAGGCGGCCGCTGCCGCGCCCTGAGCGCGCCGCCCGTGCCCGGCCGTGAGCCGGCTCACGGCCCGAGTAGGGTGCCGAGCATGACCAAGTGGGAGTACCTCACCGCGCCGATCCTCACGCACGCGGCCAAGCAGATCCTCGACAACTTCGGCGCCGACGGGTGGGAGCTCGTGCAGATCGCGCCGGGCATGAACCCCGAGAACCTCGTCGGCTACTTCAAGCGCCCGATCGAGGGCTGAGCCGATGACCGCGACCCCCGAGGAGCGCCTGGCCGAGCTCGGGCTCGCCGTGCCGGAGGTGGCCAAGCCCGTGGCCGCCTACGTGCCCGCGGTGCGCTCCGGCTCGCACGTCTTCACCTCCGGCCAGCTGCCGATGCGCAGCGGCGAGCTCATCGCGGTCGGCAAGGTCGGCGGCGAGGTCACCGCCGAGGAGGCCTACGACTGCGCGCAGCAGTGCGTCCTCAACGCCATCGCCGCCGTCCGCGCCGAGATCGGCGAGCTCTCCCGCGTGCGCCGCGTCGTCAAGGTCGTCGCGTTCATCGCCTCCACCCCCGACTTCACCGGCCAGCCCGGCGTCGCCAACGGCGCCTCCGAGCTGCTCGGCAAGGTCTTCGGCGACGCCGGCGTCCACGCCCGCTCGGCCGTGGGCGTCCCGGTGCTGCCGCTCGACGCGCCCGTCGAGGTGGAGCTGATCGTCGAGGTCGACTGACCCGTGCGGATCCCCCTGCCCCCGGTGCCGCTGCCCGACGCCGTCGTCGAGACCGCGCGCGCCTTCGAGTCCGGTGAGCGCGAGGCGGCCGCCCCGCGCGACGCCGCCACCGTCGTCCTGATGCGGCCCGGCGCCGACGGCCCCGAGGCCTACCTGCTGCGTCGTCACGTCTCCATGGAGTTCGCCGGCGGCATGGCCGTCTTCCCCGGCGGCGGGGTCGACCCGCGCGACTTCGACGCCAGCGTCGGCTGGGCTGGGCCCTCGCCCGCCGTCTGGGCCGAGCGCCTGGGCTGCAGCGAGGAGCTGGCGCGGGCGCTGGTGTGCACCGCCGTCCGCGAGACCTTCGAGGAGTCCGGCGTCCTGCTCGCCGGGCCGTCGGCCGACGCCGTCGTCGCCGACACCACCGCGGAGGACTGGGAGGCCGACCGCGTCGCCCTCGAGGGCCGCGAGCTGGCCCTCACCGACCTCCTCATCCGTCGCGGGCTGGTGCTGCGCACCGACCTCCTCGGGGTCTGGGACGCCTGGCTGACGCCGGTCTTCGAGCCCAAGCGCTACCGCACCTGGTTCTTCGTGGCGCTGCTGCCCGAGGGCCAGGTGACGCGCGACGTCTCCACCGAGTCGTCCTCGGTCACCTGGCTGCCCGCACGGCAGGCCGCCGACCAGGCCGATGCCGGCACGCTGGCGATGATGCCGCCCACCTACCTCACGTGCCTGGAGATCGGCTCCTTCGCCGACCCCGACGCGGTGCTGGCCGAGGCCGCCGGCCGCACCGCCGCGATGTTCTGCCCCAGCGTCGAGCCGCTCGGCGAGGGCTGGACGCTGTCGATGCCCGACCGCATGCGCGCGCTCGTGGCGGCGCGACGCTCGTGAGCACCCCCGTGCCCCCGCCCGTCCCTCCGCTGGGCTCCTGGACCGGTGGCGTCTTCGGCGAGCGGGCGCGCTGCGTGCTCGCGCCCAACGCCGACATGATGACCCTCGACGGCACCAACACCTGGGTGCTGCGCGAGCCGGGTGCGCGGCGCAGCGTCGTCGTCGACCCCGGGCCGGCGATCGAGTCCCACCTCGACGCGATCGCCGAGGCCGCCGACGGCTCCGTCGGGCTGGTGCTGCTCACCCACCACCACCACGACCACGCCGAGGCCGCGCGCGCCTTCGCCGAGCGGATGGGCTGCGGCGTCCGCGCCCTCGACCCCGCGCTCACCCTCGGCGGCGAGGGCCTCGACGACGGCGACGTCGTCGAGGTCGAAGGCCTGGAGGTGCACGTCGTCGCCACCCCCGGCCACACCGCCGACTCGCTGTCCTTCTTCGTGCCCGCCGACGCCGCCGTGCTCACCGGCGACACCGTGCTCGGCCGCGGCACCACCGTCGTCGCCCACCCCGACGGCCGCCTCGGCGCCTACCTCGACTCCCTCGACCGCCTCCACGCCCTGGCCTCCGAGCGCGAGCTCGCCGGCATCTGGCCCGGCCACGGCCCGGTCATCTCCGACGCCCTCGCCGCCCTCGACCACTACCGCGCCCACCGCCGCGACCGCCTCGCCCAGGTCGAGGCCGCGCTGGCCTCCCTCGCCGCGTCCTCCTCCGACACCCTTGCCGCCGACGACCTGCCCCGCCGGGTCGTCGAGATCGTCTACGCCGACGTCGACCCGGTGCTGTGGGGTGCTGCCGAGCTGTCGGTGCGTGCGCAGCTCGCGTATCTGGGGCGATAGGGGCGTGCAGGTTTCCCCGGTCGACCGGGGAAACCGTCGGATGACGGGCGAAGCCTCGCCCGTCATCGGAAGGCTTTGCCTGTCCTGATCAGCGCGGATCGACGTCGATCGGCCGCGACGAGCGGCGCCGGCCGCGCAGTCGGCCGAGCGCCAGCACCAGCAGCGCGAGGCCGACGGTGACGCCGACGACCGTCCACACCCTGCGTTCGTCCGACCACGGCCAGTCGGGCGCGGGACGGGACACGACGACGCGATCCGGCGTCACGAGGTCGGTGGCGATGCTCAGCGAGTCCGGTGCCTGGCCGTCGATGCGACCGACGAGGCGGCTGCTGGTGGCGCCGAGCACCATCATCCGTGCGCTCGTGCCGTCGGGTGCGTCGACGACGGCGAGGAGGTGCTGCTCGTCGACCCAGGCAAGAGGCCGGCCGAGGCCTCGGCCGTCGTCGGGGAGAGGGATCCTGCGGGAGTCTGCGCTGCCATCGGCAGGGATGATCCGGATCGCTGGCGAGGCGACGACGCCCATCGCGAAGCGCGCACCGGTCGCATCGGGGATCAGCCGGGTGCCGATCGCCGAGATCGGGCCGACCGCGCGGTTGCGACGCAGGCCCCGGTCGTCGATGATCCAGGCCGCCCCGCCGCCGGTCACGCGCGTGAGCCCCGCGTCGGTGATGCCGACGGCGAGCTGGTCGGTGGTGACGCGATAGGCCCGAGGGGTGCGGCGGGAGGCGAGATCGATCCGGCCGGCGACCCCGCTCAGGCTGCCCATCGACTCGGCGGTCCACGAGCCCAGCCGCACGCCGCCCCAGCCGATCCAGCGCTCGTCGGGCGACCACGCGATCGCCGACACCGCCGTGCCCTCCTCGCCGCGCAGCGGGTAGCCGACGACGCCCCCGTCGGTGAGGTCGAGGACGTTGACGCCGCTGGGGATCGGGGCGGTCGCGGCGTCCGGCCCGAAGGTCGCCCAGGAGTAGGCGAGGTAGCGACCCGAGGGGGAGAGCGTGATCGTCGGGGTGACGAGCCCGCCGTCGCCGAGACGGTTCGCGCCCAGGTAGTCGGGGAGGTCGAGCAGGTGGTACGCGCCGTCGTCGGCGCCGACGACCACCGGCAGGCCGTCCAGCGTGCGCCACGCGGCCGCGCCGCGACCGATCTCGAGATCGCTCTCGATGCGCCTGCCGCCCCGCCAGCCGCCGTCAGCCTGTCGCCGGCCGAGGAAGCCGGGGATCGCGTGGAGGTGGTCGGGCACGCCGAGGACGTCGCCGGTGCCGGCCACCTCGGCGCGCGACGTCCCGTGCCAGCCGGCCACCAGGCCGGCGGTGCCGCCGAGCAAGGCCAGCACCAGGACGCCGATCGCAGCGCGGTCGCGCAGGCGGCGGCGTCGGCCCCGGCGCCAGAGATCATCGCCGATCCTCAGCGTCGGGACGGGGACGGCGTCGAGCCGCTCGCGCAGGTCCTCGCTCATCGCAGGTCCTCCTGGAGGTCGAGGGCGCCGGGCGCCAGCTCGGGGGCGAGCGCACGGAGACGCGCGGTGGCCTGGCGGGCGATGGACTTGACCGTGCCGGGGCGGATGCCGAGCACGTCGGCCACCTGCGCCTCGGTGAGGTCCTCGGCGTAGCGCAGCACGACGACGGTGCGCTGCCGAGAGGTCAGTCGCGCCAGGGCCCGGACGAGGTCGGCGCGCAGCTCGACGTCCTCGCCGCGCGTCGGCCGGTCGTGCCAGGCCTCGAGCGGCTGCTCGGCCACATGGCGCCGCGAGCGCCACCACGAGACGTTCGCGGTGTAGAGGACGCGGCGGGCGTAGGCCTCGGGGCGCCCCTCGATGCGCTCCCAGTGCCGGGCGGTCTGCACGAACGCGTGCTGGAGGAGGTCCTCGGCGAGGTGGATGTCGCCGGTGAGGAGGTACGCGGCGCGGCTCAGCTGCGGCGTCCGGGCTCGGACGAACGCCTCGAACGCGGCCTCGCGCTCGCTCGTCGCGGTCATCTCGACCACCTCCTCATCGACCTAGACGTCGTCGAGGTGATCCGCGGGGGTCATCAGGTCAGGGGAAACTTGCCGTTGTCGGGGGAGACTTCCCCTGACAACGACAGGTTTCCCCGGTCGACCGGGGAAACCTGCACGGCGCGTCAGCGCGCGCGGCGACCCAGACGCTCGACGTCCATCAGGACGACGGAGCGGGGCTCGAGGCGCAGCCAGCCACGGGAGGCGAAGTCGGCGAGGGCCTTGTTGACGGTCTCGCGGGAGGCGCCGACGAGCTGGGCGAGCTCCTCCTGGGTGAGGTCGTGGTGCACGTGGACGCCGTCGTCGGCGGTGCGGCCGAAGCGGTCGGCGAGGTCGAGGAGCGCCTTGGCGACGCGGCCGGGGACGTCGGAGAAGACGAGGTCGGCGACGACGTCGTTGGCCTTGCGCAGGCGGCCGGCGAGCTGGGCGAGCAGGCCGCGGGCGACGACGGGGCGACCCTCGAGCCAGCGCAGGAGGTCCTCGTGGGACAGCGAGGCGAAGGTGGTGTCGGTGACGGCGGTGACCGTGGCCGAGCGCGGGCCGGGGTCGAAGAGGGAGAGCTCGCCGAACATCTGGCCGGGGCCGAGGATCGCCAGCAGGTTCTCGCGGCCGTCGACGGAGGTGCGGCCGAGCTTCACCTTGCCGTCGAGGACGATGTAGAGCTTGTCGCCGGAGTCGCCCTCGTGGAAGAGCACCTCGCCGCGTCGCAGTCGGCTCTCGGTCATCGAGGAGTGCAGCGCCGCGGCCGCCTCGTCGTCCAGAGCGCTGAACAGCGGTGCCTGACGCAACACGTCGTTGTCCACCGGGTGCCTCCATCTCGGTTCGGGGCCGCTCGCGTGGGAGCGAGGACCTGCCGCAGGCGATCCTAGCCAGTGGAATTGCTCACAGCAGCGCTTGGGGCGGGCGCGTCCTCGGATCGGCCGCGGATTGCGGGGGCGCGACGGGCTTGTCGGTGCCGCGCCGTAGGCTGGCCGACGTGCCTGCAGCCCCCGTCGACGAGAAGCCGCCGACCACGCTGGTGCGGCGGGCCCGCAAGATGCACCGCGTCCTGGCCGAGACCTATCCCGACGCGCACTGCGAGCTCGACTTCGACGACGCCTTCCAGCTGCTCGTCGTCACGGTGCTCTCCGCGCAGACCACCGACAAGCGCGTCAACGCCGTGCGCCCGACGCTGTTCGCCGCCTACCCCGACGCCCGCGCGATGGTCGCGGCCGACCGCGAGACCCTCGAGGGCATCGTGGGTCCGCTCGGGTTCTTCCGCGCCAAGACCGAGTCGCTGCTCAAGCTCTCCGCGGCCCTCGTCGAGCACCACGACGGGCAGGTGCCCGGGCGCCTGAAGGACCTCGTCGACCTCCCCGGCGTGGGCCGCAAGACCGCGAACGTCGTGCTCGGCAACGCCTTCGACGTCCCCGGCATCACCGTCGACACCCACTTCGGCCGCCTCGCGCGCCGCTTCGGCTGGACCGAGGAGACCGACCCCGTCAAGGTCGAGCACGCCATCGGGGCGCTGTTCCCGCGCCGTGACTGGACGATGCTCAGCCACCACCTCATCTGGCACGGACGCCGTCGCTGCCACGCCCAGAGGCCGGCCTGCGGCGCCTGTCCGATCGCCCGCTGGTGCCCGTCCTACGGCGAGGGCCCCACCGAGCCGGAGGTCGCCGAGAAGCTGGTGCGCACGGAGGGCCGCGCGTGAGGTCCGCGCGGCTGGCCGCCGCGCTCGGCGCCGTGCTGCTCCTCGCGCCGCTGGCCGCGTGCGCCCCCGGCACCGACGTCACCACCACCGGCGCCCCGCGGGCCGCCGCCATCGACGTCGACACCCCGACGCTGCGCCGCGAGAAGGCCGCCGCCGGCATCGCCGCCTGCCCGGCCACCCCCGACGCCGCCGTCGAGGGCGGGCTGCCGCAGGAGACGCTGCCGTGCTTCGGCGGCGGACGCGGCGTCGAGATGGCCCGCCTGCGCGGCCCGCTCGTGGTCAACGTGTGGGCCTCCTACTGCGCCCCGTGTCGCACCGAGATGCCGCTGCTCGAGCAGTTCCACCGCCGCTACGGCGCGAAGGTCGGCGTGCTCGGCGTCGACTTCCAGGACCCCCAGACCGAGTCGGCGATGGCGCTGGCCCGCCGCAGCAAGGTCACCTATCCGCTCGTCGCCGACACCCAGGGCGTCTTCGCCAGCGCCCGGCCGGCGCGCGTCATCGGCCTGCCCACCACGATCCTCATCGACGCGCAGGGCCGGGTGAGGCGCGTCGAGGCCGTCGAGCTGACCTCGGTGCAGCAGCTGGTCGACCTCGTCCGCGAGCACCTCGGGATCGCGCTGTGAGCGCCGACGCCACCCCCGGCGCGGCCCCCGCGTGGCTCGACGTCGTCCGCGACGGCGCCGCCAGCATCACCGGCGAGCAGCTGACGCGGTTCCTCCCGCCCGCCGACGGCTCCGCGCGGCAGGGCGCGGTGCTGATGCTCTTCTCCGAGGGCGCCCGCGGCCCCGAGCTGCTGCTCACCGAGCGCTCCCACACGATGCGCTCGCACCCCGGCCAGGTCTCCTTCCCGGGCGGCAGCCTCGATCCCGGCGAGGGCCCGGTCGAGGCGGCGCTGCGCGAGGCCGAGGAGGAGGTCGGGCTCGACCCGTCGGCCGTCGACGTCATCGGTCGGCTGCCGCAGCTGTGGCTCCCGCCGAGCAACTTCGCCGTCACGCCGGTGCTCGGCTGGTGGGCGCGCGCGAGCGAGGTCGGCATCCGCAGTCCCGAGGAGGTCCACGCCCTCCACCGGGTCTCGGTCGAGGAGCTCGTCGACCCCGCCCACCGCATCACCGTGCGACACCCGCGCGGCTTCCTGGGTCCCGGCTTCCTGATCGGACCGCGCAAGGACGTCATCCTCTGGGGCTTCACCGGCGGCATCATCGCCCGGTTCCTCGACCATCTCGGCTGGACCCGGCCCTGGGACGAGACTCGCGTCCGGGAGCTCCCGTCGTACATGCTGGCCGCCGATCCGCGGCCCATCCCCGACGAGGACGACCTCCCCGTCGAGGACATCTGAGCCCCACACCACCCTAGGAACCTGCGTGAACCTCCTCGACTGGCTGCTGGTGCTGCTGGTGCTGGCCTATGCCGTCTCGGGCTACTGGCAGGGCTTCGTCACCGGCGCCTTCGCCACCGTCGGCCTGCTGGTCGGCGGTGCGCTCGGCGTGTGGCTCGCGCCGCTGGCGCTGGGCGCCGCGCGACCCTCGCTCGCGGTCTCGCTGGGCGCGCTGTTCATCGTCATCCTCTGCGCCTCGCTGGGCCAGGCCGGCCTGCAGTACCTCGGCGCGAAGGCGCGCGCCCACATCCGGTGGCAGCCGGTGCGGGCGCTCGACGCCATCGGCGGCGCCGCGCTGAGCGCCGTCGCGGTGCTGCTCGTGGCGTGGGCGCTCGGCGTGGCCGTGTCCGGCTCCCGCATCGCCGGCGTCACGCCGTTGGTGCGCAGCTCCACCGTCCTGGGCGAGGTCGACCAGGTCCTGCCGCGCGACTCCGCGAGCCTGCTGCGCTCCTTCAACGACGTCGTGGGGGAGAGCTTCTTCCCCCGCTACCTCGAGCCCTTCGCGCCCGAGCGCATCGTCGAGGTCGCGCCGGGCGATCGCCGGATGCTGGCCCGCGCCGACGTCCGCACGGCCGAGCGCAGCGTCCTGAAGGTGCGCGGCACGAACCGCTGCGGCCGCGGCGTCGAGGGCTCGGGCTTCGTCTACGCCCCGAACCGCCTCATGACCAACGCCCATGTCGTGGCCGGCGTCATGGACCCCGACGTTATCGTCGGCGACCGCACCGAGCCGGGGCGCGTCGTCTACTACGACCCGCAGGTCGACCTCGCCGTCATCGCCTTCGACTCAGGCGACCGTCGTCCGCTGGCCTTCGACCGCTCGGCCGCCGCCAAGGACCCCGTCGCGATCCTCGGCTACCCGCAGGACGGACCCTTCGACGCCCGCGCCGGCCGCATCCGCGCCGAGCAGCGGCTGCGCTCGCCGAACATCTACGGCGACGGCACCGTGATCCGCGAGGTGTTCTCGCTGCGGGGCCTGGTGCGACCGGGCAACTCCGGTGGCCCGATCCTCACCTCTGCGGGCGAGGTCGCGGGCGTCGTGTTCGCCGCGTCGGTCACCGATCCGCAGACCGGCTACGCCCTCACCGCCGACCAGGCCGCGCGCAGCGCACGGCAGGGCCGCGCCGCCGACCAGACGGTCTCGACGGGCGGCTGCGCCAGCTGAGGCGAGACCTCAGACGCGGGGGACCGCCACGCCGTGCTCGGACGGCGAGGCCACCTCGCGGCTGATCGCCGGGCCGATCTCACGCGCCTGGTCGATCGCCCGGCTCGGGCCGCTGACCCGCTTGACCATGCGCACGCCCACCAGCACCGCGACGCCGGCCAGCAGCGCGTAGAAGCCGGTGACGATGAGGAACGCCCAGTGCAGCGCGAGGCCGTGGCCGTTCCAGTTGATGAAGTAGGCCACCGTCACCGACAGCAGGATCAGCACCATCACGCCGAGGAAGGCCGCGACGGCGAACAGACCGGCGCCGATGCCGCCGTACTTCACCCCGGGGACGACCTGGAGCTTGGCGAGCTCGATCTCCTTCTGGACGATGAGCGTCAGGTCGGCCCGGATGTCGTGGACGAGCCTTCCGAGGGTGGGGTCGGTGTCCTTGGCCTCGTCGAGGGACATGCGGGGGCTCCGTTCGCCGTTGACTACGACGCCGACCCTACAGAACCCTCCGGGGCGACCTGATACACGTCCGGCACCCCGTCCCCGTCCTCGTCGACGTCCTCGAGGTCGCACAGGCGTCGGTAGGTGCGGTTGCGCATCCGCAGCACCAGCGACGCCAGGGCGGCGGCCACCAGCGAGCCGGTCAGCACGCCGACCTTGACGTGCTCGTCGCGCACGCTGCCGGAGCCGAAGGCGAGCTCGCCGATGAGCAGGGAGACGGTGAACCCGATGCCGGCGAGCATCGCCATGCCGACGACGTCGATCCACGAGAGCTCGTCGTCGAGGTCGGCGCGGGTGAAGGTGGCCAGCAGCCAGGTGGAGCCCGCGATGCCGACGGTCTTGCCCACCACGAGGCCGGCCATGATGCCCAGGGCCACCGGGTCGCGCCAGGAGTCGACCAGGCCCGACCAGCCGCCGATCGTGACGCCGGCGGCGAAGAAGGCGAAGAGCGGCACCGCGACGCCGGCCGACAGCGGTCGCACGACGTGCTCGAGGTGCTCGGCCAGGCCGGGACGGTGGTCGTCGCGGTCGCGCCGCAGCACGGGCACCGTGAAGGCCAGCAGCACGCCGGCCACCGTCGCATGGACGCCGCTGGCGTGCACCAGCCCCCACGTCAGCAGCGCCAGCGGCACCAGCAGCCAGCCGCGATGGACGCGCCGCTGTACCAGCACCCCGAACGCCGCCAGGGGCACCAGGGCCCCGGCCAGCCAGACGAGCTGGAGGTCGGCTGTGTAGAAGATCGCGATGATCGTGATCGCCAGCAGGTCGTCGACGACCGCCAGCGTCAGGAGGAAGGTGCGCAGTCCCGAGGGCAGGTGGGTGGAGATCACCGCGAGCACGGCCACGGCGAACGCGATGTCGGTGGCGGTGGGGATCGCCCAGCCCCGCAGGTCGCCGTCGCCGAGGACGTTGACGGCGACGAAGACCAGCGCGGGCGTCACCATCCCGCCGACCGCGGCGGCCACCGGGAGCGCGGCGCGACGCGGATCGCGCAGGTCGCCGGCGACGAACTCGCGCTTGAGCTCCAGGCCCGCGACGAAGAAGAAGATCGCGAGCAGGCCGTCGGCCGCCCACGTGCCCAGCGAGAGGTCGAGGTGCAGGGCGTGCGGGCCGACGGTGAGGTCGCGCAGGTCGTCGTAGGCCGAGCTCCAGGGGCTGTTGGCCCACACCAGCGCCACCACCGCCGCGATGATGAGCAGGACGCCGCCGGTGGTCTCGGCGCGTAGCACCGCGGCGATGCGCGAGGACTCCCCGTAGGTGCCCCGGGTGAACAGGCGGGCGGTGCGGGCGGCGGTGCGGCGGACGACCACGGGCGGCTCCAGACGTGGTGAGGGGTCGGGCGAACGACGCCGACCAGACTTCCCGGCACACCGGGAGTCAGCCTATCGGGCTGCGGCGACGGGCGGGACCCTCCTCAGGAGGGATCGCGGCCCAGCAGCCGCAGTCGGGGGT
>NZ_JBUZJI010000037.1:0-12460 GCF_055282735.1 Nocardioides sp. B129/18 | reverse complement strand
ACCCCCTCCGCGACGCCCTCGGCGCGTTGCACGACGGCCTTGACCGGCAGCAGGTAGCGGCCGTCCTTGGGGAAGAGCGCGGTGGTGAAGCGGGTCTCGCCGATGAGCGCGTCGACCTTCACCTGACCCCAGTACTCCAGGCCGCGGGCGGCCTCCTTGAGGTCCTCACTGTCCTCGACCGGCATCGGCACGAACAGGAACGGCGCGGGGCCGCGCCACTCGAGCACGGTGCCGGTGAACTCGAACTCCCACGTCTCCTCGGCCATCGTCCGATCGTGGCGCATCGGCCCCGGACGCGCGAGACCCCCGCGTCGGGGACGCGGGGGTCTCGTCGAGGCCGATCAGGTCAGGGGAAGCTGGACGTTGTCAGGGGAAGCTTCCCCGGACAAGGGTCGGTCTCCCCGGATATCCGGGGAAACCGGCATGCCCCCCGGGGGTTCAGTCCTCGCCCTTCCCCGACGACAGCCCGGTGGAGATCAGGTCCATGACGGAGGAGTCGGCGAGGGTGGTGACGTCCCCGACCTCGCGGTTCTCGGCGACGTCGCGCAGGAGGCGGCGCATGATCTTGCCGGAGCGGGTCTTGGGGAGCTCGGGGACCACCATCACCTGACGCGGGGTGGCGATGGGGCCGATCTCCTTGCGGACGTGCTGGCGCAGCTCGGCGACGATGTCGGCGCCGCCGTCGCCGGCGTTCTCGCGGAGGATGACGAACGCGCAGACCGCCTGGCCGGTGTCCTCGTCCTTGGCGCCCACGACGGCCGCCTCGGCGACCTTCGGGTGCGAGACGAGCGCGGACTCGATCTCGGTGGTGGAGAGCCGGTGGCCGGAGACGTTCATGACGTCGTCGACGCGGCCGAGGACCCACAGGTCGCCGTCGTCGTCCTTCTTCGCGCCGTCGCCGGCGAAGTAGAAGCCCTGCTTCTTGAACCGGCTCCAGTAGGTGTCGACGAAGCGCTCGTCGTCGCCCCAGATCGTGCGCAGCATCGAGGGCCACGGCCGGGTGAGCACCAGCAGGCCGCCGGAGCCGTCAGGCACGGGGTTGCCGTCGTCGTCGACGACCTCGGCGCTGACGCCGGGGATGGCGGTCATCGCCGAGCCGGGCTTGCCGGCGGTGACGCCGGGCAGCGGGCTGATCATGATCGAGCCGGTCTCGGTCTGCCACCAGGTGTCGACGACGGGGGTGCGGTCGCCGCCGATGACGTGGCGGTACCAGACGTAGGCCTCGGGGTTGATCGGCTCGCCGACCGAGCCGAGGATCCGCAGGCTGGAGAGGTCGCGGGCGTCGGGGATCTCCTGACCCTGCTTCATGAACGAGCGGATCGCGGTGGGGGCGGTGTAGAAGATCGAGACCCGGTGCTGCTCGATGATGTCCCACCAGCGGCCGCGCTCGGGGGAGTCGGGGGTGCCCTCGTAGAGCACCTGGGTGACGCCGTTGGCGAGCGGGCCGTAGACGATGTAGGAGTGGCCGGTGACCCAGCCGATGTCGGCGGTGCACCAGTAGACGTCGGTCTCGGGCTTGAGGTCGAAGACCGCCCAGTGGGTGTAGCTGGCGCCGACGAGGTACCCGCCGGTGGTGTGCAGGATGCCCTTGGGCTTGCCGGTGGTGCCGGAGGTGTACATGACGTAGAGCGGGTGCTCGGAGTCGAAGGCCTGCGGCGTGTGGTCGGTGGAGGCCTCCACGACGACCTCGTGCCACCAGACGTCGACGCCGCCGTCGGCCTTGGCGTTCCACGTGACGTCCTGGCCGGTGCGACGCACGACGAGCACGTGCTCGACGGGGCTGGCCTCGCCGAGCTTGACGAGGGCGTCGTCGACGGCCGGCTTGAGGGCGGACGCGGAGCCGCGGCGGTAGCCGCCGTCGGCGGTGATGACCAGCGTCGCGCCGCAGTCCTCGATGCGCGAGGCGAGGGCGTCGGCGGAGAAGCCGCCGAAGACGACCGTGTGCGGGGCGCCGATGCGCGCGCAGGCGAGCATCGCGACGATCGCCTCGGGGATCATCGGCAGGTAGATCGCGACGCGGTCTCCGGCCTCGACGCCGAGCTCGGTGAGCGCGTTGGCGGCCTGGGAGACCTCGTCCTTGAGCTGGGCGTAGGTGATGTCGCGGGTGTCGCCGAGGGGCTCGCCGACGAAGTGCAGGGCGACCTTGTCGCCGCGGCCGGCCTCGACGTGACGGTCGACGCAGTTGTAGGAGGCGTTGAGCCGGCCCCCGACGAACCACTTCGCGAACGGCGGGTTCGACCAGTCGAGCACCTGCTGGTGCGGCTCGGCCCAGTCCAGGCGGGCGGCCTGCTCGGCCCAGAACGCCTCGGGGTCGGCGGCGGCCCGCTCGTACGCCTCGGCGGTGAGGTTGGCGTGCGCGGCGAGCTCGGCGGGGGGCTCGAAGCGACGGTCCTCCTTGAGGAGGTTCGCCAGGGTCTGGTCGGTCACGTCTCGAGGCTCCTTCGGGGATGGAGTGTGTGGCTCCCACCACACTAGGTCGCGGATCGACAGCGTCGCGACCGCGGGGTTGCGGAGGGGTTGCGGAGGGCTGTGAACAGGGCGGGGACGCGGGCGCTGCAGGAGGGCCGGGCCTCAGTGCGAGACGGCGCCCTCGGCGCCGGCGCCGGTGAGCGCGCGGACCTCCAGCTCGGTGAAGGCCTCCTCGGCGGCCGGCTCGCGGGTCAGCAGGCTGCCGACGATGCCGAGCAGGAAGCCGATCGGGATCGACACCAGGCCCGGGTTCTCCAGCGGGAACCAGGAGATGTCGATCGACGCGGGCAGCAGGCTCTGGTTGACGCCGTCGACGACGCCCTTGCCCGACATCACCGGCGAGAAGATCACCAGGCCGATGGAGGAGATCAGGCCGCCGTAGATCGACCACACCGCGCCGCGGGTGTTGAAGCGGCGCCAGAACATGTTGAGCACGATCGAGGGCAGGTTCGCCGAGGCCGCCACCGCGAAGGCGAGGGCCACGAGGAAGGCGATGTTGAGCCGCTGGGCCGGGATGGCCAGCAGGATCGCGACGAGGCCGATCGCGAAGGCGGCCACGCGGGTGACGCGGATGGTCTCCTTCTCGGTGGCCTGGCCCTTCTTGATGACGCCGTTGTAGAGGTCGTGGGCCACCGACGTCGACGAGGTCAGCGTCAGGCCGGCGACGACCGCGAGGATCGTCGCGAAGGCGACGGCCGCGATGAGCGCGAGCAGCACCGCGCCGCCCGTCGAGCCCGCGCCGCCGCCGACGGCCTCGGCCAGCAGGGGCGAGGCCAGGTTGCCCTTGGAGGTGGCGACCTCCGCGGCCTCGTCGCCCTTGAGCAGCGCCGCGGCACCGAAGCCGAGCACCAGGGTGAAGAGGTAGAAGACGCCGATCAGGCCGATCGCCCACAGCACCGACTTCCGGGCGTCACGCGAGGTGGGCACGGTGTAGAAGCGGGTGAGGATGTGCGGCAGGCCCGCGGTGCCCAGCACCAGCGCGAGGCCGAGGCTGAGGAAGTCGAGCTTGCTGGTCATCGTCGCGCCGTACTTCAGCCCGGGCTCCAGGAAGGCGTCGCCCTTGCCGGAGTTCGACGCGGCCGCGCCGAGCAGGTCGGAGAGGTTGAACTGGAACTTCGCCAGCACCAGCACGACGATGACGGCCGAGCCGGTCATGAGCAGGACGGCCTTCACGATCTGCACCCAGGTGGTGCCCTTCATGCCGCCGACGGTGACGTAGAAGATCATCAGCAGGCCGACGCCGAGGATGACGGTGTTCTTGATCGCCTGGCTCTCCACCCCGAGCAGGAGCGCCACGAGCGAGCCCGCGCCGACCATCTGGGCGAGCAGGTAGAAGATCGAGACGACGACGGTCGAGGTCGCCGCGGCCGTGCGCACCGGCCGCTGCCGCATCCGGTAGGCCAGCTGGTCGGCCATGGTGAAGCGGCCGGAGTTGCGCAGCATCTCGGCCACCAGCAGCAGGGCGACGAGCCACGCCACGAGGAAGCCGATGGAGTAGAGGAAGCCGTCGTAGCCGTAGAGGGCGATGAGGCCGGAGATGCCGAGGAAGGACGCGGCCGACATGTAGTCGCCGCCGATCGCCAGGCCGTTCTGGAACCCCGAGAACGAGCGGCCGCCGGCGTAGAAGTCCGCGGCGCCGCTGGTGGTGCGGCTGGCGCGCAGGGTGATCCCGATCGTCAGGGCGACGACGGAGAGGAACAGGACGGTGGTCAGCACCTGGTGGTCCATCAGCGGGCCTCCCCGTCCTGGGAGTGCCCGGCCGCGCGCTCGACGAAGCGCTGCTCGAGCTCCTGGGCCAGCGGGTCGAGGCGCGCGGTGGAGAAGCGGCTGTAGACGTAGGCGATGGCGAAGGTCGTCACGAACTGCAGCAGGCCGAAGACCAGCGCGACGTTGATGTTGCCGACGACCTTGGTGGACATCAGGTCGCCGGCCCAGTTGGAGAGGACGACGTAGAGCAGGTACCAGGCCAGGAAGGCGACGGTGGCGGGCAGCACGAAGCCGCGGTAGCGCCGCCGCAGCTCGGCGAACTGCTCGGTGGCGGCGAGCTCGTCGTAGACGTCGCCCTCCGCGGTGCGCTCGGCGGCGTGGGTGCCGCTGGTCGGTGGGGTCACGGGGGTCCTCCTCGGGGTGTGTGAGCGGGCTCACGCTAGGAGTGACCCCGGTCACGTCGGCAGGGGTGCGGGGGCGCCGTGCGGCCGGGGGCGAGCAGGCTGCGCCGAGCGGTCGCGGTGACGCGACGAGCGGTCGGCCCCGGTCAGCCCCGGTCGAGCGCGACGGCCTCGGGCGCGTGCAGCCGCACGAGCAGGCGGGTGGCGTGGGCCGGCACCCGACGCGGCGTCGCGAGGCTGACCAGCACCATCGTGGCCAGCGCCAGCGGCACCGACCACGCGGCCGGCTGCTCGAGCAGCAGCCGCAGCCATCCGTCGGCGACCCCGCGGCCGAGGTCGGTGCCGAGGGTGAGCACGGCGGAGACGAACGAGCCGAGGCCGCCGACGGCCAGGCCGGCCAGCGCCCCGACGTCGGTGAGTCTGCGCCACCAGATGCCCAGCAGCAGCAGCGGGCAGAACGTCGAGGCGGCCACCGCGAAGGCCAGGCCGACGGTGCGGGCGACGCCGACGTCGGGTCCGGCGATGGCGGTCAGGCAGGGCACGGCCACGGCGACGACGGCGCCCAGGCGGAAGGCGAGCACGCCGTCGAGGCGGCCGCGGCCGACGACGTCCTGGCTCAGCACGCCGGCGACGGCGACGGCCAGGCCGGAGGAGGTGGAGAGGAAGGCCGCGAACGCGCCGGCCACCACGAGCCCGGTGAGCACCTCGCCGCCCGCGCCGTCGAGCACCAGCCGCGGCAGCTCGAGCACGACGACGTCGGAGCGCCCGGCCGCGAGGTCGGCGGCGTAGACGCGGCCGAGCGCGCCGTAGACCGGCGGCACGAGGTAGAAGAGCGAGAGCAGGCCGATGACGGTGAGCGTCGTGCGGCGGGCGGCCCGGCCGTCGGGGTTGGTGTAGAAGCGCACCACCACGTGCGGCAGGCCCATGGTGCCCAGGAACGTGGCCACGATGAGGGAGTAGGTGACGTAGAGGCCCTGGCCGCCGCCGTCGGCCAGCGGACGCGACCACGAGAGCAGGTCGGGCAGGCCGCCGTCGGCCGGGCCCGCGGTGGGGCGTCCGTCGCCGAGCCAGACCACCGCCATGACGGCGGCCGGCACGAGCAGGGCGGTGAGCTTGAGCCAGTACTGGAAGGCCTGGACGAAGGTGATCGCCCGCATGCCGCCGGCGGTGACGTTGACGAGCACCACCGCGCCGACCACCAGCGGCCCCACCCACGCCGGCGCGCCGATCGTGGAGCCCAGGGTGATGCCGGCGCCCTGGAACTGCGGCAGCAGGTAGAGCCAGCCGATGACGACCACCAGCAGCGAGCAGGCCGAGCGCACGCGCCGCGAGCCCAGCCGCGCCTCGGCGAAGTCCGGCAGCGTGTAGGCCCCCGAGCGACGCAGGGGTGCTGCGACCAGCGCCAGCAGCACGAGGAAGCCGGCCGTCCAGCCGATGGGGTACCAGAGCATGTCGGCGCCCGAGACCAGCAGCAGCCCGGCGACGCCGAGGAACGAGGCCGCCGAGAGGTACTCTCCGCCGATGGCCGAGGCGTTGAGCCGCGGGTGCACCGAGCGGGAGGCGACGAAGAAGTCGCTGGTGGTGCGGGAGAGCCGCAGGCCGTAGGCGCCGATGCCGAGCGTCGTCAGGGTCACCAGGACGATCGCGACGGCGCCGGGCACCGGGCTGACGTCGGGGCTCACGGTCGGTCCGTCCCGGGCAGGTCCGTCGGTCTCGCGGGATCGGCGCTCATCAGCTCGGTGAAGGCGTCCTCGGTGCGCTCGGCGCGACGCACGTGGCTCCACGCCAGGCCGACGAGCAGCGGGTAGGCCGCGACGCCGAGCAGCAGCCAGGCCAGCGGGATCCCAGCGACGCGGTGCTCGGCGAGGCCCGGCCAGCGCCAGAACACCGCGGGCAGCGCGCCCAGCAGCACCACCAGCGTCCCGAGGGTGCGCGCGGCGAGCGCCAGCTGGTCGCGCAGGAGCGAGCCGAGGTAGATCTCGCCCAGGGCGGTGTCCTCGTCGACCTCGCGAGCGCGGGCCAGCGGGGGGCGGCGTCGCGGGGGACCCGTGACGCGCACCCGCGGCGGCGGCTCGCTCACCGGTGGACCCGCAGCAGGAGGTCGCGCAGCTCGCGGGTGTGGCGCCGGCTCACGACCAGCTCGGTGGCGGTGCCGGACAGGCGCACGGTGCAGCGTCCGGACTCGGTGCGCACCTCCTCGATGTGGGCCAGCGAGACCAGCGAGGAGCGGTGGATGCGCACGAACCCGGCTCCGGCCCACTCCTCGGCGAGCTGGGCCAGCGGAATGCGCACGAGGTAGGAGTCCTCGGCGGTGTGCAGGCGCGCGTAGTCGCCCTGGGCCTCGACGTGGCTGATCGCCGAGCGCTGCACGAACCGCATGACGCCGCCGCGCTCCACCGGGATCGCGACGTCCTCGGGCGGCTCGGCGTCCGTGCCCGTCGCCGGGGCGGCGTCGCCGGCGGCTCGCACGGCGGCGACGCGGCGCACCGCCTCGGCGACGCGCTCCGCGCGCACCGGCTTGAGCACGTAGTCGGCCGCCTCGAGGTCGAAGGCCTCGACGGCGTGCTGCTCGTGGGCGGTGACGAAGACGATCGCCGGCGGCTCGCGGAAGCGGCGCAGGACGGCGGCGAGCTCGAGGCCGTCGAGCCCGGGCATGGAGATGTCGAGGAGGACGACGTCGACGGCCTCCTCGTGCAGCACCCGCAGCGCCTCGGTGGCCGAGTCGCAGGTGAGGACGGCGTCGATGCGCGGATCCTGCTCGAGCAGCCAGGCCAGCTCGCCGCGCGCGGGCGCCTCGTCGTCGACCACCAGGGCCCTCATCGGTCCTCCGTTCACGCGCGCACCCCCGGGGCGAACTTCGGCACCCGGACGACGACCTTCGTCCCCGCCCCGGGCGCGGTCTCGACGACCAGACCGTAGTCGTCGCCGTAGGTGGCGCGCAGGCGCCCGTCCACGTTGCCCAGGCCCACCGAGCGGTGGACGGCGGGATCGGAGCCGTCGCCCTCGGGCTCCCCGGCCAGCGCCCGACGCACCCGGGCGGGGTCCTCGCCGGCGCCGTCGTCCTCGACCTCGATGACGCAGTCGCGACCCTGGTCGAGCGCGACGATGCGGATCAGGCCGCCGCCCTCGGCGGACTCCAGGCCGTGCCGCACGGCGTTCTCCACCAGCGGCTGCAGGCACAGGAACGGGACGGCGACGGGCAGCACCTCCGGCGCGATGCTCAGCGTCACCTGGAGCCGGTCGCCGAAGCGGGCCTGCTCGAGCAGCAGGTAGCGCTCCACCGAGCGCAGCTCCTCGGCCAGCGTCGTGAACTCGCCGTGACGACGGAAGGAGTAGCGGGTGAAGTCGGCGAACTCCAGCAGCAGCTCGCGGGCGCGATCGGGGTCGGTGCGCACGAAGCTGGCGATGGCGCCGAGGGAGTTGTAGATGAAGTGCGGGCTGATCTGGGCGCGCAGCGCGCGGACCTCGGCCTCCATGAGGCGGGTGCGGCTGGCGTCGAGCTCGGCGAGGTCGAGCTGTCCCGACACCCAGGACGCCACCTCCTCCGCCGCGCGCGCCCGGCCGGCGGTGGGGGAGGGTGCGAAGGCCTGCAGGGTGCCGACGATCCGCTCGTCCACGACCAGCGGCACCACGATGCCGGTGCGCACCGGGCACCCCGCGGTGGCGCACGGCAGGTCGTCGCGGTCGGCGACCCGGGTGACGCCGCGCGCGACGGCGTCGATGGCCAGCGCCCCGGCGGCCGGAGCGTGGTGCTGGCCGGGGCCGTCCCAGGCGAGCACCTCGGCGGTGTCGGTGAGGGCCAGCGCCGGGGTGCCGAGCAGCGTCCGCAGGTGCCGCACGGCCCGCTCGGCGCTCTCGCGGCCCAGTCCGGAGCGCAGCGCGGGCGCGGCCAAGGAGGCGGTGTGGAGGGTGCGGAAGGTGGCGCGGTCGGCCTCCGTCCCGAGCCTGGTGCGCCGCCACATGGCGCACATCACATCACGCGCCGAGCAGCAGGTGGTCGGCCCAGCCGCCGAACTCGCGGACGTACGCGGCGCCCGCGGCGTCGTCCTGGGTCAGGGCGAAGCAGACGGTGGCGAGGGTGAGGTGGCTGGCCAGCTCGCAGCGCCGGAGCAGGGTGGCGTCGTCGAGGGCGGAGAACGGGCCGAGCCGCTCGGCCAGCAGCGCGCCGTTGCGCAGGGAGTCGGCGGCGTTGAGCTGCAGCAGCCCGGCGTCGGTGAGCGAGCCGGTCCACAGCGCCGCCAGGCCGGCGTCCTCCCGGAAGGCGGCGTAGTAGGCCTCGAGCACCGCGGCGAGGGCGTCCTGCGCCTGCGCGCGCGAGCGCAGGCCGGCCAGGCCGCGGGCGAGCTGCTCGTGGAGCAGGTCGAACCAGCGCTGCGCCAGGCCGCCGAGGAGGGTCTCGCGGTCGGCGAAGTAGCGGTAGAGCGAGCCGAGGGACATCTCGGCCCGCTCGGCGGTGGCCGACATCGTGAAGCCGCCCAACCCCTGCTCGCGCAGGAGCGCCATGCCCGCCTCGAGGATCAGGTCGACGCGGGCGCGCGCCCGCTCCTGGCGGGGCTCGCGACGGGGCTCACGGGCGGACACGCCCCGACCCTAGGCCATCTCCTGATAACGTGACATTTCATCATGTTTTCGAGAGGTGGAATCATGGATCAGGTCGGCTCGCTGGACTGGGGACGGCGCACCGACGGCCGGCTCGACGCCGCCGAGCGCCGCGCGCTGCGGCGCGCCGCGCTGCGGGACGCCCGGGTCTACGCCCGCTCGCGGCTGCTCCTCGCGCTCGGTGCCGGATCGCGCGCGGGACGGGCGGCGCCGGAGGTGATGGACCTGCCCGACACCGCGCTGTGCCGGGCCGTCGAGTCCGCCGCGGCCGCGCGCCAGTCACCGGCGATGCTCGGCCACGCGCACCGCACCGTCGCCTACGCCCACGCCCTGGCCGGCCTCGACGGCGTCGAGGCCGACCCCGAGCTGCTCTGGTGCGCCTCGCTGCTCCACGACGTCGCCCTCGAGACGCCGGTCGCCGGTCACTGCTTCGCGGTGCGCGGCGGCCTGCTGGCCGAGGAGGTGGCGCTCCGAGCCGGGGCCGATGCCGCCACCGCCCGGCTGCTGGGCGACGCCGTCTCGCGCCATGCCGCCCCCGACCTCGATCCGCGGCGGCACCCGCTGCCCTACCTCGTCGCCGGCGGTGCGCTCGTGGACGTGCTGGGCAAGCGCCTGGAGCAGATCGACCCCGCGCTCGTGCGGGCCGCCTGCGCGCGACATCCCCGCGACGGCCTCGCCGCGCTGCTCTCCGCCTCGTGGCGGGCCGAGGCCCGCGCCGTCCCTCGCGGCCGCGCCGCGCTCGCCCACCGCACCACGGGCTTCGCCCACGCCGCCCGGCTGGCGCCGTTCCCGCCGCGCCGATCGGGCTGAGCGCGTCGGGATCCGGCCGGGGCCCTCCGTGCTCCTGGCACCCTGGAGTCCATGTGCGTCCCGACCCTCGTCACCGTCGCCCACGGCACCCGTCACGCCACCGGCAACGAGGTGGCCGTGCGGCTCACCGAGGCCGTCGCCGCCCGCCTCGACGTGCCTGCCGTGTGCACCTACGTCGAGCTGTGCGAGCCGATCTACGCCGACGTCATGGCCGCCCACCACGGGCCGGCGGTCGTCGTCCCGCTGCTGCTCTCGACCGGCTTCCACGTCCGCGAGGACCTCCCCGCGGGCCTGCCCGAGCACGACGCCGTCCTCGGCCCCTCGCTCGGCCCCGACCCGCTGCTGGCCGCCGCGCAGATCGCGCGGCTGCGAGCCGCCGGAGCGCAGCCCGGCCAGCCGGTCACGATGATCGCCGCCGGCACCCGCGACCCCGAGGGCGTCGCCGACCTCGAGCGTCAGGCCGCGCTCCTCGCCGAGGCGTGGGGCGCGGAGGTGCGGCTCTCGACGCTCTCGGCGATCGGGGAGCGTCCGGCCGCGGTCGTGCGTCCCGGCGACGCCGTCTCGCTCTACCTGCTCTCGGCCGGCTACTTCTCCGAGAAGGGCGCCGCCGAGGCCCGCGAGGCCGGGGCGACGGTGGTCTCCGACGTGCTCGGCCCGCACGGCGACGTCGTCGACGCCGTCGTGGCGCGCTACCGGATGCTGGCGGGGGCGCTCACCGGAAGTCGATGAGCAGCATCGCGGTGTCGTCGAGGTCGGTGGAGGCGCGGGGCGCCCTGAGGATCTCGTCGGGGATCGCGGGGTGGCTGCCGGTGTCGATGACCAGGCTCTCGCGCGGCGACGTCGTCGCAGCCGGGGCCTCGACGCGCGCGGCCAGCCGGGCGCGGACGCCGCTGGCGACGTAGGGCAGCTCCATGCCGTACATCCCGCGGCCGTAGTCGTCGTAGAACGCCGCGACCTCGCCGAGCAGGCGGGTGCGGGCGTCGTCGTCGAGGAGCGCGACGTGGCTGCGGGAGAGGGCGAGGTCCTGGACGGTGTCGCGGTCGATGGTCTGCCAGAAGCGGTGGGAGGTCTCCTCGACCTCGCCGAACGCCTCGGCCGCGGTCAGCGCCGCCGCCGAGAGGTCCTCGCGCACCGGCGAGCCGAGGATGCGGCCCAGCCGCTTGACCCACGGGATGCGCTCGTCGCGGCGGTTGGCCAGCACCGCGAACGTGCCGCCGGGACGCAGCACGCGCGCCGCCTCGGCCAGCGCCCGCTCGGCGTCGAGCCAGTGGAAGGCCTGCGCGCACACGACGACGTCGACCGAGCGGTGGGCCACCGGCAGCGCCTCGGCGGGCGCGACGGTGGTGCGCACGTCGGGCAGGTGCTGCGCGAGGACGGCGAGCATCGCCGGGTCGGGGTCGGTGGCGTGGACGGTGTGGCCCAGCGCCACCAGCTGCTCGGTGAGGCGGCCGGTGCCGGCGCCGATCTCGAGCACGGTGGCCGGCTCCTCGCCGACGGCCCAGCGCACCGCCTCGAGCGGGTAGCCCGGACGGCCGCGGTGGTACGCCTCGGCGACCCGGCCGAAGGCGCGGGCGGCGGTGGGGGCGTCGTGGGCGTCCATGGGCTCCCACGGTAGTGGCTGCGACGGCCCGCACGGGTCAGCGCGGACGGAGCGTCGGCGTCCGGAGTGGCTCGCGTAGCCTTGCCGCCCGTGAGCGACCCGCTGTCCTGGCTGCTGGAGCTGGAGGGCGTCCCCAGCGCCCACGCCGCCGCGCGCGACGGCATCGACGCGATGCTGCGCGACCGCGGCCTGAGGCAGACCTCCCCCGAGACCACCGCCGCCTCGCTGCTGCTCGGCGCTCACGCCAGCGCCGTCCTGGAGGGCTCCGGATCCACCCTCGAGCAGGTGCGCGACGGCGAGGGCGACGCCGTGGCCCGCGACGCCGTCCGGCTCTCCACCGAGCTCCTCGCCCTCACCCCGCTGCTGCGCCGCGCGCCCCTGCAGGCCTTCGCCCGCCTCCACGCCGTCGCCGCCACCGGCACCCTCGCCGACGACGAGCTCGGCCGCCCCCGCTCGCCGGAGGCCGCCGCCCGCCTGCGCGACCTCGCCGGCGTCCTCACCGGCCCGACCGCCGCCCCGGCGCTCGTCGTCGCCGCCGTCGTCCACGCCGAGATCGCCACCGTCGCGCCGTTCGGCTCCCACAACGGCCTGGTCGCCCGCGCCGCCGAGCGGCTCGTCCTCGTCGCCCGCGGCCTGGACGAGAAGTCGCTCCTCGTCCCCGAGGCCGGCCACCTCGCCCTGCGGCCGCAGTACGAGTCGAACCTCCGCGGCTACCGCGACGGCGGCCCCTCCGGCGTCCACTCCTGGATGCTCTACGCCGCCGAGGCGTTCGCCGCGGGTGCGGAGGCGTCTCCGGTGCGGGGGCGCTGAGGGGGCAGCTTCCCCGTGCGGGCTCACAGGGTCATTGCAACAACAGTCCGTTGATCAGCTCTGA
>NZ_JBUZJI010000036.1:0-33294 GCF_055282735.1 Nocardioides sp. B129/18 | reverse complement strand
CATGCCAACCGGCTGAGCCAAGAAAAACAGTCTCCGGAAACTCCGGGGCGGTTCATCCTGATGCACTCAGGCATGCCGACCCGCTGCCTTGCCGACCTCTACAGACTCATCTCGGAGCGCCGCCGGGTCGTTCCTGGCTTGACCGCAGGCGACTTCGTGGCCTGGGTGACCTCACGCAGCCACCAGCATCAGCTGAGCGTCGCGAAGCCAGTGATCCGATTCCTCGAGCACGGCGACGAGTTCGCTCTCGATGTCCTGGATCGAGCTTTCGACCTGCTCGATGTCGTCGCTGCTGGCGGGGACGGCGGAGACGTGATGTTGCCGGTTCGCTTCCGGGAAGTGGCGGTCGATCTCCACGCGCGCGGCGAGATCCAGCCCGTCCGCCACCGCGGTGCGCGCGCAGGCGGCGTGCACGACCGCCCTCACTTCGTCATCGATCCCTTCGGCCAAGGGCTCGTTCTCCGACTCCCAGCCGTGGGTGAGGCTCCGGATGGATCGGCAACGTGGATCGTCGGGCTCGATGCCAGCAGCCGACGGATCGCGACGCGAGCGATAGAGCCGGGATCCAACGAGCCGGCGCCTCAGACGGATGTGGCGATCCTGGCTCCCGTCCGTGCAGCGACTGTCGCCATGGCCGGTCGCGAGGATCTCGCCCTGACACTCAACCTCGTCGACGAGAGCGACCCCCTCCTCGCCTTCGGTGAGGACGGAATCCAGCTGTCTGGAGCGCTTCCGCTACCGGGGCGTCCGGTCTGGCTCCTGTTCCCCGGCGAGCCGGGCGATCTCCAAGCACACGGGTCCGTCCAGATCGCCGAAAGCCCACTGCCCCCTGGATGGACTGGTTGGTCCTTGGTGCTGATGGATCTCGAGGGCTGTGCGACGGTTCAGCTCCTTGGCTCGCCGCACACCTCCAAGGTGCATCAGGTCCGGCAGTATGCGGCCGCCCGCATCGTCGCCGAGGATCCAGTGCGCGGCGTCCGGACGTCAGGTGGGCTTCCTGTCATCGCGTCCGTCCCAGTCGTGCACCTTCCTGCGGAACTTGGCGAGGCCCACTGGGATGTCGTGTTGCTCGACGCCTCTGGTGCGGTGGTCTCCCGGTGGGTCCGGTCCGACAACGACAGCGATCCCAATTCGATCTGGACCTCGCTCCCACGTCCGATCGTGGGCACCTACACCGTGCGTGTCAGAGGTCCCTGGGGTAGAGGCGCCAGTCGCACGGTGAAGATCGTCGAGGGGCTCGGGGTGAGCTACTCGCCGTCATGGAGACGATTCGTCGAGAGCGGTCTTCAGCCGAGCGAGGTCAAGGTCGTCGTTCCGGACGGCATCGACGCGTCACAGGCGGTTCTGTCGCTGGGACGGCGCGATCTCGAGAGGTCTCTGCACCTCAGCGCGCACGGGGAACGGACTTCGCTCGTCATCACGCCGCCCCACATGTCAGTCGCGTATCAGTCGGCGTCCGAGACGAGGATGGCCTCGATCAAGCCGCTGCGGCTCTCCCGAGAGGGAGTAGTCGCGGACCCTGGCGTCCTGGTCCTCGATCTCGGCGATGTGGGAGAGCCCGTCCTGCGGATGGTGGCGCCCGAAGGAGTCGTGCAGACGGTGCCGCCTCGGGCGGGGCGCCACGGTGTCTACCAGTTCGACCTCGCCCGCATCGTCGACACCCTGGGCGCGCACCCGCAGGTTCGGCTCTCCCTCGACGACGACGGTGAGGTGCTCCTCGGCACCATCCGTCCCCAGTCGCTCTTCAGCGACGTCACCCTGGCCGACGGCCGCCTCGAATTCAGAGACTGCGTCGACATCGAAGGTCTGTCCGCACTTGTCTACGCGGCGCGAGCACCCTGGCGCCCCCCTGTCGTGCTCCCGATCGAGGGAGGCGGCTGCTCCCTGCCGAGTCACCTTCGATCCGCAGGTCCTCTACGGATCGTCGTCCGCGTGGAGGACCCCTGGGCTCCCGAGGAGATCCCCTCGTGGCCAGACGCTGCTCGCTCTGTACTCGTCGAATCTGTCGGTCATGTGACGGAGGGCGACCACGAGGAGTCGGCCCTTTCGGCGTACCTGGCGGGCGAGGGCGAGCTGCCGGCGTCGGCCGACATCTCTCGACTGTGGGCCGTTCGGGGACTCATCGGAGGGCTGGCTCTGGGGGAGCGGGCAGGCGAGGTCGTGGCGGCGATCGACGCGTTGGTCTACGCCCACCCACGGGATGCCCTCCTCTCGCTGTCCGCATCGGATGTCGCGGATCGCTCGATACCGACCCTGCTGATTCAGACCGGTCTTGCGTGGGCCTCGCTCGCGCAGGCCCACGATGACGCACCGCTGGCTTGGACGGGGCGTGGAGCCTTGCCGGCTGCGCTCCTCTCGGCGGCAGATCTCGTGTGGTCCGACGACGAGGTCGCAGCTGCCGAGGACATCTGCGGCTCGGTCGTGTTCGACCTCGTCCAGGGTCGTGATCCGTTCGCAGCCTGCGGACGACTCGACGACAGCGCTGATGTCTTCGATCAGATGCCCAGCATGCGAGCCGACTTCGTCCGACAAGCCGGCTTGGTTCCCAAGGGGCTCCTGTCAGGTGACTCTCGAATCATCTCTGCGATGGAGTTCATTCGGAATCGTCAGCATGAGCGACTCTCCTTCTTGGTCAACAACGCCCACAAGCTTCTGCCGGAGTGCAGCAAGGCGCTGGCGCTCATCGGCGATCGGCGGTCGATCGAGGCGTTCGGCGCCCGATCCCACCCAACGCGGATAGGTGGCTGGCGTGTCGTGCCCTCCATCTCGTTCGGTTGGGCGCTCGCCGCCCGACACGCAGCGCGGGGCAATCAGACAGCGCGAGCCTGGATTCCACGTCAACAGCGGATGTGGGGAGATCTCGCGCGAGTCGTCCCGCAGCTCGTCACGACAGATCTGCTTCTCGCCGAGCTGCTCGTGGCCGGCTCCATCACCGAGCATCGGGAGTTCTCCGCATGAGCACGAGCATCGACGCGGTCGCGGCAGCTGAGAACATCAAGTCCACCTACCGCCGTTATCTGCAGTCGCTGCTAGCAGTGCGTGATCCGGACATCGATCTCGCGCTGCGCCGAGCAATCGACGCGACGCCGATGCTCGACAAGGGCCCTTACCTCGAGGCCACCCCGCCCTATGCACCCGGCCGCTCGCCTCGTGACCTGATCGAGGAAGAAGTGCTTCACCCCGAGTTCGCGGCTCTCGCGTCACCTGCGCTTCCGCTCGATCGCTCCCTCTACATCCATCAGGAACAGGCCATCCGGAAGGTTCGGCGAGGTCGCAATGTCGTGGTCGCCACCGGGACTGGTTCCGGAAAGACGGAGTCGTTCCTTCTCCCGATTCTGGACGCACTTGTGCGAGAGCGGGCGGCTGGCGAGCTGGGGCCTGGTGTGCGTGCGCTGCTCCTCTACCCGATGAACGCTCTGGCCAATGACCAGATGAAGAGGCTTCGGCAGCTCCTCGCGACCTACCCTGACATCACCTTTGGTCGTTACACCGGCGACACCGAGCGTGAGCCGACAAGAGCCCGTGAGCTCTTTGGAGCGCTCAACGCTGGCGAGCCGATGCTTTCCAACGAGCTGCTCAGTCGTGTGGAGATGTGGAAGTCTCCTCCCCACCTCCTGCTCACCAACTACGCGATGCTCGAGTACATGCTCCTGCGGCCCCAGGAGATGAGTCTCTTCCCTTCGGGGGCAGATTCGCGCTGGCGCTTCATCGTGGTCGACGAAGCGCATGTCTATGACGGAAGTCAGGGCGCAGAGATCGCGATGCTGTTGCGTCGAGTCCAGGATCGCGTGGGGACGAGCCGTCCCATTCAGTGCATCGCGACGTCTGCGACAGTCGGTGGTGACGCGGAGCCTGGTGCCGTGACACGCTTCGCCAGCAATCTGTTCGGTCGGCAGTTCGAGTGGGTCACGGGTGACCCGTCAAGGCAGGATCTCATCCGGGCCCAGCGGGTCGAGATGCCGTCCGGGCCCTTCTGGGGGCCGTTGCAGCCGAGGGAGCTCATCGAGCTCGCCGGCCAACCTGACCCCGAATCTGCTCTGCTGGCTGCTGCGGCCGGCCGTTGGGTCGCGCCTCCAGGACAGGCTCCGTCGGCTGCGATGGCGCTGCTGCACGAGCAGTCGCTCGCTGAGCTCCGGCGTGTTCTCGCCCGTGGCCCGAAGACCTTCACCGAGGTCGCAGGCATCCTCTTCGGCGACGACCCGGATGCCGGCCCAGCCCTTTCAGCGCTAGTCGATCTCGGCAGCTCGCTACGCGCTGGCGACGGAACGACGCCGCTCTCGGCGCGCTACCACCTGTTCCTCCGCGCCACGGAGGGCGCCTTCAGCTGTCTCTCCGACTCTGGTCCCCACGTTCAGCTGGCACGCCACACCGACTGCCCCGCCTGCGAGGCTCCGGTCTTCGAGGTCGGGTCGTGCACGCGATGCGGCGCCGTCCACGTCGTCGGGGAACTCGTGTCGGAGGACGGAGTCGTTCGTCTCCATCCCCGCCGCGCAGGCAGTCGGGGCACCTGGCTGGCGTTGGGAGACGAGGCAGCCGTCACCGATGAGGACGAGGACGCCGTTCAAGAGGATGCGGCTGGTGTTGACGGCGCGGACGTGAGCCTCTGCGCCGCTTGCGGGTGCGTATCAGAGGGACTAGCCGCGAGCAGCTGCGCCGGATGCGGTTCGGGAAGGCTGCGGAATGCGCGCCGCCTTAACCAGCACGGCGAGGAGGTCTCTGGTTGTCTGGCCTGCGGGGGCCGCGGCGCCGGAACGGTGCGCGTGTTCGAGACGGGCTCAGACGCGAGCAGCGCAGTCATCGCGACGGCGCTCTATCAGGCGCTGCCCCCCAGCCCGGACGCCAGGGAGGCCGTACAGCCTGGCGAAGGCCGCAAGCTTCTCGCCTTCAGCGACAGCCGACAGGCGGCGGCATACTTCGCGCCCTACCTGGAGGACTCCTACGCTCGCGTCCAGCGCCGACGTCTGATCGTCCAAGGTCTGATGGCCGCCCGAGCACATGAAGAGCCGGTCGCCATCGAGGACCTCGTCTTCTCCACGCGCAGCAGTGCCGCGCGGATCAAGCACTTCCCAGGCTCCATGACCGCGCAACAGCAGGGTCGACTGGTGGCGCCGTGGGTCATGGCGGAGGCGCAGGCCACGGATGATCGACAGTCGCTCGAGGGCCTGGGCTTGGTCCGGATGAAGATGTACCGCGATCCGTCGTGGGCGGCCCCTGCTCCGCTCCTCGCCCTCGGTCTAGGCGAGGAGGAAGCCTGGGATCTCATCCAGGAGCTCGTGCGTTCCCTGCGTCAACAGGGTGCCCTCACCATGCCCGAGGATGTCCCGCCCAATCACGAGATCTTCGCGCCGCGACTCGGTCCGATCCGCGTTCGACTGTCTGGTCCCGAAGCGCTCAGAAAGGTTCTCTCCTGGCTGCCCGGAAGCGGCAGGAACCGCCGGCTCGACTATCTCAGCCGCGTCCTCGATGCGATCGGGTCGCAGCACGACGCCAGGCCGGTCTTGGAGGGCATCTGGAAGTTCCTCACACACCCCACCACCCCGGTGGACTGGTTGCGTGCGACGACCGAGCCCGGCCTCGGGCTCGTCTACCAAGTCGATCATGAGCGCTTGCGCCTGTCCTGGGTCACTGACGAGTCGCCGATATACACCTGCTCCACGTGCCGTCGAATGGCTCCCGCCTCCATTCGGGAAGTCTGCCCGGCGCTCGGGTGCGAGGGCGTCCTCCAGGCCTACGCGCCGCCGTCGGCCGATGACGATCGCGATCACTACCGACACCTCTACCAGTCGCTGCACCCCGTCCCGCTGAGCTCCAAGGAGCACACGGCACAGTGGGCGAACACTGAGGCAGCATCGATTCAGCAGCAGTTCGTCCGGGGCCGGATCAACACCTTGTCATGTTCGACGACCTTCGAGCTGGGTGTGGACGTGGGCGAGCTGCAGGCGGTGATGCTGCGCAACATGCCGCCGCGCACAGCGAACTACCTCCAGCGAGCCGGCCGAGCTGGGCGTCGGGCTGGCGCTGCAGCCTTGGTGGTCACGTATGCGATGCGGCGCTCCCACGATCTGACCAAGTTCGCGGACCCCGAGCAGATGATCATCGGCGAGGTGCGGGCGCCATTCGTCCCGCTCAGCAACACTCGCATCGACCGCAGACACGCACACTCCGTGGCCTTAGCGGCCTTCTTCCGCTGGCACTTCGAGTCGCTTCACCGGATTGATCGAACGGCTGGAGAGTTCTTTCTCCCGACCGACGGGCGTTCACCGTCCGTCGGGTTGGTGGCGTCGTTCCTCAATCCTGTTCCTGACGATGTACGCGACGCTCTCAGCCGGATTCTTCCTGCCGACGTCCTGGACGAGATCGGCGCCGCCGACGCCAGCTGGGTCACCGTTCTGGTGGATCTGCTGGAGACCGTTCGCCTCGAGCTGCACAACGAGGTCACCATCCTTCAGGAACTTCAGGCAGAGGCTGCGGCGAAGGCCAACTACAACCTGGCGGAAAGGTTCAAACGAGTCGCGAACACGCTTCGGAAGAGAGATCTGCTCGGCTTCCTCGCCAACAGGAACGTGCTTCCCAAGTACGGATTCCCTGTTGACTCCGTCGAGTTGAAGACCAACTTCGGCTACGGCAAGCAGATGGGCGGATTGCTCGATCTTTCACGCGACCTGTCGCAGGCCATCTACGAGTACGCGCCGGACGCGACCATCGTCGCGGGCGGCCAGTTGTGGACCTCACGAGGGATCTACAGGCTTCCCGGACGTGATCTGGAGGAGCGGAGCTACTACGTGTGCAATCGTTGCAGCGGCTTCCGAGCGGGAGTCGTCGATGTCGATTCCGCTTGCTCGCACTGCGGCGAGATCGCCACCTCAGCGCCGCGCACGGTCATCAAGCCTGAGTTCGGCTTCGTCTCGGCGCGGGAGCCTCAGCGCCCGGGGCCACGGCCGCCGCAGCGCTCGTGGAGCGGCGCGGTCCACGTGCTGGCCGCACCACCCGATGCCGTCACTTACATCAAGTCCATTCGCGGAGGGAGCGTGGCTGTGACGGTCGGATCACGCGGTCGGATGGTCGCGATCGCTGATGGCCCTGGAGGCAGGGGCTTCTGGGTGTGTGACTGGTGCGGCTACGGAAGCGCGCGTGCGATCACCGGGAAGCCTGCCAAGCACCAGAATCTGCTGACGAACAAGCCATGTGGCGGCAGCAGCCGACTCGTTGACCTCTGTCACGACTACGAGACTGATCTCTTGACACTCGACTTCGACATCCTGGGGTTCTCGGGCTCTCAGGCTGCCTGGAAGTCGGTCCTCTACGCAGTGGTGGAAGCAGCGTGCGAGACGCTCGAGATCGCTCGTGACGACATCGGGGGCTCCCTGACGCCAGTCGGCCCCGACACGTGGTCCGTTGCTCTCTTTGACACGGTCTCGGGCGGCGCTGGCCATGTCCTGTTGGTCGAGGAGCGACTCGACGATGTGCTCGTGGCTGCGTTGAGACGCGTTCAGAGCTGTGAATGTGGGCCGGAGACCTCGTGCTACGGATGTCTCCGTAGCTATGGGAACCAACGGGACCACGACGATCTCTCCCGGGGGGCAGCCGAGCAGATCCTCACGCGGCTGCTGAAGGGGGCAGGAGACATCGATGCGGCCCACGACCTCCGATCCCTTCGGTGACGCGCACTCAGTGGTCGAGATGACTCGGACGTTGGCGCCATGGTTGCCCTGTACCCAGCCAGACGAGGAGAACTGATGTCTCAGCAAAGCCCGCACCAGCTGACCGATCGCGTCGTATACGGCGTGGCCTTTGATCGCCTCGTCTTCGCTCCCGACGGATTCGTCCGTTCTTTCGCTGATGAGTACGAGCGCTGGCGGTCCATTGGCAACTGGAGGGAGGCGGTGGACCTCGCGGTCAGCGCTGACGTGCTGCCGTCACCCTTCGACCCCGAGGACGCCGAGGATCCGGATCAGCCGTTCGACCTGGACGCGCTGAGCGCGGTGGAAGACGGCGACTGGCCGCCGATGCTCGAACACTTGGTACTCGACCTGCTTCCCGTGGACTGGTCGGTCGGGGAGGTGCAGGACACGGTGCTCAACGGGTCGTACCTGCACCTCGAGCCGTCGCAGGAGGACGAGCTCGTCGCGGCGCTTCAGCGCATCGGCGTCACCGCCGTGCGCGACGATGCACTCATCCGGTCCGCCGGCTCCAGCTGAGCCGCTGAGAAGGAGTCCCCGTGCCCGCACGCAGCATCCCCGAGACGCCCACGTTCGTCACCGGTTCTGAGCAGCAGGTCTGGGAGAAGGTCTGCGCTGCGCTGCCGGCCGAGGCCATCGTTCTCCCGAACCTCCGGCTCACCGACGAGCAGAAGGACCACGAGGCCGACCTCGTCGTGCTGATCCCCGAGAAGGGCGTGCTCGTGCTCGAGGTCAAGGGCGGCTCGATCTGGCATGACGCGTCGGGTTGGTGGATCCGGCGTGCCGACGGCGACGAGCGGTGCTATCCCGTCGACCAGGCCCGCGACAGCAAGCACGCGCTGCGCCGCTATGTCGAGAGCGATCCCCGGTGGGGGAGTCGAGGCCACGTTGCCTGGGCCCACGGCGTCGTCGCGCCGCACAGCGAGTTCGGCGACGACTTCAGCGTCCCCGAGCTGCCCCGATGGGCGCTCCACGACAAGCGGGAGCAGGCCGTCCTCGGCGAGCGCATCGAGCAGAACGCCTGGGGGATGGGCACCCACGAGTGGGCGCCGACCCACGACGACGTCGAGCTGATCGCCGAGATCCTCACCGGCCGCGGACACACCACCTTCGACGTGAACGCCGAGGCCGACGAACGAGCCGCCGAGGCCGACCGCCTCACGCAGGAGCAGATGGTGATCCTGCAGGTCACCCGGCTGCTGCGTCGCGTCGAGGTGCGCGGGGGAGCGGGGTCGGGCAAGACCGTGCTCGCCCTGCAGAAGGCCAAGGAGCTCGCCCGCGGCGGCAACGGTCGCAAGCGCGAGCGCGTGGCGCTCCTCTGCTACTCCATCGGGCTGGCGGAGTACCTCAAGCGCGTGGTCGGCACGTGGCACCGCAACCACCAGCCGGCGTTCGTCGGGACCTACGAGGAGCTCGCCCGCTCGTGGGACATCTCGGTCGACGACCAGGCGCACAGTGACTTCTGGGAGGTCGAGCTGCCCGAGCTGATGGCGGCCCGCGCGGCCGAGCTCCCCGACGGCAAGCGCTTCGACGCCTTCGTCGTCGACGAGGCCCAGGACTTCGCCGAGTCCTGGTGGTCGCCGCTGGTCGCGGCGCTGCGCGACGAGCAGAGCGGTGGGCTGTTCGTCTTCGCCGACGAGAACCAGCGTCTCTTCGAACGGTTCGGACGGCCGCCGGTGCAGCTCGTCCCGCTTGTGCTCGACCACAATCTGCGCAACACCCGTCAGATCCACACCGCCTTCGGCCCACTGGCGCCGTCCCGGATGCACTCCCGCGGCGGGCATGGGGAGGACGTCAGGTTCGTCGCGGCCACCTCCGAGGAGGCGATCGACGCGGCCGACGACGTCGTCGAGTCGCTGCTCGACGACGGATGGGACCCCGGCCGCATCGCGCTCCTGACCACCGGACACCGCCACCCCGAGCAGACCGCGCAGACCGAGCGCCACGGCAAGGTCGGCTATTGGCGCTCCTTCTGGGAGGGCGAGGACGTCTTCTACGGACACGTCCTCGGCTCCAAGGGTCTCGAGCGGTCCTGCGTCGTCCTGTGCGTCAACGAGATCGGCGAGCGCGACCGCGCCCGCGAGCGTCTCTATGTCGGCATGTCACGTGCTACTGACGTCCTCGTGGTCGTGGGCGATCCCGAGGTGATCCGACGCACCGGCGGCGACGAGGTCGCGCGCCACCTGGGCCTGACCTGACCGACTGGTCACCCGGCTGACGGCGGCGGGCCCTCGTGGTGGCTCAGGAGCCGCTCGATGAACCCCATCGCCTCCGGCAGCGCGTGCCGCGGCTCGAGCACCCGTGCCGCCGGGCCGCTCGCCATCAGCATGAGGCCGACGCGCTCGCCGATCGGAGGCAGGAGCGCCAGTGAGGCGGTGAAGGTCTCGGCGTTCTCGGACTCGACCCGCACCTCCTCGGCGTACATGTCGGCCACCCATCGAGCGTCCTGGGCCAGCTCCAGGCGCACCGTGGTGGTGGCCCGCTGGGCCTCCAGCCTCGACGCCAGGCGGTCCGGCGGGTCGAAGGTCTCGTCGAGCGGCTCGACCGAGCGGATGTTCGCCAGCAGGTAGGTCCACAGGTTGCCCAGCGGGCCGACCGGGCCGGCGTCAACCTCCCAGCCCCGTCGGGTCTGGACGAGCCGCAGCGGGTCGATCTCCCGCGTGCCGACACCGGCCTCCCAGGCCCGGGAGTACCCGATCCGGACCCTCTGACGCCGCGCCACGGCATCCTGGAGACGGCGGAGCACCTCGCTGCGGTAGGCCGGCAGCGAGTCCTCGGCTCCGGCAGTGGCGTCCCCGGTCATCGTCTCGACCAGGACGGCCAGCGCTGAGGCCAGGTCGTCGTCCGGGGAGAGGTCATGGAGGGCACGCCCTGCGGTGTAGACGACCGCGAGCTCGCCCGCGGTGAGGTGCTCGACGCCGAGGCCGGTCGTGCCGGAGCCGACGACGCGCACGACCGACTCCGCGATCTCCACCGGAGCGTCCGGATCGTCCTCGGGGTGCACGAACTCCAGCACCGGAGGCCGGAACACGTCATGTCCCCAGCCCCAGGACTCGAGATCGAGGTAGGCGACGAGATCCTGCTCGAGCTGGTCGGGGTCGACGTCGAACCGTCGAGCCAGGTCTCCGACGGTCAGCCCGGCCGGGTAGGAGGAGAGCAGGTCGACGATCTCGGGCAGCCGGGACAGCCGGCGCACGAAGTGGGGGACGGCAGTCATCACAGACCCGCCATCGTGCGCAGCTCGCTGACGATCTCGTGGCGGATCTCGTCCGGGCCGACGATCCAGACGCGCGAGCCCAGCACGAGGATCCGGGCGCGGAAGGCGGCGCGATGGGTGATGCGGTAGGTCAGGTCGAGCGTCGCGTCCGGGCCCTCGCCGTGCTCGACCCGAGCGACCGGCGCTCGAAGCCAGCGAACGACGTCCGACTCGTAGTGCCGCGTCGTCCGCACCACCACCTCGACGGCCGGGTCGACCTCCCACAGGAGCGGGTGCAACGGGATCCGACGCATCACCTCGACCGTGCGTGACGTCCCCGGGGCGGCGAGCTGGATGTCGGACATGCGGCCGACGACGAAGTGCTTGAGCACCTCCTGCTCGTCCTCGACGCCGCTGAGGTACCACTGGTGGTTCTGGAAGCGCACGGCTCCCGGATGCACGCGGCGCGGGGATCCCTTGTAGGAGAAGCTGATGACGCTGCGCATCCGGACGGCCTCGAGCGCGCGCTGCAGCTCGACCGCCCGCCGGGGGACGATCGTCGAGCCGACGCCCTCGGGGAGTGAGGACGCCTCGACGCCCAGCCGGCGCGCGAGGTCGGTCCGATCCGCCAGGATCATCGCCCGATGCAACGCGGCGCGCTGCCCGTCGGTCAGCCGCACCTGCAGGCGGTTGTCCCGCGTCTCCATCCGATAGCGGGCCGGCATGCCGGGGCCGGCGACGTTCTCGATGCTCCAGCCCTGCTTGCGCAGGCGGCGGAGGTCCGCGCCGAGCTGATCCTGCGGCGCCCCGGTGCCGGTGAACCCGGCGACCTCGAGCAGCCGTGGGGCCTCGACTCCGACGGCGCCGGCGTCGTCGAGCACGCTGATGATGCGCGCCAGGCGGCTCATGGCCGCCACCTGATCGCGTCCTGGTCCTGAGGGCACCGAGCCTCCTCGCGTGGGTCGGCGGTCATCATCTCGTTCGCCCGCGATGTGCGCAGGCGATTCGCCCCGGCTGCTCGAGGAGATTCAGGAGCTCGTGGTGTCGGTGCCCGACGGAGTTTCCGGATCGAGGCCGGTCACCAGGGCACGGGCCTCCATGACGCTCTCGGCGGCCTTGCTCCAGCGCCACCGCATGCGCTCGAGGATGTCCGTGTCGACATCGCAGTCGAAGTCGGAGATGCAGTCGCTCCACTCGGAGACGGTGCGGGTGTAGAGGTTCAACGCCTTCTCCAGCAGGACGCCGGCGTCAAGGCAGTCTGCGGGGACGTCCGTCAGCTCGGTGCGGCCATAGGCGATCGACGCCTCGCCGACCATCTCCGAGAGGTCGGGCTGCGAGAGGCCCACGTCGAGCCGCGAGTCGACGTCCCGCAAGGAGTCCATGAGCGGCGTGATCGCCGTCGTGCAGGCGAGGTGGGCCGCTCGCGCGTCGGCGACTCGCTTCTCCTCCTTCGCCTTGGCCGCCTCGACTCGGCGCCGCTCCGCGGCGGCCTTCGCAGCAGCGCGCTCGCGTCGGTCGGCGGCCTCGTCGCTCCGATGCTTGGCGACCAGCCCTGCCGACGTGCCACCCGCCAGGACGATCGCGATGGCGACCGCGACCCCGACCTTCGTGCGACGCTGCCAGCGGCGACGAGCCACAGGCGCCTCGCCGATCGTTGCGGTGGCGTCGAGCCACCGCTCGCCGTCCCAGTAGCGGAGGACCTTCGGGTTCTCCGGATCAGGTCGCCAACCCGGACTCTGTGGAGTCGGCTCGTCGGCGTCGAAGCCAGTTGTGGAGATCTCGTCGTTCATGGCCGTACCGTGCGTCCGACCTCCGAGTCTTTCGAGGATCCCGAGAGGACGGCAGTGCTGTCGCGGAGCGGCGCGGGCTTTGCTCGGCACTCGGCCTTAGGGTCGGGCGGGACATGTCGTTCGTCGGGACAGGAGCCGCAGTGAGTCAGCTTGTCGCCTTCTACGAGGAGGAGCCCACGGCCTTGAAGGGGCGAGTCGAGCTGCGTCAAGAGCCCCTGGCCGCCGCCCAGGGAGTCCGCTCGACGGACGGAGTCATCCGGCCTTCCCTGGTCTACGTGAGGCGCAGTAGCGAGGCCGGCCCGTTTCTCGTCCCCTTCGGTGAGTTCGACGACTGGTCGTTGCGGGACCGCTACAACGAGGCCATCCGGATCATGAACACGCTGGGCGCTGCATCGATCACCTGCGAGACGTTCCGCGAGGTGTCGCGCCGACGAGGGATCCGGGGGCGCATCAGGGGCCACGGCGGAGATCTTGCTCAAGAGCGCGTGGAGAACAGCGGTTTCGACTTCCGGCACGACGGCGCCGGCAGCATGCCCCGCGATCCACGCCCCCTGCGTTGGCCTGACGAGCCCGGATTCTCGGCCGCTGTCAGCAGCGTCTTCGACAACGGGGCGACGGAGGTCGGCATCAACATCCGGAGCAACCGGACCTACTCGGTCGATGGATCGCTGGGAAACGCGCTTTCAAAGCTCGGGTTCGAGCTGGGTGTCGGTAGCGAGCAGTCAGGTGCGACCAGCCTTCACATCCGGGCTACCTTCCCGGCCCAGAAGAAGAACTGGAGCAGATAGCCAGCCGGCGTCTCCTGGGCGGCTGGCCCGGACGCGTCGAGCTGGGGGAGCAGTGGCTGAACGCCACGAATGACTCGGACGTCCTACCTACCTTGCGGTCCATGAAGATCCTCCTGCGCGTTGCTGCAGCCGTAGCCTCAACGTCCCTGCTGGCACTCAGCGCCTGCTCGTCCGCGAACGACCTCCAGAAGGCGGGGGCGACCCCCGCAGCGACATCAGCCACACCCGCAGCAGGCAGTGCGGCCGATGAGGCCCCGACCGGCGATGGCGCGGACGTCAAGCCGCTCGCCTTCAATGCCTCCGGCCTCCTAGGCGGCACCGCGAGCCCGCGCTTCGGCAAGGGCGAGGCGGGAGAGGTCTCCATCGTCCAGGTCGGCCCCCTCGACACCGAGCAGGGCGTCCTCCTGTTCGCCTTCCGCAACAACACCGCGGATGGGATCTCCCATGTCGACTGGACCGCGACCGGTCGGAGCGGTGGCTCCATCGTCGGAACGGGATCCAGCCAGGGCACGATCCCGGCTCAGGTCGCGCCAGGCGAGGTGGGCCTGGGCTACATCTACTTCGAGAACGCCAGCGCGATCCCGCAGAACGCCCAGTACGAGTTCGCCGTCGAGACCGTCCCCGTCGACACGAGCTCCTTCAACACCGCTCCCTTGAAGGTCAACGAGGTGAACCTCGTCGGCGGCGCGATCGTCGGGTCCGCGACGAACGAGACCGGCGCCTCGACCGACGGCCCCTACAGTGTCGCGATGTACTGCTTCGAAGGGAACGACCTGGTCAGCTACCGGAGCTCCTTCACTGAGCAAGACGGCACGATCGACGACGGCGGAACCGCGACATTCACTGTCGACCTCTACGGCGAGAAGTGCGCGAAGTATGTGATTGGCGTCGACGGCTTCTTCTCCTGAGCGTCGCTGCCAGCCGGTGACCCTCGGAACGAAGAACGGCGCCTGCTCCGAGGAGCAGGCGCCGTTCTCGGCTACGAGCGAGCGGCGGTGGTCGGATCAGGCTCGACCACCGGACCGGTCAGATGTCGTAGTACTGACTGACTGACCCATGCTGACCTGCGCAAACGTCGAGGTTGGCCGGCTGTTTGTACCGGATGTGTAACAGGCTACCGGGTTGCTGGTTGCTCTGGGCGTCCCACGCTGAGAGGGAGCGCCTAGATTGATCTAGATGTGAGCCGCTTTCTAGATTGGCTCCACGTCGCGACGAAGCCCGGTGGAGTCGCGGAGCTCAATGAGAGTCGTCCGTTCGCCGCGCGGTGACCCAGGTGAACTGCTGCTCGGAGCCGTCGGGAGTGTGGTGGATCCGCGTTTCGGCGTGGGTGAGGGTGAAGGCGGGCGCGAAGAGGGCGGCGAGGTCGTCGGCTGAGTGCCGGGCCGTTGGCAGGCCCGAGCAGGACGTGGGTCCGTCAGGGCCGAAGGTGGCCAGGACGAGCAAACCGCCGGGGGAGAGGGTGCGGGCGGCCAGGTCGACGTACGCCGATTGGTCGGCCGGAGCGGTGAGGAAGTGGAGTACGGCGCGGTCGTGCCAGGCGTCGTAGGTGCGCGCGGACTTCCAGGAGAGGACGTCGCTGACGACGTAGGTGACCCGGCCCTTCGCGGAGCCGAGACGTTCGCGCGTCACTGCGACCGCCTCGTGGGAGATGTCGAGCACGGTGATGTCGTCGCGGCCGTCGGTCAGGAGCGCGTCGGGGAGCCTGGACGCGCCGGCCCCGATGTCGACCACCGAGCCGGGCTGTCGGCGTAGCAGCTCCACGGAGTGGGTGGGCGTCTCCTCGAACCACGACACTTTGTCGAGGTCGCGCGACGCGAAGACGGCATCCCAGTGATCAGCGCGCTCGTCGCTCATCGGAAGGCGCACCCGTTGCTGACGCCGAGTCGGCGGAAGATGACGGCGGCGGGGCAGAAGCCGGTGATGGACGACTGGAGCAGGTTGAGCCCGACGAAGGCGGTCAGCAGCAGCCACCACGGTGACACGAGGGCGACCAGCAGGGCGCTGAGCAGGGTCATGGTGCCGGCGAGGAGGAGTACGGCGCGGTCGAGATTCATGCCTTGCCTCCGAAGAGGCGGCTGAAGAACCCGATGCCAGCCTCGCGGGGGTGGCCGGCGCATCGGTCGGCGCGCGGGACGCGGGAGAGGACCTGGTCGACATGCTGGCCGCAGCCGGCCCAGGTGGTCTTGCCGCACTTCTTGCAGCTGACTGCTCGGCACATGTTGGAACTCCTTCGTTTCGAGGTGATGGTGCGGGAGAGGTGAGGGTGGTGAGGCTGGGATGGGAGGTGTGGTCCGGACAACCGTGGGGACGGGCGCTCGGACCACGTGCCGCGGCGTAGGGGGGACACGCCGCGGCGGTCGAGGGGCGATCAGCCGTGCGAGAACGTGATGGTCGGCAGCACACGTCGCAGCCAGGCCGGCGACCACCAGGCGGCTTTGCCGGTAAGGCGCAGCATGACCGGCAGCAGCACGAGCCTCACGAGGAAGGCGTCGAGCAGCACGGCGACGCCGAGCACGATGCCCATCTCCTTCGGGGGAAGCGGGCCGGAGAGCGCGAAGGTGAAGAACACCGCGACCATGACCGCGCCGGCGGCGAAGATGACCCTTCCGGAGTGGGCCAGTGAGCCGACCATGGCGTCCTTCGGGTCGCCGGAGTGTTCGTAGTGCTCCTTGGCCGAGGCCAGCAGGAACACCGTGTAGTCCATCGCGATCGCGAAGATCATCGCGAAGAAGAACACCGGCGCCCACGCGTCGAGGAAGCCCTGGCTCTCGAAGCCGAAGAAGTCGGCGCCGAAACCTTCTTGGAAGACCAGACGGGCCACGCCGAAGGCGGCGGCGGTCGAGAGCAGGCTGGCCAGCGTGCCCAGCAGCGAGATCAGCGGCGCCTGGAGCGCGACGAGCAGCAGCAGGAAGCCGAGCACGAGAACGACCCCGATCACCAGCGGCGTGGAGTCGTCGAGCTGGGCCTTGAGGTCGAGGTTCTCCACCGCCGCGCCTCCGACGAGTGCGCCCTCGGGCAGGTCGGCGCGCAGCCGGTCGACGGTGTCGCTGAGGGCGGGGTCGGAGGGGTCGACGGTCGGGACGGCCTGGATGAGGACCAGCCCGCTGTCGTCGGCCGCCGGCATGGCCGGCATCGCCCCGGCGATGCCGGGGTCGGAGGCGAGCACGGTGCTCGCGGCGTCGGCGTCGGCGTCCTTCATCACGATGTGGAGCGTGCCGGGCGCACCTTCGCCGAAGGACTCCTGGACCAGGTCATAGCCAATGCGGGCGCTGGCGTCCTCGGGCAGGACCTTGATTGACGGCATGGCGGTCTTGAGGCCGATGATCGGGGCGGCGAGCGCGAGCAGCACGATGAGCGCGCTCAGGCCCCAGACGACCGGGTGCTTCCAGAGCCGCTCGCCCCACGCGGCGAACTTCGGGGAGCGGTGCTCTCCGGTCTTGACCCAGGGCAGGGACAGCTTGTTGATCTTGTGGTCGAGCTTGGACAGCACCAGCGGTAGCAGGGTGAGGGTGGCGGCCAGGACGAAGACGACCGAGAGCATGATCCCGCCGGCCATGGAGCGGAAGGACGGCGACGGCACGAGCATCACGGCCGAGAGCGAGATCAGGACGGTGGCGCCGGAGAGGAGCACGGCCTTGCCGGCGGTGTCCATGGTCTCGGCGACGGCCTGGCGGGCGGAGTTGCCGGAGCCCATGCGGGAGGCGCGGTAGCGGACGACGAGGAAGAGCGCGTAGTCGATGCCGAGCGCGAGGGCGAACATCATCGCGAAGTTCATCGCCCAGATGGAGACCGGGACGAGCTCGTTGATGAGGACCAGTGAGCCGGCGGAGGCGACGAGGCCGGCGAGGGTCAGGATCAGGGGGAGGCCGGCGGCGACGAGGGCGCCGAAGGCGAGCACGAGGATCGCCATGGTGACGGGCCAGGAGACCATCTCGGACTTCAGCATCGCTTCGAGGTTGGCCTCGTTGAAGTCCGACCACAGCAATGAGGAGCCGGTCGGGTTGACCTGGATGCCTTCGACCGAGAGGTCCTGGAGGTCTCTCTTGAGGTCGGTGGCGACACGGACCATCTCGTTGGTGTCGGCACCCGCGCCGGCGAGGATGATCGCGGTGCTGCCGTCTTGGCTGATGGTCGCGCCGGGCATCGGCGCGATCACCTCAGCGATGCGGGGCTCGGCCTGGAGCATCCGGGTCACCTGGGCGAGGACATCGGCGCCGGGGCCCTCGGTGACGGGGCCGTCAGTGGAGTGCACGACGACCTGGATCGCGGAGGAGGCGTTGCCGCCGAAGCTCTCCTGGGCGAGCTCGCGCGCGGCGACGGATTGCGAGCCGTCGGCCTGCCAGCCGGCGCCGGACAGGTTGTGCTCGACCTGGGGGGCGAAGGCGCCCAGCCCGATGATCAGTAGCAGCCAGACGCCGGTGACGAGCTTGGCGTGGTTGGTGACCCAGAGGCCGAGACGGCCCAGGGGTCCGGGGCGGAAGCCGGGAGTGAAGTCGCGGGAGGCGCCCTTCGACGGGGCGGTGGTGGTGCTCATGGAAGTTCCGTTCGGTGAGGGGTGAGCGATGGGGTGTGGTCAGAGGAGGGCGGGGACGGCGCGGGCGGCCGTGTAGACGGCGACGCCGAGGACCAGGACCGCGAAGGCGCCCTGGAGCCGGTTGGTGCTGACACGGTCGGCGAGACGGGCCCCCGCGACGGCTGCTGCTGCCGACATCGCGGTGAGGACGGCGACGGACGTCCAGTCCGGCGGGACGCCGGCACCGGCCCGGACGGCCAGGGCGGCGGCGCTGGTGATGGTGATGACCACGAGCGAGGTGCCGGCGGCGTACTCCATCGGCAGCGCGAGGGCGAGCAGGAGGGCGGGCACGACGAGAAAACCGCCGCCCACGCCCAGGAAGCCGGTCAAGGTCCCGACGACGGTGGCGGTCACCAGTACCTTGAGCGCCCGGGGGCACTGGCAGGCGAATGTTGGGCTGAACGTGATGATCGGGTCGTCCAGGGCTGGCCGCGCGGCGTGCCTAGGGTCGTCTCGGCGACCGTGGCGTAGCTGGCGCCAGGCCAGCATCCCGCCGACCAGCAGCATCAGGGCGGCGAAGGCGGCCAACAGGACGTCCTCGGAGACCAGATTTGACGCCTTTGCTCCCGCCATCGCCCCTCCGATCGCGACCAGGCCGAAGGCCAGGCCGCGGCCGAGCAGCACGTTGCCTGCGCGGTGTGCGGCGATCGCCCCGATCAGGGAGGTGACGCCGACGACCACCAGTGATCCGGTGGTCGCCTGGGAGGCGGACTGGCCGAGCAGGTACACCAGCACCGGCACGGCCAGGATCGAGCCGCCGCCACCGAGTGCCCCCAGGGACAGGCCGATGAGCGCGCCGGCGACGACGGCGAGGAGCAGTGTCATCTCAGGCGTCGGGCCCGTCGGCGCCGTCGGTCGTGTCGGTGCTGTCATCTTCGGGGCTCACTAGGTGCAGACCGACCTTCTCGGCGTTCTCGAAGGAGTCGTCGACCGCAACCGGGGTGCGGCCGGCGGCAGCGACGAACGAGGCAGCGACCGAGGCGCGGTAACCGCTGGCGCAGTGCACCCACACCTCACCGGCCGGCACCTCGCCGACGCGACGGGGCAGCTCGTGGATCGGGATGTTGACCGCCCCGGCAATCGCTGCACCCTCGTACTCGTCGGCGCGGCGCACGTCGAGCACCACGACGTCGCGGTGGTGACGCACCTGCGCCAAATCGGCGAAGGTGGCGGTGGGGAAGCTGCTGAGCTCGCCGTCGCTCCAGTCCTGCGGTCCGCCGGTGGCCTGGGCTGCGGGCCGGTCGATGCCGATCCGGACCAGCTCGCGCTGGGCGGTGGCTACGTCCTCGGCGGTCTCGCCGAGCAGCGTCACGGCGGTGCCCCACTCGATCAGCCAGCCCAGGTAGGTCGAGAAGGCACCGTCGAGACCGAAGTTGAAGGTGCCGGGGGCGTGCCCGGCGGCGAAGGCCTTGCGATTGCGCAGGTCCACCACCCACTCGCCCGCCTCGATCCGGCGCCGCAGCTCGGTCGCGTCGGCCTCCTGCACCGGGGAGAGGTCGGGCGCGGAGGGACCGGCGGCGTTGGCCGGTGACATGTGCACGTAGTACGCCGGCCAGGCACCGAGTCCGTCCAGCAGCTCGCCGACGTAGGTCTCCTCGTCCTGGGTCAGGACCGGGTTCGAGCGCTTCTCGTCGCCGATCGTCGAGGCGGTGGCATCGGACTGCGTGGCCGAGCAGAACGACCCGAACCCGTGCGTCGGGTAGACCTCAGCCTCATCGGGAAGCTCGGTTGCGAGCTTGTGCGCCGAGGCGTGCTGGTGGCGCACCAGGGCGTCGGTGTGCTCCTCTCCGAGCAGGTCCGGCCGGCCGGTGGCGCCGTAGAGCAGCGAGCCGCCGGTGAACACGGCGTACGGCTCCTCGCCGTCGGGCCCGTCGGGCCCGTCGGGCCCGTCGACCGAGAGCGCGTAGGAGAGGTGGGTGAAGGTGTGGCCGGGGGTGGCGATCGCGCGGACGCGCATGCGGTCGCCGACCTCGACGACCTCGCCGTCGGCGATCGGGGTGCGGTCGAAGGACACGTCGTCCTCGCCGTTGACGAGGTAGGCCGCTCCGGTTGTCTGCGCGAGGGCCAGGCCGCCGGTGACGTAGTCGTTGTGGATGTGGGTCTCGAAGACGTGGGTCAGTCGGACCCCGTCGGCCTCGAGCACCTCCAGCACCCGGTCGATGTCGCGCTGCGGGTCGATCACGAGGGCGACTTCACCGTCGTGGACCACGTAGGTGCGGTCGCCGAGGGACGGCGTCTCCAGGGTCCGGAAGGTCAGCCCGTCGGCTGGCCGCTGCTGCGCCTCCTCGGTCGCCGAGGCCGGCGCGGGTGTCTCGGTGGTGGTGTCGTCAGTCATATGTTCGCCTCACTTCTCGATCGGTCGCCCGGAGCGGATCCAGGCTCTGGTGCCACCGGCGACATTCATCGCGTCGAAGCCGTTGGCGGTCAGAACGTCGGCCATCGCGCTGCTGCGATTGCCCGAGGCGCACACCACGTGCACCGGTCGGTTCGGGTCAATCTCGCCCAGGCGGGCGGTCAGCTGGCCCATCGGGATGTTGGTCGCACCAGGCACGTGGCCCTCGCGGAACTCCGCAGGCTCGCGGACGTCGATGACAGGCGCGCCCTGATCGAGCGCTGCAGCGAGCTGGTCGACGGTGGTCTCACGCATGGAGGGGACTCCTTCACTGGCTGATCGAACCTGTAACAACACAACCCCCCGGGGGGTTCGAGACGCAGGCTAGCACAACCCCCGGGGGGGTTGTACAGTTGGCGGACGAAGCCCCTGGAAGGGCCACCAAGAGACCAACGAAAGGCAGGACAATGGCCGACTACACGCTCGCGATCACCACGGAGCGCACCTACGAGGAGACGGTGGATGCCGTGCGCGAGCAGCTCGCCGAGGCAGGCTTCGGCGTGCTCACCGAGATCGACCTGAAGTCGACCCTCAAGACCAAACTCGACGTCGACATCGCCCCCCAGGTCATCCTCGGCGCCTGCCGCCCGCAGCTCGCCCACCAGGCACTGCAGGCCGAGCCGTCCATCGCGGCGCTGCTGCCGTGCAACGTCGTCGTCCGCTCGGTGGGAGAGAAAGCCACGGTTGTCGAGGCCTTCGACCCGGCGATGATGACGTCGTTCGTCGCCGAGCCGAGCGAAGCGCTGCGTGCCGTCTCCGAGGACGCACGGGCGCGACTCCTTACGGCCCTGTCGGCCGTCGCCGCTGCCCCTATCGCTTCTACCAAGAACAGAGGGCAGGCCTGATGGACCTCGAGCCCACCGAGATCAAGGCGATCATCACCCGTATGAAGCGCGCCAACGGCCACCTCGCCAGCGTGATCCGCATGATGGAGGAAGGCTCCGATTGCGAGTCTGTCCTCACCCAACTCGCCGCGGTCAACAAGGCACTCTCCCGTGCTGGCTACGCCATCGTTGCCACGGGGCTGCAGCACTGCCTCACCGAGTCCAACGAGGGTCTCGACGGCGTGGACGTCAAGAAGATGGAGAAGCTCTTCCTCGCCCTGGCCTGAGGCACGTCCAGCCGCGGCGCCCACGACCCGCGGCCGGCGTACTTCCTTCGTCATGATCTTCGCGATTGCGATGGACCACACCGTCTTCCTGCTCGCCTCCGCCAAGGAGCACTACGAGCGTCGGGAACCCGAAGGACGCCATCGTCGGCTCCCTGGCCCATCCCGGGCGCGTGATCCTCGCCGCCGGTGCCGTCATGGTCGCGGTGATCTTTACCTTCGCACCGGCTGAACCCACACCTCGTCGCACCACCGACCCTCGAGAACAGGAGCACACCATGCGCCGTGCCACGACATGCCGCACCTGCAGAAGGTCCACCTGGACCGGCTGCGGCCAACACGCCAACCAGGTGCGGACCTCCTCCGCAGACCAGTGGTGCCCCGCCACCACCAACCGGCTCGGGAAGCCAGCTGGCTCAATCGCGTCCTCAAGCGGTGAGCGGAGATGGCCAAACGTCTTATGGAGCACGCCGATCCGGACAGAGCGACAAGTGGCGCCTCGGCCGACGCGCCCCGCACCCTCCGTCTATCGGGGGCGGCCACCCCGTGGGACTGCAGCATGGCTGAACTTCGAGGGTGCCGCGCGCACCGTGATCCGCGGCCGTCGCGGCTGGGTGGGGGCGGTCAATACCGACTACGATCCCTTGGATCCACGGACGGCGGCCCAGCCGCATGCGGCGTATCGACGCCTTCATGAGACGGGGCGGGTGCACTACAACCCGCGTCGGGCCATGTGGGTCCTCTCGCGCCTCGACGACGTCCGCGCCACACTGAGAGCCACCGACAAGGTGACCAGCAGTCAGGGGGTCACCCGGTTACGGATCCAGGCGCCGCTCGTCGTCCTCACTGACGGCGAGGAGCACGCCCGGCTACGCAAGCAGATACAGCCCATGTTCACCACAGGTGCGATGGCCTCCTGGCGCGCGATGGCGGAGAAGCTGGCCTCCGAGATGGTCGACGAACTCGTGCGTGCTCCCGGCTCGGACGTGATGACGACACTGGCCACTCCGCTACCGATGAGCCTGATCGCTCACATCATGGGTGTCTCCGATGGCGACTTCGACGACTTCCGCCGATGGTCGGAGACGACGGTGCGCATCATGGACGCGAATGCGACGCCGCTGGGCATCCGGCACGCACGAGATGCCGCGACAGGCCTGGCGTCCCTGCGGCGGTACTTCACCGAGCAGTTCGACGCTGGGAGGATTCGGGAGTCTGACTCGGCTCTCGGTCGACTCATGAACCACAGTGAGAACGGTGCTCTCACCGGCAACGACCTGTTCATGATCGCGATGCTGCTCCTCGTGGCTGGTAACGAGACCACGACGAACTTGCTGGGCGGGATGTTCGAGACGTTTGCTCGCAATCCGGAGGAGTACGACCGCGTTCGACAGGATCCTGGTCTGGTCCCGATGGCGATCGAGGAACACCTGCGGTTCTCCAGCCCCATCCAGAATCTGTACCGCTACACGCGCGCTGACTACGACATCGCCGGTGTCACCATCCCGCGAGGGTCCAGGGTGTTGCTGTCCTTCGGTGCTGCGAATCGGGACCCCGAGGCGTTCGAGGAGCCCGACACCTATCGGGCTGACCGCAACCCCAGGATGCACGTCGGGTTCGGGCACGGCGCACACCTGTGCGTCGGAGCACCGCTCGCTCGGATGGAGGCCCATGTCGTGCTCACCGAGCTCCTCGGTCGCGTCTCGAGGATCGAGCTGTCCGGTGACCCGACATGGTCGACCAACAGCTCGTTGCGCGGGCCCACCAGACTCCCCGTTCGACTGGTCACCACGTGATGCGCCTCGCCTGTCGCCGCTTCGCGGATAGCCCGCTCCGGTCGTAGACGTGGCGCCGAGTGCGCCGAGCTAAGGGCGGCCGCTCCCGCTCAGGACGGCCGACCCCCCTGGTCCGAGGCGCCCCACGTTGCGGAACTCGCTCGGCGACTGCCCGGTCCAGCGCTTGAAGGCGTGGGAGAAGTTCCCAGGATCGCCATAGCCGAGATCGACCGCGATCTGACTGATCGTCAGGGAGTGGTCGAGAAGCAGCACGATGGCTCTCTCGCGCAGCAGGGACTGTCGGACCTGACGGAATGTCGTGCCCTCGTCCTCGAGCCGTCTCTTCATGGTGCTGGTGGAGACGTCGAGGAGTGCGGCGATGTCCCGGCTGCTCGACCGTCCTGGGTCCTGCTCGAGCAGTCGTCGCACCCGCTCCGTCACGCTGGTGGCACTGGTACTGCGGTCGAGCATGCGGCGCAGCTCGGCGATGGCCAAGCCGTAGGCGACCGGGTCCGGGAACCGGCAGCGGACACGAAGGGCCTCGGCCGGCACGTCGATGAAGGACGTGTGCGCGTCGAAGTCCAACCGTTCGCTCATCAGGTCGGTGCGAGTCTCCACAACTCCGGGGGCAGGCCATGCCAGCTGCAACGTCACCCCTGGTAGCGGGCCGGCCAGCAGGTCGAGTAGTCGAAGCAGCGCCGCACCACCGTAGGTGATGACCAGGCAGTCGAGATCGGGATCGCCGGTCTGACCGCTCAGCCCCACTGTCAAGCCGTGCTCGCCCGGGTGGAAGTGAGGGCGAAGAGCGCCGGAGATCACGGGCAGATACCCCAGCAACTGGAAGATCTCGTCCACCGAGCCAGCGCTGACCAAGGGCAGGCTCAGCGGGCCGAACGAGGTCAGCTGGGCCTTCTCGGCGAAAGCGAGCCCGAGGTAGGTAGCACCGTCGGGGTCGAGGTCCGGGTAGACCTCGCGGAACCATCGGATGGGCACTTGCCGGTCGCGCTGTACCAGCTCGACCTCCGAAGTGCCCTGGAGTTCGATGATCCGACGGAAGTGCGCGACGGCGCTGGGCTCAAGCGCGTCGCTGTTGAGGAGCTGGACGAACGCCAGCGGAGGCACGCCGGGTTCGGGAACTCTCACTGCACCTCCTGAGCCGAAATCACAATATGTTGACGTAGGTGACCATAGCCACAGCCTGACGGGGAGACACAGGATTGAGGGCCGGTCTACCAAGGAGTTTCTTCATGTCCGTTGTCACCTTCATCTCCCACGACGGGGAGAAGCACGAGACACCACTGGAAGAGGGTGTCTCGCTGATGCAGGTCGCCGTCGACAACATGGTTCCTGGAATCGACGGGGACTGCGGCGGCGAAGCCGCCTGCGGTACGTGCCACGTGGTCGTCGAGGACGGATGGATCGACCAGGTCGGCCGTTCGGGTCCCGTGGAGGAAGAGATGCTCGCCATGAACCCCGAGCGCGAGGCGAATTCCCGGCTGTCGTGCCAGATGCGGTTGAGCGACAGCCTGGACGGCCTCGTCGTCCGGCTCCCCGAGTTCCAGCTGTGACTGTCGAGAGGAACACCGCACCATGACGACCCTGACCACCGTGACCGACGCCATGACCGAGCGAGCTCAGTCCATCGTCCCCATGAGCATGCAGATCCGCGGGGCGCACCTGTACGACCGGGCGCGTCGCTTCGTGACCCGGACCAACGGGCAGAAGATCTTCGTCGAGAAGCCGATCCCCCCCGTGGAGCAGGTTGCCCTGGTCGACATCGACCTGAGCAACCCGTTCCTCTACCGGCAGGGCAAGTGGCAGTCGTACTTCGAGCGGGTGCGCAACGAGGCTCCCGTCCACTTCCAGGCCAACAGCCCGTTCGGTCCCTTCTGGTCGGTCACCCGCCACGCTGACATCATCGCGGTCGACAAGGACCATGAGACGTTCTCGGCTGAGCCGTTCATCATCATCGGCGAGCCGCCGCGGTTCATGGATGTCGCCATGTTCATCGCCATGGACCCGCCCAAGCACGACCGGCAGCGCGCCGCCGTCCAGGGCGTCGTGGCTCCGAAGAACCTGCGCGAGATGGAGAGCCTGATCCGCTCGCGGGTCCAAGAGGTGCTGGACGACCTCCCGATCGGTGAGCCCTTCAACTGGGTCGACCGCGTCTCCATCGAGCTGACTGCGCGGATGTTGGCGACACTGCTGGACTTCCCCTACGAGCAGCGCCGCAAGCTCGTCGAGTGGTCGGACCTGGCCAGCTCCATGGAGCAGGCCAACGGCGGCCCCTCGGACAACGACGAGGTGTTCCGCGGATTCGTCGACGCAGCGCAGGGGCTGAGTGCTCTGTGGCGCGACAAGGAGGCGCGGCTGGCGGGGGGAGAAGAGCCTGGCTTCGACCTGATCACGATGCTGCAGCGCAACGAGGACACCAAGGACCTCATCGATCGTCCCATGGAGTTCCTGGGCAACCTCGTCCTGCTCATCGTGGGTGGCAACGACACGACGCGGAACTCCATGAGCGGTGGGATCCTCGCCATGAACCGGTTCCCGGACCAGTTCGAGAAGCTCAAGGCCAACCCGGACCTCATCCCCAATGCGGTCTCGGAGATCATCCGGTGGCAGACACCTCTGGCCTACATGCGGCGGGTCGCCAAGAAGGACACGGTGCTCAACGGACAGTTCATCCGCAAGGGCGACAAGGTGGTCATGTGGTACGCCTCGGGCAACCGTGACGAGCGAGTCTTCGACCGGCCCGACGACCTGATCATCGACCGCAGCAACGCACGCAACCACATCTCCTTCGGCTTCGGAGTCCACCGCTGCATGGGCAACCGGCTGGCGGAGATGCAGCTCAAGATCCTCTGGGAGGAGCTGCTGCCGCGCTTCGAGAAGATCGAGGTCGTCGAAGAGCCTGAGTACGTCCAGTCCAACTTCGTGCGCGGCATCAGCAGGCTGATGGTCACCCTGACGCCGAAGACCCAGGCGTGACCGAGGGGAGGGCGCTGGTCGTCGGCGCCAGCCACGCCGGTGTCCAGGTGGCGGCCGGCCTGCGGCAGCAGGGCTGGTCAGGAGAGGTCGTCGTGGTCGGCGACGAGCCAGCGCTGCCCTATCACCGTCCTCCCCTCTCCAAGGCCTACCTCGCCGGCACGAGCAGCCTGCAAGACCTCGCTCTGCGCAAGGCGGAGTTCTACGCCAAGCACGACATCCGCCTGGTGCAGTCGACGGTCACGCAGGTCGATCGTGCCGCGCAGGAGGTGGGGCTGAACGACGGCACCACGATGGGCTACACCCATCTCGCCCTGTGCACGGGTGGCCGGGTGCGCACCCTGGACGTGTCCGGTATCGACATGCCCGGGGTGTTCTACCTTCGGACCTTCGCAGACGTCGAGTCGATCCGGGCCTCGGCGGCTTCCGGCAGCCACGCCGTCATCGTGGGCGGCGGGTACGTCGGCTTGGAGACAGCCGCGTCCCTGCGCGCTCTCGGCCTGGACGTGACAGTCCTGGAGGCCGCCGAGCGCGTGCTGGAGCGGGTCACAGCACCCGAGGTCTCGGCGTTCTACGAGCGGGTCCACCGCGACGCCGGCGTCGTGATCCGGACGGGCGCCCAGGTCAGCGCCATGGCCGGCGACGAACGCGTGCGTGAGGTGGTCCTGCGGGGTGGTGAGCGGATCCCGGCCGATCTCGTCGTCGTCGGAGTGGGCTTGGTTCCCAACACCGAGCTGGCAGCCGAGGCTGGCCTGCACGTCGAGAACGGGATCGTGATCGACGACCTGGCTCGCACCAGCGACCCCCGCATCGTCGCAGCCGGCGACTGTGCCAGCCACCGGATGGCTCGCTACGACCGCCTCGTGAGGTTGGAGTCCGTGCCCAGCGCCGGGGAGCAGGCGAAGACGGCCGCCGCGACACTGTGCGGCAAGGAGAGGCCGATCGCAGCGCTGCCTTGGTTCTGGTCCGACCAGTACGACCTCAAGCTGCAGATCGCGGGGTTGAATGTCGGCTACGACGAGCTCGTGGTGAGGGGCGACCCCTCTCGAGATCGCGACTTCACCTGCTACTACCTCCAGCAGGGACGGCTGCTGGCCGCGGACTGCGTGAACCGACCGCGGGACTTCCTGAAGGCCAAGCTGCTGATCAGTCAGGGCGAGAGAGTCGATCGAGCAGAGCTCGAGGCCGCCGTCGCTTCCTGAGGGCCGGCATCGTCGTGGGCCCTGCCCGTCCCGCTGGCTTGCCGCCGCGTCCCGGCCTCTGGTGTCTACGATCACCGAGGTGCGGCCGACCTTGACTCTGCGGCGTGGATCGACGCACCAGGACCGACGTGGACTGGCTGGCAGTGGCGGTCTGCAAAGCGGCCCTGGTGGTGCTGCGACGCCTGACTGGCGCGGGTCATAGGGCATTCCCGGGGTCGGTGGCGTCGTGCTGGCTGCCAACCACGTCTCGCACCTTGACCCGTTGCTGGTCGCGGAGATGGTGCTGGCCGAGGTGGCGGGTGCCACGGTTTCGGCCAAGGACAGCCTCTTCAACAAGCCGGTCGTGGGCAGGTGGTTCCGTGCCGCGGGGCACGTCGAGGTCGACCGCGCCGCCGGCCGCGCCGGGTGCGGCGAGGCGGTGAGCGCGGCGCGCAACGGGAGACTCCTCCAGTGAGATGGGCGTTCACGACCGGAAGCGGGGATCCTGGGGGCGCGGGGTGTCGGAGCCGCGCACCATGGCGGAACCGTAGGTCTCCAGCAGCGTTGCCATGAGGCCGTCGAACGGCAGGTCCACGAACATGCCCCGTTCGCGGACGTACTCCATGTGACGTCGGCCGGCGCCGTCGGCTGCATGGAGCAACGCGTCCTGCGACCCGTCGAACTCCAACGGGGGTACTCCGAAGCGACGGCACAGCTCGGAGTTGAAGGCCGGCGACCCCTTGCGCCACTGGCCGTCGACGTACACCGCGCTCCACCCGTGGAACACGAACAGATCCGTGCCCATCAGCTCCAGCAGCGCGGCGCTGTTGAGGTGGTTGCGCACGTCGGAGAATCCGAGCACTGCCGGGATCCCCGCAGCGCGCAGACTCGCGGTGAGCAGTACCGCCTTGGGCACGCACCACGTGGGGCCACCGTCGAGGATCGCGCTGGCCTGGTAGTCAGGGGGTTCGGTGGTGACGCTGTAGGGGTCGTAGCGGAGCCGGTCCCGGACCGCGGTGAACAGCAGTCCCGTCCGTTCTCGAGGATCCCGGATGCCACCCACGACGGACTCGGTGAAGTCCCGGACGTCAGGGTGGTCGCTGTCGACGAACCGGCTCGGGGCCAGGGCCTGCCGAGGATCGAGCTTGCCCCTCATCAGGTGGCGGTCCCGAGGTTCTGGCGCGCCCCCGCGATCTCGAGGGCGGTGACGAGGTCCCGCTCGAGCGAGGGGAGTACGGCGGCCGAGCGAGCTGCCTGCTCCACGCGCTCTCGTGCTGGGCCGTCCTGACGGGCCAGCGACGCGATGAGGGACCATGTTTCCGCGCACAGGTGCGCAGCGGCGGCGACCTCGCTCGCCCGCGCGTCCCCGGTCAGGCGCGCGATGTCGGCGGCGCCGCTGGAGAGCAGTCGGCGGAACAGCCCGCCGCCGGTGCCGGCCTTCTCGACGAAGGCGCTGAGTCCTTGGAGGACCAGGTCCAGGATGTCGTCGGGGAAGACCTCTGGCCATCGAGCGAGGTCCTCGGCGAAGAGGTCGACGGCGGCCAGTCCGGTGGCCCCGACCGCCGCATCCCTTCCGGTGACGATAGAGCTGCCGGTGGAGCTAGTCATCGCAGCCGCCGCCTGGGCGAACGCCGCCTGCGCGATCTCTGACAGGTCGGGCAGCCGGTCGGGCCAGGCGATGTCGAAGTAGGTGTGACGCGTCGGGACCGGGAACCCCTGCGAGGACCGGGCTCGGGCCAGTGCCGGGTAGGGCACGAGCTGCACCTCTTCCCGGTCGTTGTCGACGACGTGCGCGACCTGCTGCTCGTCGTCATAACCGATGACGACGATGTCGTGGCGACTCATCTGCAGGCGTACGCGGAGGTAGGGAAGTTCCGCGATGTCGGCCCACACCAAGGCGGGACGGCCCTCGCGCACGGCGTCGCGCACCCACGCCCAGCCCTCCTGTGGGTCGTCCGTCGCATGCACGGAGACCTCGGCGCCCAGTCGCGTCGGGAGGTCCGTCTCCAGGTCGCCTCCCCGCCCGACGAGGTATACCGGTGGCATGAGTGCCGCGTCCCTGACGTAGGAGAGATCCAAGGCGCCGCTCAGGGCAAAGACAAGGCCTTCGTCAGGGGGGCCCTCCCAACCGAGTCCGGCCCACTCCAGGAGGTCCCGCATGGCTCCGGAGCCGCAGTGGCCGCCGCGTCGGTGCGGGTACTCGACCACTTCGGTGTCGCTCGAGTTGACCATGAGGCTTCCTTCTGGAGACAACTAGTGACTTTTGTTCAAACCTAAGGCACCGCCCTGAGAATGTCATCACGCGGCCCAGTTGACGCGTGTCCGCAGTCGGACATTGTCGATACTCTGTCCACCATGTCGTCCCCCTCCATGCGAGAACGCTATCGCGAGCACGTTCGTGCAGCGGTGCTGGAGACTGCCCATGACCTGATCGCTGAGCGGGGCTGGGAGCGGGTGCGCATGGGCGAGATCGCCGAGGCGGTCGGCGTCTCGCGCGCACTGCTGTACAAGGAGTTCGGCGACAAGCCCGGTTTGGGGGAAGCCGTCGTCCTGAGGGAGGCGGCGCGCTTCATCGAGGGCATCGAGAACGTGCTCGCGCATCACGGCTCCGACGCTTCAAGCGGCCTCGCGGCGTCGGTGGGCTTCGTGCTGGAGGAGGCCGAGAACAGTCCCTTGCTTAGAGCGGTCCTGATCTCCAACCGCGATTCCCCACCACCCGCCACGGGCATCCTCCCCCTCCTCACCACGTCTGCGCAGCTGTTGGAGCTCGCGTCCGGCTCCCTGGCCCGGTGGCTCACCTCCCACGTGGCCGGTTTGCGGGCGGATGAGGTGTCCGACGCCGCCGAAGCCCTGGTGCGGCTCACCGTGAGCCACCTCGCCCTACCGACCAGGTCCCGGGCGGACACCGCCCGGAAGATCACTGAGGTGGGACTCAGGTGCCTCGGGCTTCCCATCACGCCGAAGCAGGGAATCGCGACGTGACGGTTGCTCAGGTTGCGGGATCGCCGGCGACCCCGAGGACCAGTAGTTGGTCAATGGCACGGTCGCGCCCAGGGGTGGCCCGGGGACTCGCTGCTGCCGCGGTTTCGCCGAGTGCGCGGCTGAGGCTGTTCTCCGGTGGTGCGGTGGCCCGCCAGCAGTCCCTCGGGGATCAGCTCTGCAAGTGAATCGCCTGGGTCTGGTAGAGGTTCTGGGGTGCCCCTCGGATCTGTCGTGATTGAGAGCCATGGCAGCGCCCAGGCGCACCACGACAAGCCTCGGGAAGCGCGCTACCGGGATGGCGGTCGATGCGCGGATGAGCCCGGTTATCAGGCTCTTATTACCTGAGGTGGGGGCTGGCGAGTCCGCCCCCGATCAGCAGCATCCGAAGGCGGTAGCTCTCGCGGTTGCGGAACCCGCGGGCGACGCGGTGGAGCTCGATGAGGCCGTTCATGGCTTCGGTGCCGCCGTTGTTCGAGCGGGCGGTGTCGAAGTAGGCCAGGAACGCCTGCCGCCAGCGCTTCAACGTGCGGCCCAGGCGGGCGATCTCGGGGATCGGGCAGGACGCGAACGTGGCGAGGACCTTCTCGGCGATCTTGCGGCCCTCGGCGGTGTTGGGGTGGCGGTAGGCCGAGCGGAGCTGCTGGGCGCACGACGCAACGTAGACGACCAGGTGCTCCTCGAGGCGGGCGGCGATCGCGTTCTCGAACCTGGTCCATTGCTTGTCGGTGAGCTTCTCCGCACCGGCGCGTAGGAGCTTCTGGATGCCGTAGAGCGGGTCGCCCTTGCGGCCACGGTGGCCGAGGGTCTCCTGCTGGATCCGGCGGCGGCACTCATCGACCGCGGCGGTGCCGAGCTTGACGACATGGAAGGCGTCGAGGACTGCGACGGCGTCCTCGAGCTGGTCATCGATCGCGCTCTTGTAGCCCTGGAACGGGTCCAGGGCCGCGATCTTCACACCGGCGCGGAACCCCTGACCGCGCTCAGCGAGCCAGTCGGCGTAAGCCTTCCCGGATCGTCCCGGGACGAGGCGAGGAGCCGGGCGCGGACGCGTCCGTGCTGGTCACGGCTCAGGTCGACCATCCCGGTCAGCTCCTTCGGCCCACGTCCACCCTGGTCGACGGGCTTGGTCGAGACGTGGTGCCAGTTGGGTCGGCCCGGGGCGCAGTGCTCGGATTGCTCCGAGTCCGTTTCCCCGGACCGCCCGCCGAACCCGGCGTGCGATTCTCACCGCACCGGGCTCTCCACGAGGTGGCTGCTGTTCAGGCGGCTTCACCTGTCGGTGTCCACGGCGTCGGGATGCGGTAGCCGCGGTAGCGGTACCGAACGACAGGGACGCTGGCTGCGCCCGTGAACCTGATGCCATCAGCGGCGAGCCTCCAGGTTCCGGGCAGGCAGAACCTGCGCCGGAGTTCTGGCCACCCGATCCGGTGCTTCTTCCGCAGCCAGTTGGTGATCCGCTCCCACGCGTAGGAGTCGATCCCAGCGAAAACGGCCTTGGACACACCGTGTCGGAAGTAGTTGGCCCACCCCCGCAACACCCGACCCAGGTACTCCAAGAGATACCCGGGTTCGCGGTGCAGGGTCGATCTGTAGGTCATCGCCTTCACCCTTCCCTTGACCGTGGCGATCGCCTTGGCCGAGGGCTTGGTGTACACGAACCACTTGTTGCTCCCACGTCTCCGCATCCGTCGGATGTTGAAGCCGAGGAAGTCGAACCCGTGATCAATGTGGACCACACGAGTCTTTTCCGGTGCCAGTCGCAACCCCATTGGGGCGATCACGTCTGCCACCTCCTCGCGCAGACGCTCAGCATCCTCCCGTTCACCGGTCACGACGATGACGAAGTCATCGGCGTAACGGATGAGTCGGTAGTTCGCCTCACCACGTCTACGACGACGCTGGCGCTGCACCTCGCTGCCCATGTCCTGGCGCCACTTCTCCATGAAGTGCTCATCCAGTACCGACAACGCGATGTTGGCCAACAGCGGGGACAAGATCCCGCCCTGCGGGGTACCGGTGTGCGTCGCCTCGCGGGTGCCGGTGGTAGTCATCACCCCGGCCTTGAGGAACGCCTTGACCAACCCCAGCACGCGCTTGTCGCCGATCCTGTGCCGGAACCTGTCCATCAAAGCGACGTGATCGATCTTGTCGAAACACGCCTCGATGTCGGCTTCCAACACCCACTTGTACGACTTGCTCGCGAAGTGGTGGATCTCAGCGACCGCGTCCTGCGCGCGCCGGTTCGGTCGGAACCCATACGAGCACGGCTCGAAGTCCGCCTCGAAGATGGGTTCCAGCACCAGTTTCAAAGCGGCCTGAACGACCCGGTCGGTCACGGTCGGGATGCCCAGGCTGCGCAACTTGCCACTGGCCTTGGGGATCATCACCTGCCGTACTTCGACCGGGACGAAACTCCGTGACTTCAACTGCTCACGGACCTCGCCCAGGAACGCCTCTACCCCGATCCGTTGGCGGATCTGGGACACGGTGGCCCCATCCACCCCCGGTGTCCGCTTCCCTTTGTTCCCTGCGACGCGTTGCCACGCCACCATCAAGAACGCCGGGTCACAGACCAGGTTGTACAGATCATCAAACCGGCGACCGGAATCCTTGTCGGACTCCCCGGCCGCCCAGCAGTGCAACTTGGTCTGCATCCTCCGTACCGCCCACCATGCCTGATCTTCATCAGGCCAGCAGACGGCGCCGGTGTTCACCGACGCATCTTCAGACATCACAGTCCCTCCTTGCTCATCAGTTGCTTCCTCTCGCTGCCGCCCTTCCCCATGTGACTGAACCGCCCCGGGATGTCCGGAGAGTTGATTCGTTGGAAGGATCTCTCTCA
>NZ_JBUZJI010000035.1:33823-34951 GCF_055282735.1 Nocardioides sp. B129/18 | reverse complement strand
GATTGATCCGCAGGCTGGTTTCGAGCGCGGTGATTTCTACCCACGCGTCCCGCCCCGCCGCTCCCGGAGGACCGATGACCCTCACGTCCCGTCCCGCCGCCGCCCTGCGCCGCCTGCTGGTGGTCACCGTCGTGGTGGCCCTCGGCGGCCTGGCGCTCGGCAGCCGCCACCAGGTCTCGGCCGAGGACGCCCTGCAGCCGGTGCCGCGGGCGGTCTGCGGGCCGGGCGCGCTCCCCGAGACCGGCGTCCAGGGTCGGGTGCCGACCTCCGACTACACCTCGGGACGTGCCGCGCAGGGCTACCGCTGCAACACCCGGCAGGTCTCGCACGTCGGCAAGGTCGGCGGCTTCAAGGTGCTGCGCTACACCGACAGCACCGGACGCACCTGCGCCTACTACGACTCCACCCTCGCCTTCCCGCGCGACGTCGTCACCGGCCTGCTCACCGGCACCGGCAACGGCGTCGTGGTGCTCGACATGAGCGATCCGGCGCACCCGCGCCGCACCGCGACCCTGCGCACCGCCGCGATGATCAGCCCGCACGAGAGCCTGCTGCTCAACGAGCGACGCGGCCTGCTCGTCGGCGTGCTCGGCAGCTTCCTGACCGCGCCGGGCGTCCTCGACGTCTACGACCTGCGGGCCGACTGCCGGCATCCGGTGCTGCGCTCGAGCACCCTCGCAGGCGTGCTCGGCCACGAGTCGGGCTTCTCCCACGACGGCCGCACCTTCTACACCGCGAGCACGATCGCGACGCTCGCCGCGATCGACCTCACCGACCCCGCGCGGCCGCGCACGATCTTCACCCGCTACGGCGTCAACTACCACGGTCTGCGGCTCTCCGCCGACGACCGCACCCTCTACGCCGCCCGCATCGGCACGCCGTCCCTGACGCTGCTGCGCGACGCCGGTCTGACGATCATCGACGTCTCCGACATCCAGGCCCGCAGGGCCAGGCCGAGCGTGCCGGTGCTCTCGCAGATCACCTGGCCCGAGCACTCCATCCCGCAGGTGGCCGAGCCGTTCACCCGCGACGGGCGCCACTACGTGCTGGAGGTCGACGAGTTCATCGACCTCTTCGAGCTCAAGGGGCTCCTCGACCTCGTCCACGCGCCCGTCGGCGCCGCGCGGG
>NZ_JBUZJI010000035.1:0-33792 GCF_055282735.1 Nocardioides sp. B129/18 | reverse complement strand
ACGTCGAGGACCCGCGTCACCCCGTCGTCGTCTCGCGGATCCGCCTGGCGGTGCACCAGCCCGACGCCCGCGGCGGCGCGCAGCGCAAGGACCCGGGCGCGTCCTTCCCCGCCCAGGGCTACGCCGCCCACTACTGCTCGCTGCCCACGACCGTCGACCCGAAGATCGTCGGCTGCTCGATGATCCTCTCCGGCCTGCGGCTCTTCGACATCCGCGACGTGCGGCACCCGAAGGAGGTCGGCTACTTCAACCAGCCGGCGCCGCGGACGGGGCTGGGCGCCCTGCCGACGTTCTCGGGGGCGTACGCGATGTCGGCGCCCGCCTGGGACCGCGCCCGCGGCCAGGTCTGGTACACCGACGTGAACTCCGGCTTCTACGCGGTGCAGCTGACCAACGGCGTCCAGCGGCTCCTGCGGTAGGGCCTGCGCTCGGGTCTCAGGGACGGGCCGGGGCGGCCGGCCTCGGGCTCGCGTGGGCGAGCAGCGGCACGGCCACCCCGAGCACGAAGATCGCGACGGCGACCAGCAGCGCCACCCGGACGGCTCGGCGCAGGTAGGCCTGCATGCGGTCCGCGTCGAGCGGATCGTGGATCCTCACCCGCTCACGGTAGGGATCGGGACGGGCCGCGCGGAAGACCACCCGGACGGTCCTGCCCGACCGGCCGCGCGAATGGCCCACTCGGGCCACGGCGCGTCCGGCCGATGCCCGGTGGGGCGTCAGGCGTGCGCGCGGACGGCGTACGACCTGCCGCGCTCTGCGCGCTCCCACAGGCCCCGGCCGGCGGTGACGCCCTCGGCGATGAGGGCGCGCTTGAGCACCTTGTTCGTCGCCGTGCTGGGCAGGTCGTCCTCGAACCGGACGAACCGGGGCCAGGCCTTGGGGGAGAGGTCGGGCTGGGCGGCGAGGAAGGCCTCGAGCTCCTCGGGGGCCAGCGCGCGGCCCTCGCGCAGGACGATCGCGGCCATGACCTGGTCGCCCACCCGGGGGTCCGGCACGGCGTACACGGCCACGCGGCTCAGCTGCGGCAGCCGCTGCAGCACCCGCTCGATCGGGGCGGCGGCCAGGTTCTCGCCGTCCACGCGCATCCAGTCGGCCGTGCGCCCGGCGAGGTAGACCCAGCCGTCGGCGTCGCGGTAGGCGAGGTCGCCGGACCAGTACATGCCGTGGCGCATCCGGTCGGCGTTCGCGCCGGCGTCGTTGTAGTAGCCCTGGAAGAACCCGGAGCCCTGGGTGTTCACCAGCTCGCCGATCGCCTCGTCGGGGTTGAGCAGCGCTCCGTGCTCGTCGAGCCGGGCCACGGCGCACTCGACGAGACGCTCGCTGTCGTAGATCGCGACGTCGGGGTAGGCGCGCCCGATGGAGCCACGCGGCGTCCCCGGCTCGCGGGTGATGATGATCGCCAGCTCGGTGGAGCCGAAGCCGTCCCAGACCTCGCAGCCGAAGCGCCGGGAGAACTCGTCGATGTCCTCGTCGCCGGCCTCGTTGCCGAAGGCCACCCGCAGCGGGTTGTCGGCGTCGTCGGGACGCTCGGGGGTGGCGAGCACGTAGGCCAGCGGCTTGCCGACGTAGTTCATGTAGGTGACGCCGAGGGCGCGCACGTCCGCGAGGAACCGCGACGCGGAGAAGCGGGCGGGCGCCATCGCGGCGCCGCTGCCGACCGCGACCGCCCAGCCGGCGACGACGGCGTTGGAGTGGAACAGCGGCATCGAGAGGTAGCAGACGTCGGCGGGCGTCATCGCGTAGCGCTCCACCAGGTGCAGCCCGGAGAAGAGCACCGTGAGGTGGGAGACCTGGACGGCCTTGGGGTCCCCGGAGGTGCCGGAGGTGAAGATCATCATGAAGGTGTCGGTGGCGGCGACCTCGGGGAGCTCGGCGGCCGCGGGCCCCGCGAGGAGCGCCGCGCGCTCGGGGCCGTCGACGCCGATCACCCGGACCTCGCCGAGGTCGAGCCCCTCCAGCAGCGGCCGGTGCTCGTCGTCGACGAGCAGCACCCGGCACTCCGCGCGACGCACGTCGGCGGCCAGCCCTTCGCCGCGCCGCGTCGTGTTGACGCCGACGAGCACGTAGCCGCCCAGCGCGGCCGCGGCCATCGCCCGCAGCATCGCGGGGGTGTTGCCGAGCAGCGTGCCGACGTGGAGCCGGACGCCGTCAGGCACGGGCGTCTGCGCCACCAGGGCCCGCGCCTCGGCCTCGGCCTCGGCGAGGTGCTCGGGCCAGGTCCACGTCCGCTCGGCGGTGCGGATCGCGTCGCCGTCGGCCGCGCCGCGCTCGCGGAGCAGCTGCTGGATGGTCTCGGCCATGGGTCCTCCGGAGGTGGCGACGGGCTAGGGCTGGACGGTCTCGACGACGCGGTAGCGGGTGCCGCGCGGCTCGCGCTCCCACAGGCCCCCGACGCCCGGCACCACGCCGAGCTCGCGGAGCTCGCGCTTGAGCACCTTCGTGGTGGCCGTGCGGGGCAGCTCCTCGGCGCTGCGCAGCACGCGCACCCAGCGCGGCCACGCGCGCGGCGCGAGCTCGCCGGCGTCGGCCAGGAAGGCCTCGAGCGCCTCGGGCGTGAGCGCGGGATCGAGCACGAGCGCCGCCACCACGGCGTCCCCGACGCCCGCGACGCCCCGCTCGGGATCGCCGGGGTCGGGCACGGCGTAGACCGAGGCGAGCGCGATGCCCGGGTGGCGCAGCAGCACGCGCTCGATCGGCGCGGCGGCGAGGTTCTCGCCGTCCACGCGCATCCAGTCGGCGCTGCGGCCGGCGAAGTGGATCCAGCCGTCGGCGTCGCGGTAGGCGAGGTCGCCGCTCCAGTAGACCCCGCCGCGCATCCGCTCGGCCTCGGCGGCCGGGTCGCGGTAGTAGCCGGCGAACGCCCCGGCCCCGGTGGTGTTCACCAGCTCGCCGACGGCCTCGCCGGCGTTCAGCAGCCTGCCGGTGCCGGGCTCGAGGACGGCGTCGGGCACCGGCCGCCCGGTGTCGGGGTCCCAGACCTCGACGCCCGGGGCGGGGCGGCCCAGCGCGCCGCGGGGCATGCCCGGCTCGCGGCGCACGATGACGGCGTTCTCGGTGGAGGAGTAGGAGTCGACGACCGTGCAGTCGAAGCGCCGCGCGAAGTCGTCGATGGCCCGCTCGTCGGCCTCGTTGCCGAAGACCGTGCGCAGCGGGTTGTCGGCGTCGTCGGGCCGCGACGGCGTCGCGAGCACGTAGCTCAGCGGCTTGCCGACGTAGCTGGCGTAGGTGGCGCCGAACGCGCGGACGTCGTCGAGGAACCGCGACGCGGAGAACCGGGCCACCGCCACGCCGGCCCCGGTGGCCAGCGCCGGAGCCCAGCCGGCCATCACGGCGTTGGAGTGGAACAGCGGCATCGACACGTACGCGACGTCGCCCGGCCCGAGACCGAAGCGCTCGCCCAGCAGGACGCCGGGGCCGGCCACCTTGGCATGGGTGACCCGCACGGCCTTCGGGTCGCCGGAGGTGCCGGAGGTGAAGACCAGCATGAGGAGGTCCTCGGCGCGCACCGCGACGTCCGGCGGCGTGCCGGCGGCCGCCGCGACCCGCGTCCGCCAGGCGGGGTCGTCGACGTCGATCACCATGACGCCGTCCGGCAGGGCGTCGAGCAGCGGCCGGTGCTCGGCGTCGGTGAGCACGACGGCGAGGTCGCAGTGGGCGACGTCGCGGGCCAGGGCCGGACCGCGGCGGGTGGGGTTCAGCCCGACGGCGACCAGCCCGCCCAGCCCGGCAGCGCCGAGCAGGTGCAGCACCTCGGGGCGGTTCGCCAGCAGGAACCCGACGTGCGGGGGCGCACCCGGCGTCAGCAGGCCGCGCAGCGCGCTCGACCAGCGCGCCGCCTCGGCGACGCTCTCGCGCCAGGTCAGGCGCACGCCGTCGGCCAGCAGCCCGGGCGCGTCGTCGTCGGCGCGCGCGAGCAGCTGGTCGCGGACGGTGGCGGGCGGGCTCACGGCGGGGGACCGGGTCGGTGCGAGACTCAGACCGGCTCGGCGGCGAGCACCCGGCCGATCGCGAGCGCCTGCTCGGTGGCCCCGCCCCAGGAGAACTCGAAGCGCTTGGCCGCGGTGAAGTAGCGGTGCGCCTCGCCGTCGAGGTCGATGCCGACGCCGCCGTGCACGTGCACCGTGGTGTGCGCCAGACGATGGGCGGCGTCGGCCGCCCACAGCTTCGCGGTGGCCACCTCGACCTCGGCGGGGAGTCCCTCGACCAGGCGCCACACGGCGCTCCAGAGCACCAGCCGCAGGCCGAGGACGTCGATGTAGCCGTCGGCGAGCCGCTGGGAGACGGCCTGGAAGGTGCCGATCGGCCGGTCGAACTGCTCGCGGGTGCGGGCGTAGGCCGAGGTCAGCGCCAGCGCGCCCTCGGTGACGCCGAGCACCTCGGCGGCGGTGGTGACGGTGACCAGCTGTCCCAGGCGGGCGGCCGTGGTGCCGTCGAGCGCGCCGACCAGCACGGCGGGGACGCCGTCGAGCTCGAGGCGGGTGACGACGTCGCGGTCGGAGGTGTGCTGCGGGGTCTGCTCCAGCCCGGGGGCGCCGGCCTCGACGAGGAACACCGCGGCGCCCTCGCCCTCCGCCGTCGCGGTGACGAGCAGGGCCGACGCACTCGCGCCGGCGCGGACGATGGCCTTCGAGCCGTGCAGCGTCCACGTCTCGCCCGCGCGGCGCGCGAGGGTGAGCGGACGCACGGGCAGGTGGCTGCGGTCCTCGGCGACGGCCGCGGTGAGGACGGCCTCGCCGCTCGCCGCGCGAGGCAGCCAGGCGGCTCGGAGCTCGGAGGAGCCGGCCTCGGCGATCAGCGCGCTCGCCGCGCCGTGCACCGCCAGCGGGACGGGAGCCACCCGTCGTCCGACCTCGACGAGCACGCGGCCGAGCTCGAGCAGTCCGAGCCCGGCGCCGTCGTGCTCCTCGGGCAGGTGGAGGGAGAGCAGGCCGGCGTCGCCGAGCGCGCGCCACAGGTCGCGGTCGAACCGGTCGCCCGCGGCCTCGACGGCCTTGAGCCGCTCGGTGCTGGTGTGGTCGAGCAGGATCTGCGCGGCCAGGCGGGCGGCGTCGTCCTGCTCGGGGGTGAAGGTGAAGTCCATGGGATCCGTCCTGGAGGGGCGTGGCGTGAGGCTGGGCGGGGGTGGCGGGAGGGGCGCTCAGCGCTTCGCGGCGGGCAGGCCCAGGCCGACGTAGCCGATGATGTCGCGCTGGATCTCGTTGGTGCCGGCGCCGAAGGTCATCACCAGCGACGAGCGGTAGTACCGCTCGAGACGTCCGGCGAGCACGGCGCCCTCGGAGTCGGCGCTGATGCCGGCCAGCGGGCCGACGATCTCCATGAGCGAGCGGTAGACCTCGATCGCGAGCTCAGAGCCGTAGATCTTGGTGGCCGAGGCCTCGGCGGGGGAGAGCGGGACGCCGAGGTCGGCGTCGGAGGTGAGCTTCCAGTTCAGCTGGGTCAGCATGTCGACGCGGGCGTGGGCGCGGCCGAGAGCGATCTGGACCCACTCGGCGTCGATGACGCGCTGGCCGTCGGCCGCCTTGGTCTGCTGGGCCCACTCGCGCACCTGGCGCACCGACTGCGTGAGCGGCGCGGCCGAGGTGAGGGCGACGCGCTCCTTGTTGAGCTGGTCGGTGATCAGCGGCCACCCGCCGTTGAGGTCCCCGACGAGGTTGCTCGCCGGCACCCGGACGTCCTCGTAGTAGGTGGCGCTGGTGTGCACCCCGGCGACGGTGTGCACCGGGGTGTAGGAGAAGCCCTCGGCGTCGGCCGGCACGAGGATCATCGAGAGGCCCTTGTGGCGCGGGAGGTCGGGATCGGTGCGGCAGGCCAGCCAGATCCAGTCGGCGTACTGGATGAGCGAGGTCCACATCTTCTGGCCGTTGATGACCCACTCGTCGCCCTCGCGCACGGCGCGGGTCTGCAGCGAGGCGAGATCGGTGCCCGAGCCGGGCTCGGAGTAGCCGATGGAGAAGTGCAGGTCGCCGGCGAGGATGCGGGGGAGGAAGTAGTCCTTCTGCTCCGGGGTGCCGTAGCGCATGATCGTCGGCCCGACGGTGTTGAGCGTCAGGTACGGCACCGGGACGCCGGCGACGGCGGCGGCGTCGGTGAAGATCAGCTGGTCGATCATCGAGCGGTTCTGGCCGCCGTACTCCTCGGGCCAGCCGATGCCCAGCCAGCCGTCGGTGCCGAGCTGGCGGATCACCTGCTTGTAGACGCCGGCGTCGCCGAACTCGCCCGTCGCCGCGGAGAGGCCCGCACGCACCTCGGGGGTGACGAGGGCGGCGAAGTACTCGCGCAGCTCCTCGCGCAGGCTGATCTGCTCGGGGGAGAGCTCCAGGTGCATGTCGGCTCCGTTCGGGGCACGCGTCGGGCGCGGGGGTGGAATCCTGGCGTGTGGCTGGCACCACACGTCCAAAAACTATAACCTGTTCTCGTTTTGGTCCACAGGAACGCGCGGAGGACGACATGACCGACACCGGCACCGCAGTGCGCATGCTCGATCAGGGCAGCGCGCCCCAGCGCTTCGCGCGGGGCTGGCACTGCCTGGGTCTCGCCTCCGCCTTCGCCGACGGCAAGCCCCACGGCATCGAGGCGTTCGGCACCAAGCTGGTGGTCTGGTCCGACACCCAGGGCGAGCTGCACGTCCTCGACGGCTACTGCCGGCACATGGGCGGCGACCTCACCCAGGGCGCGGTCAAGGGCGACGAGATCGCCTGCCCCTTCCACGACTGGCGCTGGGGCGGCGACGGCCGCTGCAAGGCCATCCCCTACGCCCGGCGCGTCCCGCTGCGCGCCCGCACCCAGCGCTACCCCACGGTCGTGCGCAACGGCCAGCTGCTGATCTGGCACGACGTCGAGGGCGGCGCGCCCGACCACGACATCCTCCCGCCCGAGCTCCCGGGCGTCGACACCGACGCCTACACCGACTGGTTCTGGGCGGTCGAGCCGATCGAGGGCTCGCACTGCCGCGAGCTCATCGACAACGTCGTCGACATGGCGCACTTCTACTACGTGCACTTCTCGTTCCCGACGAGCTTCCGCAACGTCTTCGAGGGCCACACCGCCACCCAGTACATGGAGTCCAAGGGGCGCCCGGACAAGACCGACGGCTACTCCGACGCCGACCTCTTCCTCAGGTCCGAGGCCACGTACTACGGACCGGCGTACATGATCAACTGGCTCGACGTCGACTACAAGGGCTTCCAGACCGAGGTCATCCTCATCAACTGCCACCTGCCCACGGGCCCCAACTCGTTCACGCTGCAGTACGGCATCACGGTCAAGAAGCCCGAGGGCCTCGACGACGCCACCGCGCAGTTCATCGCCCGCAAGTACGCCGAGATGTTCGGCGGCGGCTTCCTCCAGGACGTCCACATCTGGAAGAACAAGGTGCCGGTGCAGAACCCGCTGCTGTGCGAGGAGGACGGCCCGGTCTACCAGCTGCGTCGCTGGTACGAGCAGTTCTACGTCGACGCCGCCGACGTCGCGCCCGAGATGACCGACCGCTTCGAGTTCGAGGTCGACACCACCCAGGCCAACGAGCACTGGCAGGCCGAGGTCGCCGAGAACCTCGCCCAGCGCGCGGCCGAGGAGGCGGCCGCCGAGACGGCGACGGCTGGAGCCTGATGGCCTCCTTCGTCCCGGGCAGCCCGGACACCGTCGAGGACCAGCGGCTCTACACCCGTGCCCGCCTCGTCGAGGTGGCCTGCCTGGACTGCCTCGCCCGCGTCGGCGTGAAGAAGAACAGCGACCACCACACCTCCGTGCAGTGGTCGCGCGCGGCCCAGGAGGCCTGCCCGGTGCTCACGCGTCGGACGGGCGATCCGAGCGGACGGTCGGTGCACGAGGCTTGCTCCCGGATGACGGCCAGCATCGAGGCCGCGGCCCGGGACGGCGTGGTCCCGATCGGCGCCGAGGACGGCTACTGAGATCCTGCTGTCCCGACCCTGTTCGATCCCGCTCGGCCCGTCGTCCGCCGGCCCGTGACCCACGTCCCCCAGGAGATCCCAGACCCGTGGACCCGCAGTCCTACGAGCTCACCGTCGTCGACGTCGTCGAGGAGACCGCCGACGCCCGCTCCATCTCCTTCGCCGTGCCCGCCGGCGCCGAGGCCGAGTTCGCCTACCGGCCCGGCCAGTTCCTGACCGTCGCCGTCCCCAGCGACCAGACCGGCGTCGCCGCTCGCTGCTACTCGCTCTCCTCCAGCCCGCACGACGGCGGTCCGCTCACCGTCACGGTCAAGCGCACCGTCGACGGCTACGCGTCGAACTGGCTGTGCGAGAACCTCCGCGCCGGCGACACCCTGCGCGTCCTCCCGCCCAGCGGCATCTTCACCCCCGCCTCGCTCGACGCCGACCTCCTCCTCTTCGCCGGCGGCAGCGGCATCACGCCGATGATGTCGATCGTGCGCACCGCGCTCGCGCACGGCAGCGGCCACATCACGCTGGTCTACGCCAACCGCGACGAGCGCTCGGTGATCTTCGCCCGCGAGCTCACGCGCCTGGCCGCCGAGCACGCCGATCGCCTGCAGGTGATCCACTGGCTGGAGTCGGTGCAGGGCCTGCCCACGCCGCAGCAGATCGAGGCCTTCGCGGCCACGCGCCTCGAGCACGACGCGTTCGTGTGCGGCCCGGCGCCGTTCATGCGGCTGGTCACCGGCGCCCTCAAGGAGCTCGGCTTCCCGCGCGAGCGGCGCCACCAGGAGAAGTTCGTGTCCCTGGGCGGCAACCCGTTCGGCGAGATCGCGCTCGCGCCGGCCGCGCCTGCCGATTCGGCCGAGGCCGCCGAGGCGGGGGAGTCTGCTGGGTCGGGGGAGCCGGTCGCGCTCGAGGTCGAGCTCGACGGCCGCACCCACGCCTTCACCGACTGGGAGCCGGGCACGACCATGCTCGACCACCTCGAGGCCAAGGGCGTCAAGGCGCCCTACTCCTGCCGCGAGGGCGAGTGCTCGGCCTGCGCCGTGCGCCTGATCTCCGGCGAGGTGCGGATGCTCCACAACGACGTCCTCGACGACGACGACCTCGCCGACGGCATCCGGCTGGCCTGCCAGTCCGTGCCGGTGGGCGAGGACGTGGAGGCCACCTACTCCTGACGTCGGGACATGCGTCGGACCGCACCGGTCCAGACCGGTCCAGACAGCCCGATCCCGACCGTGACGAGGTCCGTCCCGTCCCGTTGACCTCCGTGGGAGCACCAGGGAGGGCTGCGATGGACATGATGGGACAGGACGTCCTGACGGTGGCGTCGGCGATGGCGTCGGCGCTGGGCGTCGTCGTGACGGTGGCGCTGATGGCCGCCCGGCCGACCGCGGCGCAGGCCGCGACCCGTCGGCGCCGTGGGGCGCAGGCGGCTCCCGCAGTCCGGGATCCCCGGTCCGTGCGCACCTCCGACGTCGCCGCCCGCCTGCGGGCCGAGGGCCTCGAGCCCCGTGACGTCGCCCTCGTGCTCGACGCCGCCGAGCGACGCCTCGTCGACCCGGTGTTCCTGTGGGCCTGGGCCGAGCGCTTCGGCGCCCGCGCGCTCGCCGTCGCCGTCGTCGGCGGCCTGACCACCGCCGAGCTGGCCACCGCGCTGATGCGCGGCCGCTGCCCCGATCTCACCGCTCCCGCGGTGCTCGCCGGCGTCCAGGGCCTCGCACCCTCGCTGTGCACCCCCGAGCTCGACGCGCCCCGCCGCGGGCACGCCTGATCTCTCCCTCCCCCCGCTGGTGACGCGGACCCGGGTGCTCCCGCCCGGGTCCGCGTCCCGCCGCGTTCAGGCGGGTGCCGGCTACCAGCCGCGCTCGTGCCACTCCGGCAGGTGCGGGCGCTGCTCGCCGAGGACTCCGTCGCCGCCGTGGCCGGGGTAGAACCAGGTGTCGTCGGGGAGCGTGCCGAAGAGCTTCGTCTCGACCTCGCGGATCAGCTCGACGAACGCCTCGGCGTTCCCGAACGTCGCACCGACGCCGCCGGGGAAGAGGGTGTCGCCGGTGAACAGGTGCGGGTGGCCGGCGGGATCGCGGTAGGTGAGCGTCACCGAGCCGGGCGTGTGCCCCGCGATCGCGGTGACCTCCAGCTCGGCCTCGCCGACCCGCACGACGTCGCCGTCGCCGACGGTGCGGGTGACCTCGACGCCCGTCTGCTCGGTGATGGCCGCGGCGTCCGGAGCGCCGGCGATCACCGGGGCGCCGGTGGCCTCGACGACAGCGGCCAGCGCGCGGTGGTGGTCCCAGTGCTGGTGGGTGGTGACGACGCCGACCAGGCCCACGTCGCCGATAAGCGGCAGCAGGGTCTCGGGGGAGTCCGCGGCGTCGACGAGCAGCTGCTCGCCGGTGCGCGTGCACCGCAGCAGGTAGCAGTTGTTGGCCATCTTCTCGTCGACGGCGACCTTCGTGATGGTCAGGCCGTCGAGCTCGCGGACGGCGGGCGCGCCGCCCACCTCGACGTCTCCGGTGTAGGTGCTCACCATGCTCCGATCTCGGGTAGGGGGCCGCCGTCGGCGACCAGGCTGGGGGAGGGCGGGCGGCCGGTCAGCCACCACGCGAGGTCGGCCGCGGTGCCGCGCACCGTCGTCAGGCCCTCGCTCGTCCAGGTGCGGTCGAGGTCGGTGGCCACGAGCGTCGCCGGGACGCCGTCGGCCAGCCGGGCCTCGAGGAGGTCGAGGACGAAGGCCTCCGGCCACGACGCCGGCCCGTAGGCGCAGCCGAGATCGGCGTGGTGGATCTCGAGCTCGCGCCAACGCATCGTCGGGACGCCGCGCGTCGGGCGGTCCGCCTCGCCGGGGGAGCGGGGGAAGACGCCGCCCCAGACCTCGTCCGGGAGGGTGGGCAGCAGTGCGAGCACCGCGGCCTCGGCGTCCTCGAGGCGCCCGCGGACGTCCGTGGCGGACGCGGTGGCGAGCGCGGCGATGTCGGCGTCGCGGGCCCCGGACGAGGCGTACATCGGGGCGGGGACGCCGTCGCGGGCGCCGCTCAGCACCCGCACGAACGCCTCGGCGTTGAGCGCCAGGTGGGCGACGACGGCCCCCCGGCTCCAGCCCGGGAGCAGGCTCGGGGCCGTCCAGGCGGCGGCGTCGAGGGAATCCAGCGTGGCCGCGAGGCGTTGCGCCGACGCGGCCAGGGGTCCCGCGCCCGGCTCGGGCACGGACGCGGACTCCGAGGCGCTCACCTCGCCACCGTAGCGTTGTCGGTGGTCCGTGGCAGCCTGGCCTCCGACCTCCCCTAGGATGACGAACACCTGTTCGACGTAGCCCTCCCGTGCACGGCGGGGCCCTCCGCACCGACGACCCCGAGGACGAACCCTGTGGCAGACCAGCTGATCATCCGTGGCGCGCGCGAGCACAACCTCCGCGACGTCTCGCTCGATCTGCCGCGCGACTCCCTCATCGTCTTCACCGGCCTCTCGGGCTCGGGCAAGTCCTCGCTGGCCTTCGACACCATCTTCGCCGAGGGCCAGCGGCGCTACGTCGAGTCGCTCTCGGCCTACGCCCGCCAGTTCCTCGGCCAGATGGACAAGCCCGACGTCGACTTCATCGAGGGCCTGAGCCCGGCGGTCTCGATCGACCAGAAGTCCACCTCGCGCAACCCGCGCTCGACGGTCGGCACCATCACCGAGGTCTACGACTACCTGCGTCTGCTCTACGCCCGCGCGGGCCGTCCGCACTGCCCCACCTGCGGAGCCCCGATCGAGCGGCAGACGCCGCAGCAGATCGTCGACCGCCTCCTCGCGCTGGAGGAGGGCCGCCGCTTCCAGGTGCTCGCGCCGGTCATCCGCGGTCGCAAGGGCGAGTACGTCGACCTCCTCCGCCAGCTGCAGAGCCAGGGCTACTCCCGCGCCCGCATCGACGGCGAGACCCACACCCTCGACGACCCGCCCGCGCTCGACAAGCAGCGCAAGCACACCATCGAGGTCGTCGTCGACCGCCTGGCGGTCAAGGAGTCGGCCAAGCGCCGGCTCACCGACTCCGTCGAGACCGCCCTCGGCCTGGCCGGCGGCCTCATCGTCGTCGACTTCGTCGACCTCGCCGAGGACGACCCCGGCCGCGAGCTGCGGTTCAGCGAGCGGATGGCCTGCCCCAACGACCACCCCATCGACACCGACGACCTCGAGCCGCGCTCGTTCTCCTTCAACAGCCCCTTCGGTGCCTGCCCGGCCTGCAGCGGCCTCGGCACCCGCATGGAGGTCGACGCCGAGCTCGTCGTCCCGAACCCCGCCGCGACCCTCGGCGAGGGCGCGATCGCGCCGTGGAGCCACGCCCACATCGCCGACTACTTCCTGCGCCTGCTCGGCGCGCTCGGCGAGGAGCTCGGCTTCGACCTCAACACGCCGTGGGAGGACCTCCCCGCCCGTGCGCAGCGCTCCATCCTCGACGGCCACTCCAGCCGGGTCCACGTCGTCACCCGCAACCGCTACGGCCGCGAGCGCGCCTACTACGCCGACTTCGAGGGCGTGCGCTCCTACGTCGAGCGCCGCCACCGCGAGGCCGAGTCCGACACCAGCCGCGAGCGCTTCGAGGGCTTCATGCGCGAGGTGCCCTGCCCGACGTGCCGCGGCAGCCGCCTCAAGCCGGTCTCGCTGGCCGTCACCCTCGGCCCCAAGGACGAGGGCGGGCTCAACATCTTCGAGCTCTGCTCGCGGCCGCTGAGCGAGACCGCCGCCTACCTGCGCACCCTCGAGCTCTCCGAGCGCGAGCGCCAGATCGCCGAGCGCGTCCTCAAGGAGATCCAGGAGCGCCTGCAGTTCCTCCTCGACGTCGGTCTCGACTACCTCTCCCTCGATCGCCCGTCCGGCTCGCTGTCGGGCGGCGAGGCGCAGCGCATCCGCCTGGCCACCCAGATCGGCGCCGGTCTCGTCGGCGTCCTCTACGTCCTCGACGAGCCGTCGATCGGCCTCCACCAGCGCGACAACCAGCGCCTCATCGAGACCCTCGTGCGCCTCAAGGAGCTCGGCAACACCCTCATCGTCGTCGAGCACGACGAGGACACCATCCGCGTCGCCGACTGGGTCGTCGACATCGGTCCGGGTGCGGGCGAGCACGGCGGCAACGTCGTGCACAGCGGCCCGGTCAAGGAGCTCTACGAGCACCCCGAGTCCCTCACCGGCCAGTACCTCTCGGGCCGCCGCGAGATCCCGGTCCCCGAGATCCGTCGCCCTCGCACGAAGGCCCGCGAGCTCACCGTGCTCGGGGCCCGCGAGCACAACCTGCGCGACGTCGACGTCTCCTTCCCGCTGGGCGTCTTCGTCGCCGTCACAGGCGTGTCGGGCTCCGGCAAGTCGACGCTCGTCAATGACATCCTCTACACCTCGCTGGCCAAGCAGCTCTACAACGCCCGCACCCTGCCCGGCCGCCATCGGGCCATCACCGGCCTCGAGCACGTCGACAAGGTCATCCACGTCGACCAGTCGCCGATCGGTCGCACCCCGCGCTCGAACCCGGCCACCTACACCGGCGTCTTCGACCACGTCCGCAAGCTCTTCGCCGCCACCCCCGAGGCGAAGATGCGCGGCTACCTCCAGGGCCGGTTCTCCTTTAACGTCAAGGGCGGCCGCTGCGAGGCGTGCGCCGGCGACGGCACCATCAAGATCGAGATGAACTTCCTCCCGGACGTCTACGTCCCCTGCGAGGTCTGCCACGGGGCGCGCTACAACCGCGAGACCCTCGAGGTGCACTACAAGGGCAAGACCATCGCCGAGGTCCTCGACATGCCGATCGAGGAGGCCGTCGACTTCTTCGCCGCCGTGCCGGCCATCGCGCGTCACCTCAAGACCCTCGTCGAGGTCGGTCTCGGCTACGTCCGGCTCGGCCAGCCGGCCACCACGCTCTCCGGCGGCGAGGCGCAGCGCGTCAAGCTCGCCGCCGAGCTGCAGAAGCGCTCCACCGGCCGCACGGTCTACGTCCTCGACGAGCCCACCACCGGCCTGCACTTCGAGGACATCCGCAAGCTGCTCCTCGTGCTCGGCCGCCTGGTCGACCAGGGCAACACCGTGCTGGTCATCGAGCACAACCTCGACGTCATCAAGACCGCCGACTGGATCGTCGACATGGGTCCCGAGGGCGGCTCCGGCGGCGGCATGGTGGTCGCGGAGGGCACCCCCGAGGCCATCGCCGAGGTCGCCGCCAGCCACACCGGCCGCTTCCTCAAGCCGCTCCTCGAGGGCCGCGAGGCCAGCCAGCCGACGGGCCTCCTCCCGGCCGAGAGCGCCCCCGCGGCCGTGCGCGGCACCCGTCGTCAGACCGCCAGCCAGTCCGCCAACGCCCGTGCCGCGGCGCGGGCCGCCGAGGCGGCGGAGGCCAAGAAGGCCGCCGCCACCAAGGCCGCCACGAAGAAGGCCGCCGCCAAGAAGACCGCGGCGAAGAAGGCCGCAGCGAAGAAGACCGCGGCGAAGAAGACCGCGGCGAAGAAGACCGCGGCGACGAGGACGGCCACCTGAGGATCCCGTCCCGGGCATTCACAGTGAACTCTCATCCCGAGGGGCTCGGATCGGAGCGGCCGCCCCGGTAGCGTCAACTTTCAACCACTCGGGGCTGATCGGCCCTGGACGAGAGGAGAAGACGTGACCCCGTCGAACCCCCAGCCCACGCCGCTCAGCCGCCGTCGCGCCCTCACCGGCGCCGCCGGCATCGGCGTCGCCCTGCCCGTGCTCGCCGCCTGCGGCTCCGACTCCGACTCCAGCGGGGCCTCCGGCTCCGGATCGGGCGACTCGGGCAGCTCGGGAGGCACCTTCTCGACCTCCGACATCGAGGTCGGCGGCGGCACGATCTACAGCGACGACTCGGTCGTCGTCACCCAGCCGACGGAGGGCGAGTTCAAGGCCTTCTCCACCACGTGCACCCACACCGGGTGCCCGGTGTCGAAGGTCGAGGACGGCAAGATCATCTGCCCCTGCCACGGCTCGCAGTTCTCCATCGAGGACGGCTCGCCGACCCAGGGCCCGGCCAGCAGCCCGCTGGCCAGCAAGAAGGTCAGCGTGTCCGGCACCACCATCACGGTGTCCTGAGCAGAGCCGACGACCGAGCCGACGACCGAGCCGACGACCGAGCCGACGGCGCCGCCCGTCGACGGCCCCTGCGCGGGGTTGTCGGCGGACGTCCGTAGGGTGAGGACGTGTCCGTCCCGTACCGCCCCGAACCGGGGTCGATCCCGACCCGTCCCGGCGTCTACCGGTTCCGGGACTCCCGCGGTCGGGTCATCTACGTCGGCAAGGCCAAGAGCCTGCGCGCCCGGCTCTCCTCCTACTTCCAGGACGTCGCCCACCTCCATCCGCGCACCGAGACGATGGTCCACACCGCGGCCAGCGTCGAGTGGACGGTCGTCAACACCGAGGTCGAGGCGCTCCAGCTGGAGTACTCCTGGATCAAGGAGTTCGATCCCCGCTTCAACGTCAAGTACCGCGACGACAAGTCCTACCCCTGGCTGGCGGTCACGGTGGGCGAGGAGTTCCCGCGGGTGATGGTCGGCCGCGGCGCCAAGCGCAAGGGCACCCGCTACTTCGGCCCCTACAGCCATGCCTGGGCGATCCGCGAGACCGTCGACATCCTGCTCCGGGTCTTCCCGATGCGCTCGTGCAGCGCCGGCGTCTTCAAGCGCTCCCAGCAGGTCGGACGGCCGTGCCTGCTCGGCTACATCGACAAGTGCTCCGCGCCCTGCGTCGGCTCGGTCGACGCCGAGCAGCACCGGGCCATCGTCGACGACTTCTGCGACTTCATGGGCGGCCAGACCCGCCCGTTCATCCGCCGCATCGAGCAGCAGATGTACGCCGCCTCCGACGCCCTCGACTTCGAGAAGGCCGCCCGCCTGCGCGACGACCTCGGCGCCCTCAACCGCGCGCTGGAGAAGCAGGCCGTCGTCCTCGGCGACGGCGCCGACGCCGACGTCATCGCCGTCGCGGAGGACCCCCTCGAGGTCGCCGTGCAGGTGTTCTACGTCCGCGGCGGCCGCATCCGCGGCCAGCGCGGCTGGGTCGCCGACCGCGTCGAGGAGGGCGAGACCGCCGAGCTCGTCGAGCACTTCCTGCTGCAGCTCTACTCCGCGGAGTCCGACTCCATCCCGCGCGAGATCCTCGTCCCGGCCCTGCCGCCCGAGGCCGCGACGCTGGAGTCGCTGCTCTCCGACCTCCGCGGCGCGAAGGTGCAGATCCGGGTGCCCCAGCGCGGCGACAAGCGCACCCTGCAGGAGACGGTCGCGCAGAACGCCGCCCAGTCCCTCGCGCTGCACAAGACCAAGCGCGCCAGCGACCTCACCACCCGCAGCAAGGCCCTGGAGGAGATCCAGGAGGCCCTCGAGCTCGACGAGGCGCCGCTGCGCATCGAGTGCTACGACGTCTCCAATCTGCAGGGCACCGAGGTCGTGGCCTCGATGGTCGTCTTCGAGGACGGCCTGGCCCGCAAGAGCGAGTACCGCCGGTTCGTCATCAAGGGCGTCGACGGGCAGAACGACGTCGCGTCCATGCACGAGGTCATCACCCGGCGCTTCAAGCGGCTCCTCGACGAGCAGGCCCGCTCCACCACCGTCGAGGGCGACTCCGGCCCCATGCTCGTCGATCCCGAGACCGGCCGCCCGCGCAAGTTCGCCTACGTCCCCGGCCTCGTCGTCGTCGACGGCGGACCGCCCCAGGTCGCGGCCGCCCAGCGGGCGCTCGACGAGCTCGGCATCGACGACGTCCCGATCTGCGGCCTGGCCAAGCGCCTCGAGGAGGTCTGGCTGCCCGGCGAGGAGGACCCCGTCATCCTGCCGCGCACCTCCGAGGGCCTCTACCTCCTCCAGCGGGTGCGCGACGAGGCCCACCGCTTCGCGATCAGCCACCACCGCTCGCGCCGCAGCCGCACGATGGTCGAGAGCACCCTCGACGACGTCCCGGGGCTCGGCGAGGTGCGCCGGCGCACCCTGCTCAAGCACTTCGGCTCGCTCAAGCGCCTGCGCGAGGCCAGCGTCGAGGAGCTCACCCAGGTGCCCGGCATCGGCGAGCGCACCGCGGTCGCCATCAAGGACGCCGTCGCCGCGGCGTCGGCGAAGCGTCAGACTGTCGCCGTCAACACCGCCACCGGCGAGATCGAGGAGTCATGAGCGAGCACGGACAGGCCCCCGGCCCCCTGGTCGTCGTCACCGGCATGACCGGCGCCGGCCGCAGCACCGCCGCGAAGGAGCTGGAGGACCTCGGCTACTACGTCGTCGACAACCTCCCGCCGAGCCTGCTGCGCGACGTCGTGCGGCTCGTCGACGAGAGCCGTGGCGTGGCCCAGCCGATCGCCGTGGTCGTCGACGTCCGCTCGGGCTCGTTCTTCGGCTCCCTGCAGGCCAACCTCGCCCAGGGCGCCACCGGCCGCGACGCCACCCTGGTCTTCCTCGAGGCCTCCGACGACGTCCTGGTGCGCCGCCAGGAGGCCGCCCGCCGGCCCCACCCGCTCCAGGGCTCCGGTCGCCTGCTCGACGGCCTGCAGCGCGAGCGCGAGGTCCTCGCCGACCTCCGCGGCGACGCCGACCTCGTCATCGACACCACCTCGCTCAACGTCCACCAGCTCACCAAGCGCATCGCGGAGTCCTTCGGCTCGCCCGACTCCACCGCGCTGCGCATCCGCGTCGTCAGCTTCGGCTTCAAGTACGGCATCCCGGTCGACGCCGACTTCGTCGCCGACATGCGCTTCCTGCCCAACCCGCACTGGATCCCCGAGCTGCGCCCGAACACCGGACGCGATCCCGAGGTCTCCGAGTACGTCCTCTCCCGCGACGGCGCCGAGGAGTTCCTCGACGGCTACGTCCCGGTGCTGCACGGCGTCGCCGGCGGCTACCTGCGCGAGGGCAAGCGCTTCATGCGCGTGGCCATCGGCTGCACCGGCGGCAAGCACCGCAGCGTCGCGATGACCGAGGAGATCGCCCGTCGCCTGCGCGATCTCGGGCACGAGGCCACCCCCACGCACCGCGACCTCGGGCGGGAGTGAGCGTGGCGGTCCCGGTGCCCGACGTCCGCGTGGACGGGCGGGCGCAGTCGGTGGTCGCCTTCGGCGGCGGGCACGGCCTGTCCGCGAGCCTGCGGGCGCTGCGCGAGCTCGTGCACCGCCTCGTCGTCGACGACCTCACCGCCGTGGTCACCGTCGCCGACAACGGCGGCTCGTCGGGCCGCCTGCGCGGCGAGTTCGGCGTCCTGCCGCCCGGCGACCTGCGGATGGCGCTGGCCGCGCTGTGCCGCACCGACGACTGGGGCGACACCTGGGCCGGGGTGCTCCAGCACCGCTTCGCCGGCGACGGCGAGATGAACGGCCACGTCGTCGGCAACCTCCTCATCGTCGCCCTGTGGGAGCAGATGGGCGACCACGTCCGGGGCCTCGACCTCGTCGGCCGCCTCCTCGGTGCCGCGGGGCGCGTGCTGCCGATGGCGCTGAGCCCGATGGACATCACCGCCCAGGTCCGTGGCGCCGACCCCGCCGATCCCGACGGCCTGACCACCGTGCGGGGGCAGGTGCAGGTGGCCCGCACCGAGGGCGTCATCGCCGGCATCGAGCTCGACCCGGCCGATCCCGAGCCGTGCCCCGAGGCGCTGGCCGCCGTCGAGTCCGCCGACTGGGTGGTCCTCGGCCCGGGCTCCTGGTTCACCTCGGTCATCCCGCACCTGATGGTCCCGGCGCTGCGCACGGCGCTGGTCACGACCTCGGCGCGGGTGGCCGTCGTCCTCAACCTGGAGGAGCAGGCGGGGGAGACCCACGGCTTCGGGCCCTCAGACCACCTCGCCGTCCTGGCCGAGCACGCCCCCGACCTCCAGATCGACGCCGTCGTCGCCGACACCGCCTCGGTGGCCGGTCACGAGGCCGAGCTCGAGCAGACCGTCAAGGCCCTCGGAGCCCGGCTGGTGCTCGGCGACGTCGCCCTCGGCGACGGCACCGCGCGCCACGATCCGCAGCGGCTCGCCGACGTCCTCGAGCGGCTCCTCACCGACGCCGACTGACCTGCGTCACACGCCGTCGGAGGGCTCCCGAGGCGGTTCGGAGGGTGATTGACGCGTGTGTGAGGATCGGCCCATGGCGATGACGGCACAGGTGAAGGCGGAGCTGTCGAGCACCCAGGTGACCAAGCCCTGCTGTCGCAAGGCCGAGGTCGCCTCCATGCTCCGCTTCGCCGGCGGGCTGCACATCCAGAGCGGCCGCATCGTCGTCGAGGCCGACCTCGACACCGGCGCCGCCGCCCGTCGTCTGCGCAAGGACATCGCGGAGGTCTACGGCCACGAGTCCCAGGTCGTGATGGTCCAGGGCAACGGCCTGCGCCGCGGCACCCGCTACGTCGTCCGCGTCGTCAAGGACGGCGAGTCGCTCGCGCGTCAGACCGGCCTCCTCGACCAGCGCGGGCGCCCCGTCCGCGGCCTCCCGCCGGCGGTCGTCACCGGCGGCGCGTGCGATGCCGTCGCCGCCTGGCGCGGCGCCTTCCTCGCGCACGGCTCGCTCACCGAGCCCGGCCGGTCCTCCTCGCTGGAGGTCACCTGCCCGGGCCCCGAGGCCGCGCTCGCCCTGGTCGGCGTCGCCCGCCGCCTCGGCATCCAGGCCAAGGCGCGCGAGGTGCGCGGCGTCGACCGCGTCGTCATCCGCGACGGCGACGCCATCGGCCAGCTGCTCACGCGCCTGGGCGCCCACGAGTCGCTGCTGGCGTGGGAGGAGCGCCGGATGCGCCGCGAGGTCCGCGCCACCGCCAACCGCCTGGCCAACTTCGACGACGCCAACCTGCGCCGGTCGGCGCGCGCGGCCGTCGCCGCCGGCGCCCGGGTCGAGCGGGCGATGGAGATCCTCGGCGAGGAGGTCCCCGACCACCTCAAGATGGCCGGCGCCCTGCGCCTGGAGCACAAGCAGGCCAGCCTCGAGGAGCTCGGCCAGCTCCATGACCCCGTGCTCACCAAGGACGCCATCGCCGGGCGCATCCGCCGGCTCCTCGCCATGGCCGACAAGCGGGCCGAGGACCTCGGCATCCCGGACACCGAGGCGTCCCTGACCCCCGACCTGCTCGGCGACGACGCCTAGATCCGGCTTCGCCCCAGCGCCGAGGCCGCGCCGTCGCAGGACGGCTCGTCGGCGTGACCAGGGTTACCCGCACGTACGTCGGGACACCGCCCCGGGCGCACCCGTCCGAGGCGATAGGGTCACCGCGGAAGTGACCCGAGCCCCCGCCGCGGGGAAAGAGCAGGAGCAGCAGTGACCGTTCGTGTAGGCATCAACGGCTTCGGTCGGATCGGCCGCAACTTCTTCCGGGCGGTCGCCGCCTCGGGCGCCGACGTCGAGATCGTGGGCATCAACGACCTCACCGACAACCAGGTGCTCGCGCACCTGCTCAAGTACGACTCCATCCTGGGCCGCCTCGGCTCCGAGGTCGAGGCCACCGACGACGCCATCGTCGTCGACGGCCGCACCATCAAGGTCACCTCCGAGCGCGAGCCCGGCAACCTGGCCTGGGGCGACCTCGGCGTCGACGTCGTCGTCGAGTCCACCGGCTTCTTCACCGACGCGACCAAGGCCAAGGCCCACGTCGACGCCGGTGCGAAGAAGGTCATCATCTCCGCGCCGGCCTCCAACGAGGACATCACCGTCGTCATGGGCGTCAACCACACCCAGTACGACCCGACGGCCCACACCGTCATCTCCAACGCGTCGTGCACCACCAACTGCCTGGGGCCGATGGCCAAGGCGCTCAACAACGCCATCGGCATCAACAAGGGCCTGATGACCACCATCCACGCCTACACCGCCGACCAGAACCTGCAGGACAACATCCATAAGGACCTGCGTCGGGCCCGCGCCGCCGCCCTGAACATCGTCCCCACCTCCACCGGTGCGGCGAAGGCCATCGGCCTGGTGCTCCCCGAGCTCAAGGGCAAGCTCGACGGCTACGCCCTGCGGGTCCCCACCCCGACCGGCTCGCTCACCGACCTTTCCTTCGAGGCCTCGCGCGAGACCTCGGTCGAGGAGGTCAACGAGGCGGTCAAGGCCGCGGCCGACGGCAAGATCCTCAAGTACTCCACCGCGCCGATCGTCTCCACCGACATCGTCACCGACTCCGCGTCGTGCGTCTTCGACGCGCCGCTGACCAAGGTCATCGGCAACCAGGTCAAGGTCGCAGGCTGGTACGACAACGAGTGGGGCTACTCCAACCGCCTCGTCGACCTCATCGGCTACGTCGGCGAGACCCTCTGACCGTGGGGGAGTACGCCGGTCTGGGAGAGGTCCAGGGCAAGCGGGTCCTGGTCCGCTCCGACCTCAACGTGCCGCTCGACGGCGGCCGCATCACCGACGACGGGCGCATCCGCGCCAGCGTCCCCACCATCCGTGCGCTCGCCGAGGCGGGCGCGCGGGTGGTGGTGGTCGCGCACCTCGGTCGCCCGAAGGGCGCGCCCGAGGAGCGCTACTCGCTGGCTCCGGTCGCCTCCCGCCTGGGCGAGCTGCTCGGCCGCGACGTCGCCTTCGCCGGCGACACCGTCGGCGAGTCGGCCCACGAGACGGTCGAGAAGCTGGCCGACGGCGACGTCGCCCTGCTCGAGAACGTCCGCTTCAACGCCGGCGAGACCAGCAAGGACGACGCCGAGCGGGCCGAGTTCGCCCGGCGTCTGGCCGAGCTGGCCGACGCGTTCGTCTCCGACGGCTTCGGCGTCGTGCACCGCAAGCAGGCCAGCGTCTACGACGTCGCCCAGCTGCTGCCGCACGCCATGGGCACCCTCGTGAGCACCGAGATCGACGTCCTGCGTCGCCTCACCGACGAGCCGGCGCGGCCCTATGCCGTCGTGCTCGGCGGCTCCAAGGTCTCCGACAAGCTCGGCGTCATCGACAACCTGCTGGAGAAGGCCGACCGCCTGCTCATCGGCGGCGGCATGGTCTTCACCTTCCTCAAGGCCCAGGGCCACGAGGTCGGCAAGAGCCTCCTCGAGGAGGACCAGCTCGACGTCTGCCGCGAGTACCTGCGGCGCGCGGAGGAGTCGGGCGTGCAGATCCTGCTGCCCGGCGACATCGTCGTCGACACCGAGTTCCCGGCCGGCGAACGCACCCCGCAGCCGCGGGTCGTCCCCGCCTCGGAGATCCCGGCCGACGCGCTGGGCCTCGACATCGGTCCCGCCTCCGCCGCCGACTTCGCCGCCGCGCTCGCGGACGCGCAGACGGTGTTCTGGAACGGCCCGATGGGCGTCTTCGAGGTGCCGCAGTTCTCCGACGGCACCCGGGCCGTCGCGGAGGCGCTCACGCGCACCCGCGACCACGACGGCCTCTCGGTCGTCGGCGGTGGCGACTCCGCCGCCGCGGTCCGCACCCTCGGCTTCGACGAGGCGGCCTTCGGCCACATCTCCACCGGCGGCGGCGCCTCCCTGGAGTACCTGGAGGGCAAGGAGCTCCCGGGCATCACGGTCCTGGAGGGCTGAGCGAGATGAGCACCCGCACCCCGCTGATGGCGGGCAACTGGAAGATGAACCTCAACCACCAGGAGGCCGTGCACCTGGTGCAGAAGCTCGCCTGGACGCTGCAGGACAAGAAGCACGACTTCGGCCTCGCCGAGGTCGTCGTGATCCCGCCGTTCACCGACCTGCGCTCGGTGCAGACCCTCGTCGACGGCGACCGCCTGCCGGTGAAGTACGGCGCCCAGGACGTCTCGGTGCACGAGTCGGGCGCCTACACCGGCGAGATCTCCTCGGGGATGCTCGCCAAGCTCGGCTGCTCCTACGTCGTCGTCGGCCACTCCGAGCGTCGCGAGTACCACGGCGAGGACGACGCGGTCGTCAACGCCAAGGCCCACCGCGCCCTCGGCGACGGCATGACGCCGATCGTGTGCGTCGGCGAGGGCCTCGAGGTCCGCAAGGCCGGCGAGCACGTGTCCTACACCCTGGCGCAGGTCGACGGCTCGCTGGCGGGCTTCACCGCCGAGCAGGTCGCCGGCCTCGTCGTCGCCTACGAGCCCGTCTGGGCGATCGGCACCGGCGAGGTCGCCACGCCCGAGGACGCCCAGGAGGTGTGCGCCGCGATTCGCGAGCGCATCGTCGAGACCCACGGGGCCGAGGCCGCCGCGGGGCTGCGCATCCTCTACGGCGGCTCGGTGAAGGCCGCCAACGTCGCCGGGATCATGGAGAAGCCCGACGTCGACGGTGCGCTGGTGGGCGGCGCGAGCCTGCAGGCCGACGAGTTCGGCGGCATCTGCCGGTTCTACGCCATGCCGACGCTCTGACCGGGCGATCGGTGACATAGGATCCCCGACGTGGAACTGCTCATCACGATCGTCCTGATCGCCGCGAGTCTGCTCATGATCCTCCTCGTGCTGCTGCACAAGGGTCGTGGCGGAGGCCTCTCCGACATGTTCGGCGGCGGTGTGTCCAGCTCGCTGGGCGGCTCGTCGGTGGCCGAGCGCAACCTCGACCGCCTCACGGTCGGCATCGGCATCATCTGGTTCGCCTGCGTGATCGCGATGGGCCTCCTCAAGGCCTACTGAGAGATCGGGCGCCGTCCCCGCGGGGACGGCGCCCGTTCCCTCGCACCCTCCGACGACGGCGTCGGGAACCCCCACAACCCCCGACCCGACCGGCCCCACCGGTCGGGCACAACGCTGAGGAGACCTCACCATGGCTGGTGGAGGCAATGCGATTCGCGGCAGCCGCGTCGGAGCCGGTCCGATGGGTGAGGCCGAGCGCGGCGAGGCCGCGCCCCGGCAGGCCGTGAGCTACTTCTGCTCCAACGAGCACCGCTCGGTCGTCACCTTCTCCGTCGAGGCCCAGGTGCCCGACTCCTGGGACTGCCCCAAGTGCGGCCTCCCCGCGGGTCGTGACTCCGAGAACGCCCCGCCGGCGCCGAAGATCGAGCCCTACAAGACCCACCTGGCCTACGTGAAGGAGCGCCGCTCCGACCAGGAGGCCCAGGAGATCCTCGACGAGGCCCTCTCCCTGCTCCGCTCCCGCCGCAAGTCCGGCGACCTGATCTTCTGACCTGGTCGCGGGCCTGCCGTATGCAGCGGGCCCGCGAGAAGCTTCATCGGCTGACCGATGAAACTGCGCCCGCGTCACTATGCAATGACGTGTATAGTCATGCACATGACCACGCGGATCGCCATCGCCGGCGCCAGCGGCTACGCCGGGGGAGAGCTGCTCCGGCTGCTCCTCGGCCACCCGGACGTCGAGATCGGCGCGTTGACGGGCGCCTCCAACGCCGGGCAGACGCTGGGCGCGCTGCAGCCGCACCTGGTGCCGCTGGCCGATCGCGTGCTCGAGCCGACCACCACCGAGGTCCTCTCCGGTCACGACGTCGTCTTCCTCGCGCTTCCGCACGGTCAGTCCGGCGCGGTGGCCGCCGAGCTGGGCGACGACGTGGTCGTCATCGACTGCGGCGCCGACTTCCGGCTCCAGGACGCCGGCGAGTGGGCGGCCTACTACGGCGGCGAGCACGCCGGCACCTGGCCCTACGGCCTGCCCGAGCTGCCCGGCCAGCGCGATGCGCTCGTCGGCGCACGGCGGATCGCCGTCCCCGGCTGCTATCCGACGGTCTCGACGCTGACCATCGCCCCGGCGGTCGCGGCCGGCCTCGTCGCCCCCGACGTCGTGGTGGTCGCGGCCAGCGGCACCAGCGGGGCAGGCAAGGCCGCCAAGCCCCACCTGCTGGGCAGCGAGGTGATGGGCAACCTCAGCGCCTACGGCGTCACCACCCACCGGCACACCCCGGAGATCGCCCAGAACCTGGCCGGTCTCACCGACCAGCAGGTCGGGGTCAGCTTCACGCCCGTGCTCGCGCCGACGCCGCGCGGGATCCTGGCCACGGTCAGCGCTGCGCTGGTCGACGCCGACCTCACCACCGAGCAGGCCCACGGCGCCTACCGGGCGGCCTACGCCGACGAGCCGTTCGTGCACGTCCTGCCCGCGGGCCAGTGGCCCCAGACCCAGTCGGTGATCGGCTCGAACGCCGTGCACGTGCAGGTCGCGGTCGACACCCGCGCCCGACGACTCATCGCCGTCGGCGTCGTGGACAACCTCGCGAAGGGCACGGCCGGCGGCGCGATCCAGTGCATGAACCTGGCCCTGGGCCTCCCCGAGACCACGGGCCTCAGCGCGGTCGGCCTGGCGCCCTGACGCCGGCCCCGCCCCACCTGACGCAGACTCCGCCACAGACAGGCACTCCCATGACCATCACCCACCCGCAGGGCTTCCGGGCCCACGGCGTCGCCGCCGGACTGAAGTCCACCGGCGCGAAGGACCTCGCCCTCGTCGTCAACGACGGCCCCACCCACGACTCCGCCTCGGTCTTCACCAGCAACCGCTGCAAGGCCAACCCGGTGCTCTGGAGCCAGGAGGTCGTCAAGGACGGCGTCGTGCGCGCGGTCGTCCTCAACTCCGGCGGCGCGAACTGCTACACCGGCGCCGACGGCTTCCAGACCACCCATGCGGTGGCCGAGCGCGTCGCCGAGCGCCTCGGCATCGGCGCGATCGACGTCGTCGTCTGCTCCACCGGGCTCATCGGCCTGGCCAACGATCGCCAGTCGCTCCTCGACGGCGTCGACGCCGTGAGCTCCGGGCTCAGCGACGACGGCGGCACGCAGGCCGCCGAGGCGATCATGACCACCGACTCGGTGAGCAAGCAGGTCGTCGTCGAGGGCGCCGGCTGGTCGATCGGCGGCATGGCCAAGGGCGCGGGGATGCTCGCGCCGCAGCTGGCCACGATGCTGGTGGTCCTCACCACCGACGCCGTGGTGCCGGCCGCGGACCTCGACGTCGCGCTGCGCGCCGCCACCCGGGTCTCCTTCGACCGGCTCGACTCCGACGGCTGCATGTCCACCAACGACACCGTGACGCTGCTGGCCAGCGGCGCGTCGGGCATCACCCCGCCGCTGGAGGACTTCACCGCCGCGCTCACCCAGGCCTGCACCGACCTGGCGATGCAGCTGCTCGCCGACGCCGAGGGCGCCGACCACGAGATCGCCATCACCACCCTGGGCGCGGCCTCGGAGGACGACGCGGTCGCGGTCGGCCGCAGCGTCGCCCGCAGCAACCTCTTCAAGGCCGCGGTCTTCGGCAAGGACCCCAACTGGGGGCGCGTGCTGGCCTCCATCGGCACCACCGACGCCGTCTTCGACCCCGCCGACCTCGACGTCGCCATCAACGGCGTCTGGGTCTGCCGGGCCTCCACCCCGCACGAGGACCCCGCCCGCGTCGACCTGACGCCGCGCGAGGTCACCGTCACGATCGACCTCAAGTCCGGGGACGCGCGGGCCACCGTGTGGACCAACGACCTCACCCACGCCTACGTCCACGAGAACAGCGCCTACAGCTCATGATCTTCAGCGAACTCCAGCCCGCCGACCCCGCCAAGGCCCACGTCCTCGCGGGCGCGCTGCCGTGGCTCAAGCGCTACCACGGCAAGGTCGTGGTGGTGAAGTACGGCGGCAACGCCATGACCGACGAGTCCCTCAAGCGCGCCTTCGCCGAGGACATCGCCTTCCTGCGCTTCGCGGGCTTCAAGCCCGTCGTGGTCCACGGCGGCGGTCCGCAGATCTCCCAGATGCTCGACAAGCTCGGCATCGAGTCGGAGTTCCGCGGCGGCCTGCGGGTCACCACGCCCGAGGCCATGGACGTCGTCCGGATGGTGCTGGTCGGCCAGGTGCAGCGCGAGCTGGTCGGGCTCATCAACGAGCACGGTCCACTGGCCGTCGGCCTCTCCGGCGAGGACGCCGGGCTGTTCACCGCCGAGCCCACCAACACCGTGGTCGACGGCGAGGAGGTCGACCTCGGACTGGTCGGCGAGGTCAAGCAGGTGCGGCCCGAGGCCGTCCAGGACCTCATCGAGGCCGGCCGCATCCCGGTCGTCTCCAGCGTCGCTCCTGACGAGCGCGGCCTGGTGCACAACGTCAACGCCGACACCGCCGCGTCCGCCCTGGCGGTGGCGCTGGGCGCCGAGAAGCTCCTCGTCCTCACCGACGTCGAGGGGCTCTACCGCGACTTCCCCCACAGCGACGACGTCATCTACGAGATCAGCCCGCAGGCGCTCGCCGAGCTCATCCCGACGCTGGCCGCCGGCATGGTGCCGAAGATGACCGCGTGCCTGCAGGCGGTGCAGAGTGGCGTCCCGCGCGCCACCGTGGTCGACGGTCGCGAGCCGCACGCGGTGCTCCTCGAGCTCTTCACCGACGAGGGAGTCGGCACCCAGGTGCTCCCCGGCGTCCAGACCAAGATCCGCACCGCGCGGTCGAAGGCGGTGGCCAAGTGACCAGCCGGCCCACCTACGGCGAGCGGTACTCCGCCTCGCTCATGAACACCTTCGGCCCCCCGCGTCTCGCGCTGGTCCGGGGCGAGGGCGCCCGGGTCTGGGACGCCGACGGCAAGGCCTACCTCGATCTCCTCGGCGGCATCGCGGTCAACTCCCTCGGCCACGGCCACCCCGCGCTGACGAAGGCCGTCGCGGAGCAGGTCGCCAGCCTGGTCCACGTCTCGAACCTCTTCACCACGCCCCAGCAGGTCGAGCTCGCCGAGACCCTGCTGCGTCATCTCGACGCCCCGGGCCGGGTCTTCCTCGCCAACTCCGGCGCCGAGGCCAACGAGGGCGCCTTCAAGCTCACCCGCCGCACCGGCCGCACGCACGTCGTCGCGGCCGAGGGCGCCTTCCACGGTCGGACGATGGGCGCTCTCGCGCTCACCTCCAAGCAGGCCTACCGGGCGCCCTTCGAGCCGCTGCCGGGCGAGGTCACCTTCGTGCCCTTCGGCGACGCCGACGCGCTGGCGGCCGCCGTCACCGAGCACACGGCGGCCGTCGTCCTCGAGCCCATCCAGGGCGAGGCCGGCGTCGTCGTGGCGCCGCCGGGCTACCTCGCCGCGGCCCGCAGGATCACCGAGGAGCGCGGCGCGCTGCTGTGGTTCGACGAGGTCCAGAGCGGCACCGGACGCACCGGCGCCTGGTTCGCCCACCAGCACCCCGCGATCGCCGAGGGCGTCGTCCCCGACGTCGTCACCCTGGCCAAGAGCCTCGGCGGCGGCGTGCCGATCGGGGCGGTCATCGGCATCGGCCGCGCGGCCGAGCTGTTCGAGCCCGGCAACCACGGCACCACCTTCGGCGGCAACCCGCTCGCGTGCGCCGCGGCCCTCGCCGTCCTGCGGACGATCGAGGAGGACGGCCTCCTGGCGCGCATCGACGAGCTGGGGGAGCGCATCCGCGCCGGTCTGGCCGCCGACGCACGCGTCACCGAGGTCCGCGGGCACGGCCTGCTGATCGGCCTCGACCTCGTCAGCGAGACCGCCGCGAAGGTCGTCGACGCCGCTCAGGCGGCCGGCTTCATCGTCAACGCGCCCACGCCCAGCCGCATCCGCCTGGCGCCGCCGTACGTCCTCACCGACGACGACGTCGCCGAGCTGCTCGCGGCCTGGCCGGGCATCCTCGACGCGGCGGGGGTGTGAGCATGCCCCGTCATCTCCTCGCCGACGACGACCTCAGCCCCGCCGAGCAGGCGCACCTGCTCGACCTCGCGGCCGAGCTGAAGTCCGCGCCGTACTCCCAGCAGCCGCTGGCCGGCCCGGCGTCGGTCGCGCTGATCTTCGACAAGCCGACGCTGCGCACCCAGGTCAGCTTCGGCGTCGGCGTCGCCGACCTCGGCGGTCACCCGCTGCTCATCGACGGCGCCCTCGCCGGCATCGGCGTCCGCGAGTCGGTCTCCGACGTCGCGCACGTCCTCGGCCGCCAGGTCGCGGCGGTGGTGTGGCGCACCTACGCCCAGGAGCGGCTCGAGCAGATGGCCGAGCACGCGGGCGTCCCGGTGGTCAACGCGCTCACCGACGACTACCACCCGTGCCAGCTGCTCGCCGACCTGCTCACGGTCCGCGAGCACAGGGGCACCCTGGCCGGGCTCACGGTCGCCTTCCTCGGCGACGCCGCCTGCAACATGGGCAACTCCTGGCTGCTGGCCGGCACCACCGCCGGGATGCACGTGCGGCTGAGCGGGCCGGACGGCTACGTCCCCGACGCCGCGATGTTCGCCCGCGCCGACGCCATCGGCGCGACGACGGGTGGCTCGGCCACGATCGTCGCGGACCCGGTCGCGGCGGTCGCCGGCGCCGACGTCGTCGTCACCGACACCTGGATCTCGATGGGCAAGGAGGACGAGGCCGCCGAGCGCGAGGCCGTCTTCGGGCCCTGGTCGCTCACGGCCGAGCTGCTCGCCCACGCCGCCGACGACGCCATCGTGCTGCACTGCCTGCCCGCCTACCGCGGCAAGGAGATCGCGGCCGAGGTGCTCGACGGACCGCGCAGCGTCGTCTGGGACGAGGCCGAGAACCGCCTCCACGTGCAGAAGGCCGTGCTCGCCTGGCTGCTCGACGAGCGGCAGCGGGGAGCCTGAGATGTCGGAGTTCGCACTGCGCCCCACCACCAAGCAGGCCCGCCACCAGCTCATCGTCGAGCTCGTGGGCCAGCATGAGGTGCACAGCCAGGGCGAGCTCGCGGTCCTGCTCGCCGAGAGCGGGGTGCGGGTCACCCAGGCGACCCTCTCCCGCGACCTCGTCGAGCTCGACGCCGTCAAGGTGCGCGCGGCCTCGGGCGCCCTCGTGTACGCCGTGCCGGGCGAGGGCGGCGATCGTCGTCCGGCCGTCCCGGTCGACTCCGCGGCGGCCCGCGGACGGCTGGCCCGCCTGCTGGGCGAGCTGCTGGTCTCCGCGGAGGCCAGCGCCAACCTCGTCGTCCTGCGCACGCCGCCGGGTGCCGCGCAGTTCCTCGCCTCGGCCCTCGACAAGGCCGACCTCGCCGAGGTGCTCGGCACCATCGCCGGCGACGACACCGTCCTCCTCATCGGTCGCGACGCCGCCGGCGGCGACGACCTCGCCCGGCGGCTCACCGAGCTCGCCGACCACCACGAACCCCCACCCGACGTCGCGACGCCGGTCTGACCGGCGTCCCCCGAACCCACCGGCCCCCGGGCCACGACTCGAAGTTAGGAACATCCGTGAGCAAGGTCCTCACCACGCTGCCCCAGGGCGAGCGCGTCGGCATCGCGTTCTCCGGCGGACTCGACACCTCCGTCGCCGTCGCCTGGATGCGCGACAAGGGCGCCGTCCCGTGCACCTACACCGCCGACATCGGCCAGTACGACGAGCCGGACATCTCCGGCGTCCCGGCGCGCGCGCTGCAGTACGGCGCCGAGATCGCCCGCGCGGTCGACTGCCGCCGTCAGCTGGTCGAGGAGGGCCTGTCGGCCATCGCGTGCGGCGCCTTCCACATCCGCTCCGGCGGCCGCGCCTACTTCAACACGACGCCGCTGGGCCGTGCCGTCACCGGGACGATGCTGGTGCGCGCCATGCACGAGGACGGCGTCGACATCTGGGGCGACGGCTCGACCTTCAAGGGCAACGACATCGAGCGGTTCTACCGCTACGGCCTGCTCGCCAACCCCGACCTGCGCATCTACAAGCCCTGGCTCGACCCCGACTTCGTCAGCGAGCTGGGCGGCCGCGCCGAGATGAGCCAGTGGCTCGTCGAGCACGACCTGCCCTACCGCGACTCCCAGGAGAAGGCCTACTCCACCGACGCCAACATCTGGGGCGCCACGCACGAGGCCAAGACCCTCGAGCACCTCGACGTCTCCCTCGAGACCGTCGAGCCGATCATGGGCGTGCGGTTCTGGGACCCGGCCGTGCAGATCGACGCCGAGGACGTCCGCATCCGCTTCGAGGCCGGACGCCCGGTCGCCATCAACGGTCAGCGCTTCCCCGACCCCGTCGCCCTCGTCATGGAGGCCAACGCCGTCGGCGGGCGTCACGGCCTGGGCATGTCCGACCAGATCGAGAACCGCATCATCGAGGCCAAGTCGCGCGGCATCTACGAGGCGCCGGGCATGGCGCTGCTCTGGATCGCCTATGAGCGGCTCCTCAACGCCATCCACAACGAGGACACCGTCGCGCAGTACCACAACGAGGGCCGCAAGCTCGGCCGGCTGCTCTACGAGGGCCGCTGGCTCGACCCGCAGGCGCTGATGATCCGCGAGGGCCTGCTGCGCTGGGTGGCCTCGCTGGTCAGCGGCGAGGTGACGCTGCGCCTGCGCCGCGGCGAGGACTACACGGTCCTCTCGACGCTGGGCGAGGGCTTCTCCTACCACCCCGACAAGCTCTCGATGGAGCGCACCGAGAACGCCGCATTCGGTCCGCTGGACCGCATCGGCCAGCTCACCATGCGCAACCTCGACATCGCCGACTCGCGCGCCAAGCTCGAGGCCTACGCCGGTCAGCCGCTCGACCAGGGCCAGATCCTGGTCGAGAACGGCACCCTGTTCGGCGAGATCGAGCCGGGCGGCGCCAACCGGATCGCGGAGAACACCCAGCTCGGCGACGGCACCGGCGACGAGGCGCTCGACGCCGCCGCCATGGAGTTCGGCACCGACTGATGGACGAGGCACTGGAGACCACGAACACCGGCAAGCTCTGGGGCGGCCGGTTCGCGGGCGGCCCGAGCCCGGAGCTCGACGCGCTCTCGCGCTCGACGCACTTCGACTGGCGTCTGACGCCCTACGACCTCGCGGGGTCGAGGGCGCACGCGGCCGCGCTGCACCGGGCCGGGCTGCTCACCGACGACGACCACGCCGAGCTCGTCCGCGGGCTCGACGTGCTGGGGGAGCGGTTCGCCTCCGGCGCGCTGTGTCCGGACCCGACCGACGAGGACGTCCACGGGGCTCTCGAGCGCCTGCTCCTCGAGGAGGTCGGCCCCGAGGTGGGCGGTCGACTGCGCGCCGGGCGCAGCCGCAACGACCAGATCGCGACGCTGTTCAAGGTCTTCCTGCGCGACCACGCCCGCGTCATCGCTGGCCATGTGCTCGACCTCGTCGACGTCCTCGCCGGCCAGGCCCGCGAGCACCTCGGTGATGCGACGACGCCGCCCACGGTGATGCCGGGGCGCACGCACCTCCAGCACGCGCAGCCGGTGTTGCTCGCCCACCATCTGCTGGCGCACGCGTGGCCGCTGCTGCGCGACGTCGACCGCCTCGCCGACTGGGACGCCCGCGTCGGCGCCGACTCGCCCTACGGCTCCGGGGCGCTGGCCGGGCAGAGCCTGGGCCTGGACCCGACGCTGGTGGCCGCCGACCTCGGCTTCAGCGGGTCGACCGCCAACTCCATCGACGGCACCGCCGCGCGCGACTTCGTCGCCGAGTTCGCCTTCGTGACCGCCCAGATCGGCGTGGACGTCAGCCGGCTGGCCGAGGAGGTCATCCTCTGGGCGACCCGGGAGTTCCGCTTCGTCACCCTCCACGACTCCTGGTCGACGGGGTCGAGCATCATGCCGCAGAAGAAGAACCCCGACATCGCCGAGCTCGCGCGCGGCAAGGCGGGGCGCCTGATCGGCAACCTGTCGGGACTGCTCGCCACGCTCAAGGCGCTCCCGCTGGCGTACAACCGCGACCTCCAGGAGGACAAGGAGCCGGTGTTCGACTCCGTCGACACCCTCGAGGTCCTGCTGCCGGCCTTCACCGGCATGACGGCCACGCTCGTGTTCGATCGCGAGCGGCTCGCCGAGCTCGCGCCGCAGGGGTTCTCGCTGGCCACCGACATCGCCGAGTGGCTGGTGCGCGAGAACGTCCCGTTCCGGATCGCCCACGAGCTCGCCGGCGCGTGCGTGCGGCGATGCGAGGAGCTCGGCATCGAGCTCGACGCCCTCACCGACGCCCAGTTCGCCGAGATCGACCCGCGCCTGACGCCGGGGGTTCGCGAGGTCCTCACCGCCGCCGGGTCGGTCGCGTCGCGCTCGGGTCGGGGCGGCACGGCGCCCGACCGTGTCCGGGAGCAGCTCGGTGAGCTCGACGAGAGGGTCGCGCGCGAGCGTGCCCGACTCTCCTGACCTCCGCACCGCGCTCAGCGGTCCGGCGCCCGAGGTGGCGCCGCGACTGCTGGGCGCGGTGCTGTCGTGTGGGGGAGTGTCGCTGCGGATCACCGAGGTCGAGGCCTACGGGGGAGCCGACGACCCTGGCTCGCACGCCTTCCGCGGTCGCACCGCTCGGAACGCGAGCATGTTCGGCCCCGCAGGGCGGCTGTACTGCTACTTCACCTACGGCATGCACGTGTGCGCGAACGTGGTGGCGGGTCCCGAGGGAGAGGGCACCGGGGTGCTGATCCGCGCTGGCGAGATCATCGGCGGTCTCGACGTCGCCCGATCTCGTCGTCCGGGGGCAGCGGACCGCGACCTCGCCCGCGGGCCGGCGCGCCTCACGCGGGCCCTGGGCATCGACCTCGATGACGACGGGACCGACCTCGCCGACGGTCGGATCCGGCTGACGCTGGGCGATCGTCTGCGCTCCGAGGCCCTCAGCACCGGTCCCCGCGTCGGACTCCGAGCAGCGGCGCAGACGCCCTGGCGCTTCTGGATCACCGGCGACCGGACGGTCTCGCCGTACCGCCCGGCTGCGCCCTTGCGTCGCCGAAGCTGACCGGCAGCGCTCTGACCTGCGCAAACACATCTCGACCACACCCGATTTGGTGCCCACGCAACCCCCGTGTAACTTTCTCTTCGTCGCCGAGAGCGGCCCGCGAGACAGGGGCGGAGAAGCCCCGGTGAACCGCGAGTCGTCATGTGCGGCACCGCAGCAGGAAGGCGGCCAACGTCAAGTTGACTCGCCGGAGAGCAGCGGGTAAGTTTCTGCAGGTTGCCCCGGCAGCGGCCCGAGAGGGAGCGCGGCGGAGAGCGTCTGATGTTTGAGAACTCAACAGTGTGTTGGATAGTCGACGAATTAGTTTGAATGCCCTGTCGATCATCTCTTTGAGGATGGTTGATGGTTTCGACAATGATTCTGGCGATCGTAAGATCTATGTCAGGTTTGTTTGTCAGGCAGCTCTTTTTCCATGGCTGTGCCTCTTTGGGGGTGTGGTTGTGGTGTTGTTTTTCAACGGA
>NZ_JBUZJI010000034.1:0-35993 GCF_055282735.1 Nocardioides sp. B129/18 | reverse complement strand
GCGGGGCCCCGGACGGCGCAGGCCGTCCGGGGCCTCGTGCCGTCGCGGGCCGGGCGCGTGGGCTCAGGAGGGGACGTCGGCCAGGAGCGCGCGGACGCTGAACGGCGGGAACGGCAGCTCGGCGACGGTCGAGACCAGCGCGGGGAGGGCGTCGGAGATGAGCACGACGACGTCGTCGCGGGTCAGCGTGGTGGCGGGGTCGGCCTTCCACATCAGCACGACCTCCTCGGCCAGCGCCGCCCAGCCGCGCACGAGCAGGCGGGCGGCCGGGGTGTCGGGCACCAGGACGCCGTCGGCGTCGCTGCGGAAGACGCGGTCGGTGAGCGCGGCGCGCGCCTCGTCGTAGATCTCGCGGAGGTCGTCGTCGCCGCCGGCCGCGCCCTTGACCAGCGAGAGATAGCCCTCGTAGTTGGCGTCGACGTAGTCGACGTAGGCGGCGATCGAGACGACCAGGCGCCACAGCGGATCGCCGTCGACGGGCGGGCTGGTCTGGGCGATGAGGTCGTCGGCGGCCCGGCGCACGACCGCGCGGTGGAAGTCGTGCTTGTTGCCGAAGTAGTGGTAGAGCAGCCCGCGCGAGATGCCGGCCTCCTCGGCGAGCATGTCGATGCTCAGCTCGTCGAGGGAACGGGTGGCCAGCAGCCGCACGCCGAGGTCGAGCAGCTGGTGTCGGCGCTGCTCGGGCGTGAGGCGGGTGCGGGTCGGCAGGGTCACGTCGCGATCCTATTGACGAATTTTCAATAGCGCCAGTACCGTCGACCTCGGACGGCGCGTCGCCGTCCCCCACCGCCCCGCCGCACCTACCGCCTCGCAGGAGTGAGATCCATGAAGAACCTCGCCGACAAGGTCGTCGTCATCACCGGAGCCGGCTCCGGCATTGGCCGCGCGCTGGCGCTCAACCTCGCCGGCAAGGGCGCGCTCCTCGCGCTCTCCGACGTCGACGAGTCCGGCCTGGCCGAGACCGTCGACCTCGTCAAGGGCGCGGGGGCCAAGGAGGTCCGCAGCGACCGCCTCGACGTCTCCGACCGCGACGCCGTCACCGCCTACGCCGACGCCGTCGCCGAGCAGTTCGGCCGCGTCAACGTCGTCATCAACAACGCCGGCGTCGCGCTGGCCGGCGACTTCACCGACCTCGAGTACGGCGACATGGACTGGATCGTCGGCGTGAACTTCTGGGGCGTCGTCCACGGCACCAAGGCCTTCCTCCCCCACCTCATCGCCTCCGGCGACGGCCACCTGGTCAACCTCTCCTCGCTCTTCGGCCTGCTCTCCATCCCCGGCCAGAGCCTCTACAACGCCACGAAGTACGCCGTGCGCGGCATGACCGAGGCGATCCGCGAGGAGATGCTCATCGCCGGTCACGACGTCGGCGTCACCTCGGTGCACCCCGGCGGCATCAAGACCGCCATCGCCCGCAACGCCCGCGTCTCGGCCAAGGAGAACAAGGAGGCCACGGCCCGCCTCTTCGACAAGAAGCTGGCCCGCATGACCCCCGACCGCGCCGCCGAGATCATCGTCAAGGGCATCGAGAGGAACCAGGCCCGCGTGCTCGTCGGCCTCGACGCCCACGCCCTGCACCAGTTCGCCAAGCTCACCGGCTCGCGCTACCAGGACATCGTCGCGAAGGTCTCGAAGAAGACCCTCCCGGCCAAGGTGGTCTGAGCCCGGCTCCACGCCCCACCAAGGCCCCACCAGGGCCCCACCAAGGCCCCACGACGGCCCCGCACCCCGCCTCGGGATGCGGGGCCGTCGCACGTCCTAGGCTCGGGCCATGGACACCCCGCCGCTGGCCCCCGGCACGCCGACCCAGGGACGGATCACCAAGTGGGGCGGTCGACCGCACTGGGAGTGGGACGGGATCTACCTGGGCGCCGACGAGCACGGCACCTGGATGGGCGTCCCGGCCGGCACCCCGCACGCGCGCCCCGGAGCCGCCTTCGACTCCGACGTCGACTACGTGCTGCTCGTGCCGCATGCCGCGCACCCTGACGGCGGACGCTGGCTGGCCAGCCTCTACGCCACCGGCATCTGGGCGCAGACCTACGTCGACGTCACCGACCGGCCGGTCTGGGACGGCACCGTGCTGCGGGCCGTCGATCTCGACCTCGACGTCATCCGCCGCTCCGCCGACGGCTCGGTCTACCTCGACGACGAGGACGAGTTCGCCGAGCACCAGGTCGCCTACGGCTACCCGCCCGAGGTGGTGGCCGCCGCCGAGCGGACCGCCGCCTGGCTCATGGACGCCGTCACCGCCCGGCGGGCGCCCTTCGACGACGCCGTCGTCTCAGGCTGGCTGACCCGACTGCGGGAGCTGCTGCCCGTCGTCGGCGACGTCGACTGACGCCGGCGGCTCGGCAGGCTCCTCGAGCGGCTGCTCGACCGGCGCCTCGATCTCCGCGCCGCGACCCTGACGTCGACCGCCGCGGATCGGCCCGACCAGGCGCGGGCCGGCCAGGCGGGACTCCAGCTTGCGGGCCTCGCGGCCCAGCGGCTGGGCGATGTACTCGCCGAGGATGACGCCGGAGGCCAGCGCGATCGCCACCGACGCCGCCGTCACCATCGCCAGCAGGCCCTCGGAGGGGATGGCGGCGTCGTCGGCCAGCAGGGACAGGCCCCGGTAGATCGACAGACCGGGCAGCAGCGGCACGACCGCAGGCACCACGACCACGAGCGGCGGCACCCGCAGACGTCCCGACACCGTCCAGCTGACGAACCCGACGAAGGTGGCCGCGAGCGCCACCGACCACGGCCCACGCAGACCGAGGGAGGCGATGGACTGGGAGATCACCATGGCGGCGGCGGCCACGACTCCGATCGCGAGCAGGCTGCGCCGCGGTGCGTAGGTGGCGAACCCGAACGCCGTGGCGCAGACCGCGCCTCCGATGGCCATCAGGGTCACCGACTTCAGGCCGACGGCGCCCGGGTCGAGCCGGCCCACGTCCACGCCGAGGATGTCGGCCAGGGAGAGTCCGCCCGAGACCCCGGCGATGATGCCGGCCGTGGCCAGCAGCGCCTCGGTGATGCGCGCGCCGGCGGTGACGTAGAAGCCGGTGAGCGCGTCCTGCAGGGCGCCCATGAAGCCCACGCCGGCCAGCAGCATGACGATGTTCGCGGTGACCACCAGCGAGGTGTCGACGCGCAGGTCGGCGGCGGCTGCGGCCACGGCGATGACCGTGGCGATCGCGCCGCCGGCGACCTGCCGGTAGAACGCGGGGAGCCGTCGCCGGGCCATGAGCAGCTGGAAGCGGTCGATGATCACGGCCGCCGCGAACGCGAGGACGACGACGAGCGCGTCGCCGCCGAGCTGGATGCCCACGCCCGCGCACATGACGCCCCAGCCGACGGTGACCTTCCAGCGGGCCGTCGTGTGCCCCGAGGACACCAGCCGCGCCAGTCGGGCCCGGGCCTCGCGCAGGTCGACGCGATCGGCCAGGAGGTCGCGCACCAGATGGTCGACGGCCGTGAGGTCGGCGTAGTCGATGTCGCGATGCTTGATCAGCCGCGAGTGGCTGATCGGCTGGTCCTCCGGCATGCCCTGCCAGCTCATCGACAGGCTCGTGAAGGTGACGTCGAGGTCGGGGTTGCGCATCCCGAGGTGGCGCGCGACCGACTGCATCGTGGCGGTGACGTCGGCGGCGCCCGCGCCGGAGGAGAGCAGGACCTCCCCGATGCGCAGGCACAGGTCGATCGTCTGGTTGACCTCTCTTGCCTCAAGCACGGCGCCAGGGTGCCATGAACCGGTGCCCGATCCCTCCCCCGATGTGGAACCCTTCAGCCTGTGCGCATCGACTTCCGCGGCTCGCCCCGCCCGACGCTGGGCGTGGAGTGGGAGCTCGCGCTCGTCGATCGCCGCACCCGTGATCTTCGCAACGAGGCCGACCACCTCTTCATGCGCGCCAAGGCCCGGCTCGACGACCCCGGCCGCATCCACAAGGAGCTGCTGCGCAACACCGTCGAGCTCGTCACCGGGATCTGCGAGGACGTGCCGGCCGCGATGGCGGATCTGCGCACCACCCTGGCCGGCGTGCTGCCCGCCGCCGACGCCCTCGGCCTGGACCTCTACGGCGGCGGCACGCACCCCTTCGCGTCCTGGACCGCCCAGCAGCTCAGCGACGGCGTCCGCTACGCCGAGCTGATCGACCGCACCCAGTGGTGGGGGCGGCAGATGCTGATCTGGGGCGTCCATGTGCACGTGGGCGTCCCCGAGCGGGCGCGGGTGATGCCGCTGCTCTCCGCGCTGCTCACCTACCACCCGCACCTGCAGGCGCTCTCGGCGTCCTCGCCGCTGTGGGCGGGCGTCGACACCGGCTACGCCTCCAACCGGGCCCTGATGTTCCAGCAGCTGCCCACCGCGGGCCTGCCGTTCCAGTTCGGCACCTGGGAGGAGTACGAGCGGTTCGCGGCCGACCAGCTGACCACCGGCGTCATCGACGAGCTCAACGAGATCCGCTGGGACATCCGCCCCGCCTCGCACCTCGGCACCCTCGAGAACCGCATCTGCGACGGCGTCTCGCGCCTCGACGACCTCGCCGCCCTCGTCGCGCTCACCCACTGCCTCGTGGTGCACCTCGACGAGGAGCTCGCCGCCGGCCGCACGCCGGTGTGCCTCCCGCCCTGGCACGTGCAGGAGAACAAGTGGCGCGCCGCGCGCTACGGCGTGGACGCCATCGTCATCACCGGGCCGGACAACGCCGAGCGGCTGGTCACCGACGACCTCGCCGACCTGCTGGTGCGCCTGGAGCCCGTCGCCGCGCGTCTGGGCTGTCTCGCCGAGCTGGCCTCGGTGCCGGACCTGCTGGCCCGCGGCGCCTCCTACCAGCGCCAGCGGGCGGTGGCCGAGCGGCACGACGGCGACCTCGTGGCCGTCGTCGACGCCGTGGTGCGCGAGCTGCGCGAGAGCCTCTGAGTCCTCGTCGGCCCGCCCGACCGGGCTCCCCCGTCAGCGCGGGGGCGGCGGAAGGGCGTCGGTGGACTCCAGCTGACCCATGCCGGTGAGCACCAGCAGGTCGGCCACGACCGAGCGGATCTGGGCCAGGACCACCTCGGCGGTCATCTCCTCCGAGCGCTCCACCTGACCGCTGCCCGCGCCGACGCGCAGCAGGGCGTCGCGCGCGGCCACCGGCATCCGATCGGCCTGCAGCTCGGCGATCACCTCGTCGACGGCGTCGGCGAGATCGCGGGCCAGCGCGGCGTAGGAGGCCGGCACCGGACGCCGGTGGTAGGCGGCGACCGCCACCTGACGCACCAGCACCCGCGTGCTGCGCAGGGCACGGTCGAGCGGACCGACGAGGTCGGCCATGCGGCGGATCGTGGGCCGGTGCCGCACCCGGAACGGCGAGGAGGTGACCACGGCCATCCCCTCGTCGGCGGCCGCCTGGAGGCGTCGGATGAGCACGTCGGTGGAGCGGGCGTCGGCCAGGAGCTCCAGGCCGTGCTCGGCGTCGCCGTCCTCGATGACGTCGGCCGCCCCGCGCAGCAGCCGCGCGACGGTGCGCACGACCACGGCCGCCTGCTCGCGGGGACGTCGCAGGGGCGCCGCGGGCACCACGGTGGCCGCGATCAGCGCGACGCCGCCGCCCACCAGCGCGTCGGTCCAGCGGGTGAAGGCGCCGCTGGTGCCCGGCACGAGCGCCACCACGAAGATCGACTGCACCGCCGCCTGGTTGACGAACAGGGTGCCGGCGTCCATCAGCAGCGCCACCGACATCGCCAGCCCGACGATGAGCGCGAGCTGCCAGGCGCCGGTGCCGAGCCAGGAGACGAGGAGGTCGCCGACGAGCACGCCGATCGCCACGCCCGCGGTGACCTCCGCGACCCGGCGCAGCCGCTGGCCGTAGGAGGTGCCGAGGCTGACGACGGCCGCGATCGGGGCGAAGAACGGCAGCGCGTGACCGAGCAGCTCGCGCGCGACCAGCCAGGCCACGCCCGCGGCGATCGCGCACTGCAGGATCGCCCAGCGCAGCGAGGACAGCCGCGCCAGACGCACCCGCAGCGAGGACCGCGACCGGGCCCACGCGGCCTCGAGCCGGGCCTCGAGGTCGAGCGGGACGGGGGACGCGGGCACGACACCGGACCCTAGCCGCCGCGCGGGCCCACCGGCCCCGCCGGAACGGGCGGGACCGGCGGACCGCCTCAGGAGGCCAGGCGCCGAGCCCAGTAGAGCGCCTTGCGCATGTCCTCGAGGTCGCGGTACCAGGTGAGCACCTGGGCCTTGCACTTCACCCGGGCGGGATAGGTGTCGTACTCCAGGCACTCCGCGACGGCCTCGGAGTCGGTGGGCGGGTAGAGGACGGTGCCGTCGTAGTAGTGGATGTCGAAGCCGTTGGCGGCGTCGCCGCCGACGCGCTCGATGGTGGTGCCCGACGGGCCCGAGGCGATCTGCGCCGCGGGCGCCTGGGCCTCGCCGGGCCGGGCGACGGCGTCGCCCTGGACGCCGGCGACCAGCGCCGCGCTCAGCCCGGTGCCGACCAGCACGCCGCCGACGGCGGCCAGCCGCAGGCGCCGACGCGGGGCCGCGGGTCGCGCGGGAGCGGCGTGAGGCGCTGCGTCAGGAGCTGCGTCAGCGGAGTCGGGCGTGGACGGGGTGTCGAGGTGGGTCATGGGGTTCCTCCCGAGAGGGACGCCGAGGCGTCGGAGTGGAGCCGCCGGCACCACGCCGGGGCGAGCACGACGCTAGGAATCGCAGGCCCCTGCCCGCAGCCCCCCGCCTCCGATCTGGGGAACGCCGCGTCGGGGGACGTCCTGTGCACGACACCCGGCCTCCCATCACCTCCCGGGTGCAGCGTCGTTGAGTCGATGCATGCTGAGATGTGGCACCCGTCACCAGATGAGAGGCAGCGCGTGCTCCCGACGATCGACCCGACCTCCTCGGCCTTCCTGCTGGCCGAGAACCGCGCCATGCCCATGCACGTCGGCGGCCTGCAGCTCTTCGAGCGCCCCGAGGGGGCCGGACCCGACTACATCCGCGAGATGTACGAGGCGATGCTCGGCGACAACGAGGTCGCGCCGCTGTTCCTCAAGCACCCGCACCGCTCGCTGCGCACCGCGGGCCAGCTGGTGTGGCGTCCCGACGAGCAGTTCGACATCGAGCACCACGTCCGCCACTCCGCGCTGCCCGCGCCCGGCCGCTACCGCGAGCTCTTCGAGCTGTGCTCGCGGCTGCACTCCACCCGGCTGGCGTGGGAGCGCCCGCTGTGGGAGTCCCACGTCATCGAGGGCCTGGCCGACGGCCGCGTCGCGCTCTACACCAAGGTCCACCACGCGCTGGTCGACGGCGTCAGCGCCATGCGCCTGCTGCAGAGCGTGCTGAGCACCGACCCCGAGCGTCGCGAGATGCCCGCGCCGTGGGCCTACCGTCCGCGCCGCCGCTCCCCGCTGCCGCAGGTCGACGACGGCGGCGGCTCGATCGCCGGCATCCCGGTGGAGGCGTTCCGCAGCGCGATCGGCCTCACCGCCGAGGCGGCGGGCCTGCCCACCGCCCTGCTGCGCACGCTGCGCAAGGCCGCGCGCAACGAGACGTCCGCGGTCTCGCTCTACGCCCCGCGCACGATCTTCAACCAGCGCATCACCGGCGCGCGTCGCTTCGCCGCCGACGACTGGCCCATCGAGCGGCTGCGCGCGATCGGCAAGGCCACCGGCACCACGATCAACGACGTCGTCCTGGCGATGTGCAGCGGCGCGATGCGCACCTACCTCGCCGAGCTCGACGCGCTGCCCGAGGCGCCGCTGGTGGCGATGGTGCCGGTGGGCCTCAACGCCAAGCAGTCGCAGGTGGCCTCGGCCGAGGGCGGCAACGCCGTCGGCGCCGTCATGGTGCAGCTGGCCACCGACCGCGCGGACGCCGCCGACCGCCTCACCGCCATCCACCGCTCGATGAAGGACGGCAAGGAGGCGCTCTCGACGATGACGCCGGTGCAGATCCTCGCCATGAGCGCGCTGGGCCAGGCGCCCGCGATCATCGGCCCGGCGCTGCGCATGCAGGGCGTCGTGCGTCCGCCGTACAACCTGATCATCAGCAACGTCCCGGGCCCGCGCACCACCCACTACTGGAACGGCGCGAGGCTGGTGGGCACCTACCCGCTCTCGATCCCGATCCACGGCATGGCGCTCAACATCACCTGCACCAGCTACGACGGCCAGCTGAGCTTCGGGCTCACCGGCTGCCGCCGCACCGTCCCGCGCCTGCAGCGGCTGCTGGCGCACCTCGACGCCGAGGTCGTCGCCCTGGAGAAGGCCGCCGGCATCGCCTGAGCACGACCGCCGCAGGACCCCGACGCGCATGTGACGCGGGGGTCGCCGATCTAGGCACCCCTCACGAAGGATGCCCAGATGGGGCGAACCCCGCGTTGCATGAGGGCCTGGCAGGCTGGGGCGGGTGAGCGCCCGCACCTTCACCCGCGCCGAGCTGGAGTCCTTCCGCGACGCCGAGGTGCCCGACCTGCTGCCCGGCCCCGACGACCCGCCGCTGCGGCTGCTGTTCGTCGGCATCAACCCCGGCCTGTGGACCGCCGCCACCGGCACCCACTTCGCCCACCCCGGCAACCGCTTCTACCCGGCGCTGCGCAAGGGCGGGGTGATCACGCGTCCGATCTCCCCCACCGGCATGGACGACGACGACCGCGCGCACCTGCGCGAGCGCGGGATCGGCATCACCAACCTGGTGCGGCGCGCCACCGCGAAGGCCTCCGAGCTCACCGCGGAGGAGCAGCGCGCCGGCGGCCGGCAGCTGGAGGAGACGATCGCGCGGGTGCGTCCGCGGGTGGTGGCGATGGCCGGGATCACCGCCTACCGCGTCGCCTTCGCGCGCCCGAAGGCAGTCATGGGCCGCCAGGACGAGCTGCTGGCCGGCGCCGAGCTGTGGGTGGTGCCGAACCCCAGCGGGCTCAACGCCCACGAGACCGTCGACTCCCTCGCCGCCGCCTACGCCGAGGCGGCGACGGCGGCCGGGGTGCTCTGAGCGGTCGGCCGGATCAGGACGGGAACGGCTGGTCCTTGCCGAGGATCGTCAGGCCGTCCTGGACGACGAAGCCGCGGGCGAGGTCCTCCTCGACGTCGACCCCGACGCGCGCGCCCGGCGGCACGACGACGTTCTTGTCGAGGATCGCGTTGCGCACCTGCGCGCCCTCGCCGATGCGCACCCCGTTGAGCAGGATCGAGTCGCTGACCTGCGCGCCGGTCTCGACCCACACCGCCGGGCTGAGCACCGAGCGCGTGACCGCACCGCCGGTGATGACGGTGCCCGGCGAGAGCAGGGCGTCCTCGGCCCGCGACGGCGAGCCGTCAGCGCCCTGCACGACCTTCGAGGGCGGCTGCGGGCCGTAGGTGGTGTAGATCGGCCAGTCGAAGTTGTAGAGGTTGAAGACCGGCAGCGGCGAGACGACGTCCATGTGGGCGTCGTAGTAGGAGCGCATGGTGCCGACGTCGCGCCAGTAGCCCTGGTCGCGGGCGGTGGCGCCGGGCACCACGTTGTCCTTGTAGTCGTAGACGCCGGCCTGCGAGCGCCGCACGAACGAGGGGACGATGTCGCCGCCCATGTCGTGCTGGGAGCCGGTGGTGTCGGCGTCGCGGGTGACGGCCTCGACGAGCGCGTCGGCGTCGAAGACGTAGTTGCCCATCGAGGCCAGCACCTCGCCGGGGCTGTCGGGCAGGCCGACCGGCGCGGTGGGCTTCTCGAGGAACTCCCGGATGCGCGAGGGCTCGTCGGGCACGACGTCGATGACGCCGAACTGGTCGGCCAGGGAGATCGGCTGGCGGATCGCGGCGACGGTGCACGCGGCGCCGCTCTCGACGTGCTGGGCGATCATCTGAGAGAAGTCCATGCGGTAGACGTGGTCGGCGCCGACCACGACGACGATGTCGGGCTGCTCGTCGCGGATCAGGTTGAGCGACTGGTAGATCGCGTCGGCGCTGCCGAGGTACCAGTGCTTGCCGACGCGCTGCTGCGCGGGCACGGGGGTGACGTAGTTGCCGAGCATCGAGGACATCCGCCAGGTCTGGGTGACGTGACGGTCGAGGCTGTGCGACTTGTACTGCGTCAGCACGACGACCTGCAGGCAGCCGGAGTTGACGACGTTGGAGAGCGCGAAGTCGATGAGCCGATAGATGCCGCCGAAGGGGACGGCCGGCTTGGCGCGGTCGGCGGTGAGCGGCATCAGCCGCTTGCCCTCACCGCCCGCCAGGACGATGGCCAGGACCTTCTTGCGGGCGACGGTGCTCATGGCGCCAACGTAGTGCCCGGCAGCGCCCGACCGGTACCGTCACGCCGTGCGCGTCGACGTCGTCTCCAAGGAGTACCCGCCCGAGATCTACGGCGGCGCGGGGGTGCACGTCGCCGAGCTGGTGCGGGCGCTGCGACGCCTCGGGCCGCAGGCCGACGTCGAGGCCCGGGTGCACGCCTTCGGCGCCCCCCGCGACGAGGCCGGCACGTCCTCCTACGCCGAGCCGGCCGAGCTCGCCGGCGCCAACGCGGCGCTGCGCACGATCGGCGTCGACCTCGCGATCGCGGAGGCCTGCGCCGGCGCGGACGTCGTGCACTCCCACACCTGGTACGCCAACCACGCCGGTCACCTCGCGAGCCTGCTGCACGACGTGCCGCACGTCGTCACCGCGCACTCCCTGGAGCCGTTGCGTCCGTGGAAGGCCGAGCAGCTCGGCGGCGGCTACCGGCTCTCCTCCTGGGTCGAGCGCACCGCCTACGAGTCCGCCGCCGCGATCATCGCGGTGTCGGCGGCGATGCGGGCGGACGTGCTGCGCTGCTACCCCGCCGTCGACCCCGCCCGCGTGCACACGGTGCACAACGGCATCGACACCGAGCTGTGGACGCCCACCCCGGCGCCCGACCGCGTGCGCGCCCTCGGCGTCGACCCCGACCGTCCCTCCGTGGTGTTCGTCGGCCGGATCACCCGCCAGAAGGGCCTGCCGCTGTTCCTGCGGGCCTGCGCCGCGCTGCCGCCGGAGGTGCAGATCGTGCTGTGCGCCGGCGCGCCGGACACCCCCGAGATCGAGGCCGAGGTCACCGGCCTGGTCGACGAGCTGCGCGCCACCCGCCAGGGCGTCGTGTGGATCGGCGAGATGCTGCCGCGCGCCGACGTCGTCGCCCTGCTCACCGCCGCCACCGTCTTCGCCTGCCCCTCGATCTACGAGCCGCTGGGCATCGTCAACCTCGAGGCGATGGCCTGCGAGACCGCGGTCGTCGCGACCGCCACCGGCGGCATCCCCGAGGTGGTCGTGCCCGGCGAGACCGGTCTGCTGGTGCCCATCGAGCAGGCCGACGACGGCACCGGGCGGCCGCTGGACCCCGAGCGCTACGTCGCCGACTTCGCCGAGGCGCTCGTCGGACTGGTCGCCGACCCTGACCGCGCCGCGGCGATGGGCCGTGCCGGACGCGAGCGCGCGATCGCCGCGTTCAGCTGGGACGCCATCGCCGCGCGCACCGTGGAGATCCACCGCTCGGTGCTCTGAGGCTCGCGGCGTCCACCGGCTGCGTCCACCGGCTGGGCGGGGCCGCCAGGACGTGACCGCGGTCACTACGGTGCCTCGCCATGACGACCTGGCTGCCGGCGGGCACGCAGAAGACCGTCCACCTGCTGTGGGACGGCGTGGCCGACGATCTTCTCGAGCCCGCGTTCCGCGCCGAGCTCGCCGACCGCGGCGCCGTGCGCGTCCAGGTGAACCTCGACGACTCCGACGTCGCCGGGGCGATGCGCTTCCACACCGGCGAGGACGCCGTCACCGCCGTCGTGTCGATCTGGGGCGAGGTGCGCGACCACGACGGCGTGCACGCCCTGCTCGCCGAGCGGGCGCACCGGGTGGCGGGCTGGCTGGTCGACGAGCGACGTCGGCTCGACCCGGCCGAGAGCTACGACGGCGAGCGCGCCGACGCGCTGGCCAACGTGGCGGTGCTGCGTCGCCCGGCCGAGCTCGAGCACGAGGAGTGGCTGCACCGCTGGCTGGTCGACCACACCCCGATCGCCATCCGCACCCAGGCCACCACCGGCTACGTGCAGAACCTCGTCGTCTCACCGGTGACGCCCGACGCGCCGCGGGTCGACGCGATCGTCGAGGAGCTCTTCCCGAGCGCGGCGGTCACCGACATGCACGCCTTCTACGGCAGCGGGGGCGATGACGCCGAGCTGCGGCGTCGCCTCGAGCAGATGCTGGCCAGCGTCGCCCGGATCGGCGCCGACCGCGACCTCGACCTCGTGCCGACCAGCCGCCGACTGTGGGACCTGCGCGACTGATCGCGCCGAGCCGATCCGAGGAACGACGACGGGGCGCCCGGATCCCGCTGAGGAGATCGGGACGCCCCGTGCGGGAGCCGAGGGCTCAGGCGGCGCCCTGCGAGCGCCAGTAGTCGTTGAGCGCGCCGTTGACCTTGACGAACCACACGATGGCGCCGACGAAGAGGAACCAGCCCAGCAGCAGGTACCAGAGGCCGGTGACGGCCGAGACCGGCTTCTCGCGGCCCGAGCGCTCGTAGAGGCCGCCGACCTCGGCAGCCGTCACGAAGGGCATCGCGATGCCGACGAGGAGGGCGAGGAGCAGAGCGATCCCGCCGCCGACGCCCTGGCCGGTGTGGGCCTTCATCTCGGCGTGGGTCTTGTAGTACCAGTACAGCGTGTAGAAGCCGAGCGTGACGATCGTCAGCAGGATGCAGATGCCGGTGGACCGGACCTGACCGACGCTGCCCGCGGCGGGCATCGCGTAGGGGTTGGTCTGCGTGGCGGACATGAGGGACTCCTCCGAGCGTGGGGTGGGACGACCCGCCCACCGTAGTGACACGGGGCGGGGTGTCGGAAGCGCACCGCGTCGGTGAGGACTTCCTCATCTCGAGATGGCCCGAACGCACTAGATGACGATGGCCCGAACGTGTCATGGTCGAGCACCAGACAGACACGGATCGACGGATCGGACGGTGGCCTCGTTCCCCCTGCTCAGGTCGGCACCCCCCGGTGCCGAGTCCCCTCCTGAGCGTGCCCCCCAGCCCGCCATCAGCCCCCGAGCGCCCCGCTCGGGAGCGTCCCCCGCATCCCCCCGAACCCCCCACCTGGACGGTGTCCGTGTCCCGATACACCCCGGGTCGCTACCCGGCGACCCCGATCCTCTCCACCAGCGCCCGCCTGCTGGTGAGCCGCTTCTCCTTCGGCGTCACGACGAGCCTGACCAAGGACGTCCTCAAGGCCGGCGGCGCCCGCGCCTGGTTCGACCGCCAGATCGCCACCGCCTACGACGCCCCCGAGAAGCTGGCCGCCGAGGCCGACTACTGGCCCAACCAGCACCTCGACGCCGCCACGATCTGGGCTCGCCAGCAGGCCGGCACCGAGGGCAGCTGGGAGGTCATGGCCGACTACGGCCGACGCCTGCTGCTGCGCCGCATCACGTCCAAGCGCCAGGTGCTCGAGGTCATGACCGAGTTCTGGGAGAGCCACTTCCACGTGCCGGTGGGCGGCGACGTCGTCGCGTTCTGGCGGGTGCCCTACGGCGAGGAGATCCGCCAGCGCGCCCTCGGCACCTTCGAGGAGCTGCTGCAGACCGCCGTGCTGCACCCCGCGATGCTGCTCTTCCTCGGCAACGCCACCTCCACGAAGTCCCACCCCAACGAGAACCTCGGTCGCGAGCTGCTCGAGCTGCACACCGTCGGCATCGGCGCCTACACCGAGGACGACGTCAAGGCGGCCGCCCGCATCCTCACCGGCTGGCGCGTCGACCAGTGGAACACCTGGGCGCCGTCCTACCAGCCCAAGCACCACTGGACCGGCCCGGTGACGGTGATGGGGTTCAGCGACCCCAACGCCTCCACCGACGGCCAGGACCTCACGCGCCGCCTGCTCTCCTACCTCGCGCGTCACCCCGCGACCGCCGAGCGGATCGCCCGCAAGCTCGCCGTGCGCTTCGTCAGCGACACCCCCTCGCAGGCCCTGGTCGACCGGCTCGCGAAGGTCTACCTCGACAACGACACCGCCATCGTGCCGATGCTGCGCACCCTCGTCGCCTCGCCGGAGTTCCTCGGCTCGGCCGGCAAGAAGCTGCGCGACCCCAGCGAGGACGTGGTCGCCACGTACCGGGTGCTCGCCCCGGCCCTCAAGCGACCCACCACCGACGGCGCCGCGGTCGACGCGATGCTCTGGCAGGCCCAGAACGTCGGCCTCGGCCCCATGGACTGGCCGCGCCCGGACGGACGTCCCGCCGACAGCCAGGCCTGGGCGACGCCCGCGCGGGCACTGGCGTCCATGGACTTCCACTGGCAGGTCGCCGGGGGCTGGTGGCCCAGCAAGGACGTCGGGTGGCGCACGCCGAAGCAGTGGCTGCCCCGCCCGCGGGTCTCCTTCCGCGTCTTCGTCGACCACCTCTCGCGCACCTTGCACGGGCGCGCGTCGACCGCCGACCTGCTGCGCAGCTGCTGCGTCGCGGCGAACGTGACCCCCGAGACCGTCATCAGCGCCAACCACCCGGTCATCCAGTGGGGCTTCCCGCGCCTGCTGGGCGCCTTCCTCGACCACCCGAACCACTACGAGCGGTGAGCGCCATGACCTCCACCCCCATCCCCGGCTGCGGCTGCCCCGAGTCCGGCCGCGGCGTCTCGCGACGCACGCTCCTGCGCGGCGCCGGCGTCGCCGGCCTCAGCTTCACCGTCGGCTCGGCCGTCGTCGGCATGGCACGTCCCGCCTTCGCCGCCGAGGGCAGCGACGAGGTCGTCGTCGTGCTGTCCCTGCGGGGTGCCGCCGACGGCCTGAGCCTCGTCGTCCCCCACGGCGACCCCGCCTACTACGCCGCCCGGCCGACGCTGGCCGTCCCGAAGGCCAGCCTGCTCGCCGCCGACTCCTACTTCGGGCTCCACCCGGCCCTGGCCCCGCTCCTGCCGCTGTGGCAGTCCGGGAGGCTGGCCGCCGTCCACGCCACCGGCCTGCCCGTGGCCAACCGCAGCCACTTCTCCGCGATGGAGGAGATCGAGGACGCCGACCCCGGCTCCACCAGCCGCGTCGGCTGGCTCAACCGGGTGCTCGGCACCAGCGCCGACCCGCTGCGCGCCGTCTCGGTCGGCGCCATCCCCTCCGCCCTCTACGGTCCCGCCGCCGTCATGTCCTTCGGCGACCTCGACGACGCCCGCATCGCCGGCGACGACCGCTGGGACGAGACCCACCAGCGCGTCCGCGCCCTGCGGATGCAGTGGGCCGGCGCGAAGGGCCCCATGGGCACCGCCGTCCGCTCGGCCATGACCGCCGTCGACGAGCTCGGCCCGGCCAAGGCCCAGGCCGACCACGCCGCCGCCTTCCCCGACACCGACCTCGGTCGCGCGATGTCGTCGATCTCGCGCACCATCAAGGGCGACGTCGGCGCGCGCCTGATCACCGTCGACCAGGGCGACTGGGACATGCACGTCAACGCCGGCACCCTCGCCGGCGGCGCCTTCGTCGAGAACGCCGGCGAGCTGGCCGGCGCCATCGCCGCCTTCTTCGCCGACCTCGGCCCGGCCGCCTCCCGCGTCACCCTCGTGACGATCTCCGAGTTCGGCCGCCGCGTCGCCGAGAACGCCAGCAACGGCACCGACCACGGCTGGGGCAACGTCATGCTCCTCGCCGGCGCGGGCGTCAAGGGCGGGAGGTACTACGGCACCTGGCCGGGCCTGACCAACAGCCTCGACGCCGACGTCCAGGTCACCACCGACTACCGCTCGGTGCTCGCGGAGATCGTCGCCACCCGCACCAGCGCGTCCACCGCCACCGTCTTCCCCGGCTTCACCCCGCAGGCCGTGGGCGTCATGACCGGTCTGTGAGGCCCCTCCCCCCTGGGGTCTCACAGACCACTCCCCGCTCCACCCGCTCCATCCGCAGGACCCGCACCACCACCCCCCGGCACCACCGATCCCCCCGACGAGGAAGTGCACCGATGAGCACCTCGACCACCGACCGCCACCGCCCCGCCATCCGCCGCCTGCCCCGCAAGCGCACGACGGGCACCACGAAGGCGGTGAGCTTCACGCCCGGCACCTACCCCGCGACCACCGTGGGATCCGCGCCCGTCGTGCACCTGCTCAACCGCTTCGCCTACGGGGCGACGCCGGCGTCGGTGGCCGCCGTCGACGCGGCCGGCGGACCGAAGGCCTGGTTCGACGCCCAGCTCGCGCTGCCCTACGACGCCACCGCGGCGAACATCGCGAGCTGGTGGGCCGACCTCAACCGCGCACCGCTGGACATCTGGGTGCGCGACCGCACGGGCGTCCGCTCGGGCACCCTCGTCATGTACGACTACGTCAACCGCACCCTGACGCGGCGCATCACCTCCCCGCAGCCGGTGCTCGAGGCCGTCACCGACGTCCTGGAGAACCACCTCCACGTGCCGCTGGCCGCCGACGGCGCGTTCCCCTTCCGCGCCCAGTACGGCGAGCTGATCCGCTCCAAGGCGCTCGGCCGCTTCGACGACCTCCTCACCGCCACCACCGTGCACCCGGCGATGCTCACGTACCTCAACGCCATGAACTCCACCAAGGCGCACCCCAACGAGAACCTCGCCCGCGAGCTCCTCGAGCTGCACACCGTCGGCGTCGGCAACTACACCGAGGACGACGTCAAGGACACCGCCCGCCTGCTCACCGGCTTCACCGTCAACGCCGTCACCGGCCTGCTGGCCTTCGTCACCGGCTCGCACGCCGTCGGCCCGGTGAAGATCCTCGGCTTCACCGACCCCAACAGCGCCCTCGACGGTCGTCCGGCGATCGAGCGCCTGACCCGCTACCTGGCCCACCACCCCGCCACCGCCCGCCGCATCGCCACCAAGCTGGTCGTCCGCTTCGTCCGCGACGACGCCCCGGCCGCGCTCGTCGAGCGGCTCGCGCAGGTCTACCTCGACAACGACACCGATCTGCGTCCGGTGCTCAAGGCCCTCGTGGCCTCCGACGAGTTCGCCGCCTCGGCCGGGCTGAAGCTGCGCGACCCCCACGAGGACCTCGTCGCGGTGCTGCGCATGCTGCGGGTGAACCTCACCAAGCCCACCGGGGCGACGTCGCTGGCCAACCTGCTCGTGATCGGCGCCCGCGACCAGGGGCACATCCCCTTCAGCTGGCCCAGCCCCGACGGCCAGCCGCAGGTCGGCCCGGCCTGGGCCAGTGCGGCCCGGGCGTCGGCCTCGCTCAAGGCCCACGCCCGCTTCGCGACGCTGGCCTACCCCAGCGCCGCGGCGTTCCCCGGCGTCAAGGCGTTCCTGCCGACGATGCCGATCGCCTTCCGCGACCTCGTCGACCACCTGCACCGCACCCTGCACCAGCGGCCGTCCACGGAGACCGCGCTGCAGGCGTGCTGCCAGGCCACCGGCATCGCCGACCCGGCCACCAGCATCACCGCCACCCACGCCGTCGTCACCAAGGGCTTCCCGGCGCTGCTCGCCGCCCTGCTCGACCTCCCGACCACCTACCAGCGCTGAGGAGCCCTGCGATGAGCCCCCTCCTGTCCCGTCCCTCCGCCCCCGCCCGGGTCGCCACCCCCGACGCCTGCTGCGCCGAGATGACCGCCCTGGCCTCCAGCCGTCGCGGCTTCCTCCAGGGCGCCGCCCTGCTCGGCTCGACCGTCATGGTCGGCTCCAGCGTCATCACGATGGCCGGCTCCGCCTCGGCGGCCACCTCCACCTCGCCGGTCGTCGTCGTGCTCTCCATGCGCGGCGCGGCCGACGGTCTCTCCCTCGTGGTGCCCCACGGCGACCCCGCCTACTACGCAGCCCGTCCGAAGACGGCGATCCCGAAGGCGAGCCTGCTGGCCACCGACCCGTTCTTCGGCCTGCACCCCTCGCTGGCCCCGCTCATGCCGCTGTGGGGCGCCGGCAAGATGGCCGCCGTCCACGCCACCGGTCTCCCGGTGGCCAACCGCAGCCACTTCGCCGCCATGGAGGCCGTCGAGGACGCCGACCCCGGCTCCAGCGCCCGCGTGGGCTGGCTCAACCGCCTCGTCGGGTCCGACGCCGGCTCCGATCCCCTCGAGGCCATCGCGATCGGCTCGATCTCCCCGACCTCGCTGGCCGGCCCGGCGTCGTCCTTCGCCATGCCGAACCTCGAGAGCACCCTCGGCGCCGAGGCCGCCTATCGCACCGGCGCCCGCCGCACCTCGCTCGACACCATCTGGGGCGCCCAGAGCGGCGCGATGGCCGACGGCATGCGCGCCGCCCTGGCCACCACCGCGCCGCTGTCCGCGGCCCTCGCCCAGCCGGCCACCACCGCCGGCTACGGCACCGGCGACCTCGGCAAGGCGCTGTCCACCGTCGCGCGCACCATCAAGGCCGGTGTCAACGTCTCGGTGGTCACCGTCGACCACGGCGACTGGGACATGCACACCGACCTCGGCACGCTGACCTCCGGCCGGCTGCGCACCAACGCCGCCGAGTTCGCCACCGCCGTCGCCGGCTTCTTCGCCGACCTGGGCGCCCTCGGCGACCGCGTCACCCTCGTGACGATCTCCGAGTTCGGCCGCCGCGTCGCCGAGAACGCCAACCTCGGCGTCGACCACGGCTGGGGCAACGTCATGTTCCTCGCCGGAGCCGGCGTCAAGGGCGGGAGGTACTACGGCTCCTGGCCGGGCCTGACCAACAGCCTCGACGCCGACCTCACCGTCACCACCGACTACCGCTCGGTGCTGGCCGAGGTCGTCGCCACCCGCACCACCGCCTCCACCGCCGCCGTCTTCCCCGGGTTCGCCCCGGAGTCGGTGGGCGTCATGTCGCGGCTGTAGCCGGCGGCCAGTCAACTACCCGGCTGACCGGGTGATCGTCTGGTTGGCACGCGAGATGTAGCGTGCCAACCAGACGATTCGCGTGCCAAGTGCGGCCCCGACGACGTCAGGCGTCGGGCTGATCCGCCCCGTCGGACGCCTCGGCGTCGACCTCGGCCGGCCGCGCCACCAGCTCGGTGGGCACCGAGCGACCGAGGTCGGTGAGGGCCCAGACGCCGGGACGCGGCGCGGTGAGCAGGTTCTCGTCGGCCAGCTCCTTGCGCGCCCACCGCAGCGCGGTGCGCCAGCGCGGCTCGCCCTGCGGGCCGAGCTCACGATCGCCGGGCAGCAGCAGGTGGGCCATCCGCTCCTCGACCAGGCCGATCACCAGCTCGGCCTCCTGCTCGCCGCCGACGTCCTGCAGCGCGCCGAGGATCCACGGCTTGAAGTCGTCCTGGTGGGTGCGCAGACGCGGCTTGGGCGCCGCGGCCGCCGCGGGGGTGCGCGAGCGCGTCACCGAGCTGGCCTTCGGGGTCGAGACCCGCGGGGTGCGGGTGCGCGTCGCCGCCGGCCGCTCGGGCTCCGGCGGCGGCTTGGGCATGCCGTGCACGCAGGTGCTCAAGGGCAGATCGCACAGCTCGCAGTAGTCTCCGCCGCTCACGCGAGGAGGCTAACCGGCCCAGGCCGCGGACGACGAACCGCTCCCCCCGCCGAGCGGGCGCACGGCGGGGATCCAGGCTCAGCCGCGCCACTCCAGGAGCACGAGCACCTCGGCATGGGCGGTCTGCGGGAACATGTCGAAGACCCGGGCCCGCACCGGCCGGTAGGACGGCAGGGCCAGCAGGTCGCGGGCCAGGCTGGCCGGACTGCAGCTGGAGTAGAGCACCGTCGGCGACGCCTCGGCCTCCAGACGGGCGCACAGCTGCTCGCCCAGTCCGCGCCGCGGCGGATTGACGACGACGAGGTCGGGCCGAGCGACCTCCCACGGCTCGACGACGGCGTCGCCCGCGTCGAAGGTGACCAGAGCGGGATCGAGCCCGGCCTCCACGACGCTGCGCCGCGCGCTGCGCACCGCCTCGGCGGAGATCTCGACGCCGTGCACCCGGCGGCCGGGGCCAGCGCCGGGATCAGCGAGATGCAGCGCGAAGCCGCCGACGCCGCAGTAGAGGTCGACGACGGTGCGCGGGTCGCCGGCGCGGGTCCAGCCGGCCGCGGTGGCGTAGAGCTCGCCGGCGACGGCGGTGTTGGTCTGGAAGAAGCTCTGCGGACGCAGGTGCAGCGTGCGCTCGCCCGCGCGGGTGGTCAGCCGCATCGGCAGGTCGGAGCGCTCGGTGAGCACGATCTCCTCCGGCCCCTCGAGCACCGCCTTGTGCTCGGGCTGGAGGTTGACCGAGACGACGTCGACCGGCAGCCGCTCGCCGAGCCAGCCCAGCTGGGCGCGCACCCGGGGCACCGCCTCGGTGGAGCGCAGCACGAGGCGCACCATCAGGCGCGCGTCGGGGCTGACGGTGACGATCAGGTGCTTGAGCTCGCCGCGCCGCGCCGGCACGTCGTAGGGCGTGAGGCGGGCTCGCGTGACGAGCTCGGCGAGCACCGGGAGCGCGTCGCGCAGCCCGGGCTCGTGCAGCCCGCAGTCGCGCAGGTCGACGCCGCGCTGGGCGGGGTCGAGGATGCCCAGCGTCGGGTGGTCGACGCTGCCGGCGACGACCATCTTGGCCTTGTTGCGGAACCCCGCGGCCGGCCCGGACGCGGTGGGCTCCCAGACGACGGCGTCCACGCCCGGCACCGCGGCCAGCGCCGCGCGCACCTCGCGCTCGAGCCGCTCGACCTGGACCTCGAGCGGCGTCCCCAGCCAGCTGCAGGAGCGGCAGCGTCCGGCGTCGAAGTGGTGGCAGGCGAGGACCTCCCCCGACGCGCTCACGCGCCCGGTGCGGCGGATCCGACCGTGGCCGGCTCCTCGGCGAGCAGGGCCCGCACGCGCGGCGCGACCTCGCGGCCGTAGAGCTCGATGGCCCGGCACAGCTGCGCGTGCGGCATGGGGCCGTTGGAGTACTTCAGGTCGAAGCGCGAGAGCCCGAGGGTGCGCACGGTGTCGGCGATGCGCCGCGCGACCGTCTCGGGCGAGCCGACGAAGACCGCGCCGTGCTCGGCCTCGGCCTCGAACTGCTCGCGGGTGGCCGGGCCCCAGCCGCGCTCGCGGCCGATGCGGTCGCGGTTGGCCTTGAAGTGCGGGAAGAGCAGGTCGCGGGCCTCGGCGTCGGTGTCGGCGACGAACCCCGGGGCGTGGACGCCGATCGGCAGCGCCGGCGCCTCGAACTCGCGCAGCGCGCGGTGGTAGAGGTCGACGTAGGGGACGAAGCGCGCGGGGTCGCCGCCGATGACGGCCAGCATCAGCGGGAACCGGTAGTGCGCGGCCCGCACGACCGACTCCGGGGAGCCGCCGACGCCCACCCACGCCGTGACCGTGCCGCGCTGGGTCTTGGGGTGGACCTGCGCCTCGACGAGCGGTCGCCGCACCGTGCCCTCCCAGGAGATCGGGCCCTCGCCGCGCAGCCGCGCGAAGAGGTCGAGCTTCTCGGAGAACAGCACCTCGTAGTCGTCGAGGGCGAAGCCGAACAGCGGGAAGGACTCGGTGAAGGAGCCGCGCCCCAGAGTGACCTCGGCGCGGCCCCCGGAGACGGCGTCGAGGGTGGCGGTCTTCTCGTAGACGCGGACGGGGTCGTCGGAGCTGAGCACCGTGACGGCCGTGCCGAGCCGGATGCGCTCGGTGCGCGCGGCGATGGCCGCCAGCACGATCTCCGGGGAGGAGACGGCGTAGTCGTCGCGGTGGTGCTCGCCGATGTTGAACACGTCGACGCCGCTGCGCTCGGCCAGCACGCCCTGCTCGACGACCTCGCGGATCACCTCGGCCGGATGACGCCGCTCGCCGGCGTCGTCGAGCGTGACGTCGCCGAAGGTGTCGAGGCCGAGCTCGAGGGCGGACGCGGGACTCGCCCCCGGAGTCGGCGCAGGAGTCGATCCAGGAGTGGATCCAGGAGTCGATGCGGGGATCGCGGGGTCGGCGGGCGTGCTCATGGCTCCAGGGTGCCAGCCGGCGCCGACAGCACGCACGACGGCGGTCGCACGGGGATCTCGGTCGTGGATGTCGGCGCGCCGTGTCACGATCCTCGGGTCACGTCGATCCGCCGTCCTTCACTCGGGAGAACACCCATGTCCCTCGCTCCGCTGCGCCGCACCGCGGCCGCCCTCGTCACCGCCGGCCTCGTGCTGGCCCCGGCCGTCGTCGCCCAGGCCGCGACGAGCGCCTCCACCGTCACCGACACCGACCCCCGCGGCGACGTCCAGGTCCAGCGCACGCTCAGCGCCGCGCAGAAGGCCTCGATCGACCTCACCAGCCTCAAGGGCGAGCTGCAGGGCGCCGGCACCCGCATCACCGCCACCGTCCGCACGGCCGGGGGCGCGGCGTCCTCCCGCTCGGTCTACTCCGTGGGCTTCGTGCTCAGCGGCTCGGGCAACCGCTCGGTGCAGCTGATCCTGCCGTCGAAGAAGGTCATCGTCGCGATCAACGGCAAGGTCCGCTCCTGCAGCGGGGCCCGCGGCTCACGCTCGAACAACACCTACGTCGTGAGCGTGCCGACCTCCTGCGTGGCCACCGCCACGGCCACGTCGGTGCACCTGGCCGGGGTCTCCTCCTACCAGTCGCGCAGCGGCACCGCCGGGTTCGACTTCACCGACGGCACCGCTGGCACGCTGCGCATCAAGCGCTGAGCGGCGGGGGCCTCAGGCCGGGCTGCTCGCGTAGAGCTCGACCTCGCGCACCGAGCCGTCGCGGCCGACCTTGACCTCCGCGACGACCGCGCCCGGCACCAGGTCCGCGACGCTGCCCTCGGACTCCTCCGAGCCGTCGCGGCCCTCCCCGCCGTGGCCGCCGTGGTCCCCGCCCTCGCCGCCGTGGTCCCCGCCGGTGACGACGCCGCGGGCCGCGCGACGGTCCTCGGAGCCGCCGCCGTGGCCGCCGCCCCCGGGTCCGCCGTGCTCCCGCACGTGGTCGTCCGCGCCCTCGAACCCGATCTCGGTGTCGGCGTCGATCACGTAGGTGAGCGTCGTCGACTCCGTGGTCACCGCAAGCACGCCGGTCGTCTGGTCGAAGGAGGCGATGGTGCCGAGGTAGTCGCCGTGGTCCTCGTCGTCCTCGCCGTCGCCGTCGCGGTCGCGCACGCACCGGTCGTCCGCGGCGTCGTCGAGGTCCTCGTTGGCGACGTCGTCGCCGGGCGCGACCTCCTCGCCGTCGGGCACGCCGTCGCCGTCGGAGTCGGGGTTGCCGGCCCGCGTGCCGACGTCGTTCTCGTCCTCGTCGTCGACGTGGTCGCCGTCGCGATCGTCGTCGTCGTTCACGCAGGTCTCGAGGGCGTCGTCCTCGTCCTCGTTGTCGATGCCGTCGTGGTCGGCGTCCTCGTCACCGTCGCGGACGCCGTCGCGGTCGGTGTCGGCCCGGCGCGGGTCGGTGCTGCGCCGGCCGTCGCGCACCTCGTCGCCGTCGTCCATGCCGTCGTTGTCGGTGTCCTCGTCGCGCGGGTCGAGGCGGTGGCCGCGCTCGTAGGCGTTGCTCAGCCCGTCGTGGTCGCTGTCGCCGCCGGCGGCCATCGCGGTCGGCACGGGCGTGGCGAGCGCGCCGACGACGGCCAGACCGGCCAGGGCGGCCAGACGGCGGCGGTGGCTGCGTCGGACGGTGCGGACCGTGCGGCTGCACGTGGTGCTCATGGACATGGGTCTCCCTCCCCTGGCCGGTCCGCCCTCCCGGCGGCCCGGGCGACGACCACGGGCCGTCGCTCACTCAGGGTGACGCAGGACACCGCATGCCCGGGGCGGCATGAGGGGGCTCTCACCGAACGTCGGTCGATGGTCTGGACCTGCCGGCGCATCCGACCCTCGATGAACACCGGGCGAACCGCCTCCGGATGTCGGCGCGGCATGTGAGGATCGCCCCTCGAGCCTCGGGAGGTCGGATGCAGGAGCCCACGCCGCGTGAGCGCGCGCGGCGCGCCCGCGAGCTCGAGCGCGCGATGCGCGAGCTCGACGACCTCGACCGCCGCGAGGGCCTCGGCGCCTGGCCGCCTCCGTCGGGACGGGCCCGGGCACCGCGGCGACGGGAGCGCCGGGAGCGCCGCGCCCGCACGGCCGGTGCCGGCCGCGCCGGTGGACGCCGTCGCCACCAGGGAGCACTCCTCCCCCTGGCGCTGGCCCTCGCGGTCGTGGCGAGCATGGTGGCCTTCGCTCCCGGGGCCGAGATGGACGCCGCCCGCCGGCTCCTCGGTCTGGGGCCCGATCGCCTCGGCACCGCGCCGGACGCCCCGCGGGGCGGCTCATACGCCTTCCTGGTCGAGCAGGGCGGCAGGCCCGTGGGCTACGACCCCTGCCGGCCCGTGCGCTACCAGGTGAACCCGCAGGGCGCCCCGCCCCAGTGGCGCAGCCTGGTGCGCGAGAGCATCGCGTCGGTCGAGGCGGCCACGGGCCTGCGGTTCGAGGACGACGGCACCACCGACGCCCGCGACTTCTTCCGCCGTCGCACCGCCCTGCTGCAGCGTCCGCTGCCGATCCTCATCGGCTGGGCGCCGGCCAGCGAGATCACCGGTCTCGAGGGCGACGTCGCCGGCAGCACGCCCGGGGAGCCGACCGCGCTGGGCCGGGTCCACTTCCAGACCGGCAGCGTCGTGCTCGACCAGGACGCCTACGCCCGCATGGCCCTGCAGCGCGACGGCCGCACGCAGATGCTGGGCGTCCTCACCCACGAGCTGGGCCACGTCGTCGGGCTCGACCACGTCGACGACCCGCGCGAGCTGATGAACGCCACCTACGCGGGCCAGCGCGGCTTCGGGCCGGGCGATCGCGCCGGGCTGGCGATCCTCGGGAAGGTCCCCTGCGGCTGACTCGTCGGGGGCGCAGGCAGGCGTCCGGGCCGATCCGATCCGACGTCCACCCGCGCGGGTGGAACGCCCGCCCCCCGCGCTGGGTTGGGTGGAGGCATGAGCGACTCCGCCACCCCCCGCGCCACCATCGGCCTCACCGGCCTGGCCGTCATGGGCCGCAACCTGGCCCGCAACATCGCCGGTCACGGCCACACGATCGCGGTGCACAACCGCACCACCGCCAAGATGACCAGCCTGGTCGAGGAGCACGGCGAGAACGCGAAGGCGTCCGGCGGCGAGCTCATCGGCTGCGAGACGCTCGAGGACCTCGTCGCCGCGATCGAGCAGCCGCGCACGATCATCGTCATGGTCAAGGCCGGCGAGGGCACCGACGCCGTCATCGAGGAGCTCGCGCCGCTGCTCGACGAGGGCGACGTCGTCGTCGACGCCGGCAACGCCCACATGGCCGACACCATCCGGCGCGAGCAGGCGCTCTCCGAGCGCGGCCTGCACTTCGTCGGCATGGGCGTCTCCGGCGGCGAGGAGGGCGCGCTGAACGGGCCCTCGATCATGGTCGGCGGCTCCGAGCACGCCTACGCCAACCTCGGCCCGGTCGTGGAGTCGATCGCCGCGCAGGTCGACGGCACGCCCTGCGCCGCCCACGTCGGCCCCGACGGCGCCGGTCACTTCGTGAAGATGGTGCACAACGGCATCGAGTACGCCGACATGCAGCTCATCGCGGAGGCCTACGACCTGCTGCGCACCCTCGGCGGGCTCGAGCCGTCGGCGATCGCCGACGTGTTCGGGGAGTGGAACGAGGGCGAGCTGGAGTCCTTCCTCATCGAGATGACCGCCGACGTGCTGCGTCACACCGACGCCGCCACGGGCTCCCCCTTCGTCGACGTCGTCGCCGACGCCGCCGAGCAGAAGGGCACCGGACGCTGGACGGTGCAGATCGCGCTCGACCTCGGCGTCCCGGTCACCGGCATCGCGGAGGCCACCTTCGCCCGCTCGCTCTCGGGCCACACCGACCAGCGCGCGGCCGTCCGGGAGGCCTTCGGCTCCGACGTCGCCTCCGCGCAGGTGCCCGACACCTTCGTCGACGACGTCCGCGCCGCCCTACTGGCCTCGAAGGTCGTGGCGTACGCGCAGGGCTTCGACGAGGTGCTCGCCGGCTCCGCCGAGCACGACTGGGACATCGACCCCGGCCAGCTGGCCACGATCTGGCGGGGCGGCTGCATCATCCGCGCCCGCTTCCTCGACCGCATCCGCGAGGCCTACGCCGAGGAGACCCCCGCCTCGCTGCTGGTGGCGCCGTGGTTCGCCGACGTCGTCCGCGACGGGCTCGACGCCTGGCGCCGCGTGGTCGCCCTAGCCGCCACCGCGGGCGTGCCGACGCCGGCCTTCGCCTCCTCGCTGTCCTACGTCGACGGGCTGCGCCGCGACCGGCTCCCGGCGGCGCTGATCCAGGCGCTGCGCGACGACTTCGGCGCCCACACCTACCAGCGGGTCGACAAGCCCGGCACCTTCCACACCGACTGGGCGGGCGACCGCTCCGAGCAGGAGATGTGACATGACCGCCACCGACGCCGACAGCACCGACCTCAGCGCAGCGCCCTCGGGCACCTTCTCCATCGCCGGCAGCCTGCCGGTGGTCCGCCTGGGCTACGGCACGATGCAGCTCACCGGCGAGGGCGTGTGGGGCCCGCCGCGCGATCACGACGAGGCGATCCGCGTGCTGCGCCGCAGCGTCGAGCTCGGCGTCACCTTCTTCGACACCGCCGACTCCTACGGCCCCACCGTCGCCGAGGAGCTGTTGCGCGAGGCGCTGCACCCCTACGCCGAGGACGTCGTGATCGCCACCAAGGCCGGGCTGACGCGCACCGGCCCCGGGCAGTGGATCCCGGTCGGTCGCCCCTCCTACCTGCGCCAGCAGTGCGAGCTGTCGCTGCGTCGGCTCGGCCTGGAGCAGATCCCGCTGTTCCAGCTGCACCGCATCGACCCCGACGTGCCGCTGGCCGACCAGGTCGGCACCCTCAAGGAGCTCCAGGACGAGGGCAAGATCGCCCACATCGGGCTCTCCGAGGTCAGCGTCGAGGAGACGAGGGCGGCGCGCGAGATCGCCGAGATCGCCACGGTGCAGAACCTCTTCAACCTCGCCAAGCGCGACGCCGAGCCGCTCCTGGACTACTGCGAGGCCGAGGGCATCGGCTTCATCCCGTGGTTCCCGCTGGCCACCGGCGAGCTGTCCAAGAGCGACGGCGTCCTGGCCCAGGCCGCTCGTGACCACGACGCCTCGCCGTCCCAGCTGGCGCTGGCCTGGCTGCTGCACCGCTCGCCGGTGATGCTGCCGATCCCCGGCACCTCCAGCGTCGCGCACCTGGAGGACAACGTGGCCGCCGCGTCGCTGAGCCTCACCACCGAGGAGATCGCGGCTCTGGAGGCCCTGGGCTGATCCGCCGCCCCCGCGAGCCCGGCGCCCGCTCCCCCGGCCGTCCCGGGTGAGCGGGCGTCGTCGTCCTCATGGGAGGGTGTTCCCATGACGACCTGGCGCGACGCCGTCTCCCCGCAGGTGGCCGACGAGCTCGACGAGCTGCTCGACCAGGTGCTCGCCGCCGCGAAGGAGCAGCTGCGCGTCGAGGGCGTGCTCGGGCCGATCAGCCTCGTGGCCGACGACGACGGCCGGGTCACCCGTCGCACCGTCGAGATCGGCGACGCCGAGTCCGGCGAGGAGGTGCTGGCCGCCTACTGCGCCGAGGTCGCGCAGATCGAGGCGCTGCACGCCGTCGCGATCGCCTTCGACTCCGACCTCGACGGACGCGACGCGATCCAGGTGCTCCTCGAGCACCGCGACCCCGCGGCGCCGGCGCTCGTGCTGGCGCTGCCCTACCGGCGGCGTCGCAGCGACGGCGGCGGCGGACTCAGCTGGGGACAGCTGCGCGCGGCGCCCGGCCAGCGTCGCGTCTGGCTCTGAGCCTGCGAGCCGACTGCCCCTGCGGCACCGGCCACCCCTACGACGCCTGCTGCGGACGTCTGCACCGCGGCGCCGCCACCGCGGCCACCGCCGAGGAACTCATGCGCTCGCGGTACGCCGCCTTCGCCCGCGGCGAGGCCGGCTCCCTGCTGCGCACCTGGCACCCCCGCACCCGCCCCGACGAGCTCGACCTCGACGACGGCTCACGCTGGACCGGCCTCACGATCGACGACGTCGTCGCCGGCGGCCCCGACGACGAGGACGGCGAGGTCGCCTTCACCGCCCGCTGGCGCACCCCCGACGGCCGCACCGGCGCCCTCGTCGAGCGGTCCTCGTTCGTCCGCCGGGCCGGGCGGTGGGTGTACGTCGACGGGGTGACGGGGTGAGGGACAGCCGGTCAATTACCCGGCTGACCGGGTAGTTGTCTGCTTGGCACGCGAGATGTCGCGTGCCAAGCAGACAAGTCGCGTGCCAGGTCAGGCGCAGGACGCCTAGCCGAGCGCCAGCCGCACCGCGATGACCACCATCGTCGCCGCGATCACCAGCTCCAGCACCTGCCAGGAGCGCGGACGCGCGAGCACCGGCGCGAGCAGCCGGGCGCCGAACCCCAGGCCGCTGAACCACACCACGCTCGCCAGCGCCGCCCCGAGGCCGAACCACCACGCGCCCGCACCACCGGCGTCCTCGCGGTGGGTGGCGGCGATGGAGCCGATCAGCAGCACGGTGTCGAGGTACACGTGGGGGTTGAGCCAGGTCAGCGCGACGGCCCGGCCGACGACGCCGCGCACCGACGCCGCGCCGTCCGCCGTGGCCGCCTCGAGGGCCTCGGGTCGCATCGCGCGGCGCAGCGAGGAGGCGGCGTACCAGAGCAGGAAGGCGACGCCGAGCCAGGTGACGACGTCGATGAGCCAGCCGGCGTGCTGCACGATCGCGCCGATCCCGGCGACGCCGGCGAGGATCAGGACCGCGTCGGAGACGATGCACACCGCGACGACGGCGCCGATGTGCTGACGCAGCACGCCCTGCCGCAGCACGTAGGCGTTCTGAGCGCCGATGGCGACGATGAGCGAGCCGCCGGTGAGCAGACCGGCGAGGAGGGCAGCGAGCACGGGCCCGAACCTAGGGGCTCGGGATGGATGCAGGCCAGCGAATGTTCCTGATGCATCTGAAGCACTGCTGAAGTCGGTCATGATGGGTCGCATGCGCTTCGACCCCAGCCACCTCGAGACGCTGGTGGCCATCGCCGAGGAGGGCTCCTTCGACGCCGCCGCGCGCCGCCTGCACCTGACCCCGAGCGCCGTGAGCCAGCGCATCCGGGCGCTCGAGACGGCCGCGGGCCAGGTACTGGTGCGCCGCACGCTGCCGGCGAGCCCCACCGACGCCGCCGCTCCCCTGGTGCGGCTCGGACGCCAGCTGCGCCTGCTCGCCGACGAGGCCGAGCTCGCGCTGGCCGGTGGCGACGGCGAGCACGGCGCCACCGAGCTCAGCGTGAGCGTCAACGCCGACTCCCTGGCCACCTGGTTCCGCCCGGTGCTCGCGGCGGTCGCGAGTCTCGAGCCGGCCGACGGCGTAGCCCTGCGCCTGCACGTCGAGGACGAGTCCCGCTCCCACGAGCTGCTCCGGCGCGGCGACGCGCTCGCCGCGGTCACCACCGACCCGACCCCCGTGCAGGGCTGCACCGTGCAGCCGCTGGGCGTCCAGCGCTATCACGCGGTCGCGGCACCCGCCCTGCTCGAGCGTCACCGGCGCGGGCGTGGCGTCGCCTGGGACGCTATGCCGATGGTCGTGTTCAACGAGCTCGACGGCCTCCAGGACCGCCTCCTGGAGCAGCGGGCCAGCCCGCGTCCACCGGTGGTCCACCGCGTGCCGAGCACCGCCGACTTCCTGGAGGCGATCTGCGCCGGCCTCGGCTGGGGCCTGGTGCCGGACTCCCAGGAACGGGACGCGAGCGAGCGTCTGACCCGTCTGCCGGGCGCGGGTCCGCTCGACGTCGCCCTGCACTGGCAGCGCTGGCGACTGCGCTCCCCCGCGCTCGAGGCGCTGACCGACGCGGTGCTCGACGCCGCAGCGGCGGGACTGCGTCAGCCGCGACGGCGCGCGAGCGCCTGACGCACGAGCCCGCCGAGCAGGAGGTCGAGGCCGGCGACGAACTGGTCGGCGTCGTCGTGGCGGCGGAACTCCTCGGCGATGCTGTGGATCCACGGCAGCTCCTCGGCACCGACGGCCAGCCAGCCGGCGGCGATCTCGTCGAGCTGCTCCTCCTTGCTGCGCGCGGGGTCGGCATGGAGGTCCTGGGCCATCATCTCCGCGGCGACGCCGGTGACGTAGCCGATGATCGCGGTGCTGCCGTGGAACTGCTCGCGGACGCTGAGGCCCAGCAGCGCGAGGCGTCCGCCGAGGCGGTCCCAGAAGCGCAGCGCGTGCGCGCCGTCGGCGCCCATGACGTGCATCTGGTGGGCCAGCCAGGGGTGGGCCTGGGTCTGCTCGAACAGCGCGAGCGCCTGGCGACGCAGCAGCGAGAGCGGCTCGAGGACGGCGGCGTCGTCGGTGTCGGCGAGCGCGCGCACCTCCGGCACGAGGCGCGAGGCGGCGTGGAGCCCGTCGGCCTCCTCGGCCTCGACCACCGCCATCGCCTCGCCGATGAGGTCGTCGCAGACCAGGGCGAGCAGCTCGTCCTTGCCGCGGACGTACCAGTAGACGCTGCCGAGGCCGCCGCCGAGCTCACCGGCCAGGCCGCGCAGCGTCAGGCCGCGGGCGCCGTCGCGATCGAGGATCGCGATCGTGGTGCGCAGGATCTCCTCGCGCGAGTGGCTCGCGCGGCCGCGGCCGCGGGAGCGGGACGAGGACGACGCGGAGCGGGCGGGCATGCCTGGACCCTACCCGCGCCGACGGGTGCCTCCGCGTGCGGCCGGTTGACATTCTCGAACGTTGTTCTATTCTCGAACACAGTTCGAGTCGAACATCGTTCGACACCGCCACGTCCCGAGGAGGAGCCCATGACGCCCACCGCCCCGACGTCGTCCGACGTCCGCACCCGGCCGGCGAGCCTGTGGGCCGCCGCGCCCGCCCTGCTCGCCCTGTGCCTGACGATGCTGGTGGAGATGGTCGACAACTCGGTCCTCAACGTCGCGCTGCCCACCATCGGCCGCGACCTCGACCTCGGCCCCACCGGCCTGCAGTGGATCGTCGGCGCCTACTCCCTCACCTTCGGCGGCCTGCTGCTGGTGGGCGGCACCCTCGGCGACACCCTCGGCCGCCGCCGCGCGCTGCTGTGGGGCCTGGCCGGCTTCGGCACCAGCTCGCTGCTGGTGCTCGTGGCCACCGAGGCCTGGCAGGTCATCGCCGTGCGCGCCCTGTGCGGCGCGTTCGCCGCCCTGATCGCACCCGGCACCATGTCGCTGCTCTTCCGGCTCTTCGACGACGAGGCCCTGCGGCGTCGCGCGATCGGCCTGATCATCACCGTCGCCATGGCCGGATTCGCGCTCGGGCCGGTGCTCGGCGGGCTCGCCGTCGAGCACCTCCCCTGGCAGACGCTGCTGGTGGCCAACGCCCCCATCGCCGCCCTGGCCTTCTGGGGCGTGCGCCGCGGCATCGCCCCCGACCGGCCCGACGACCTGCGCCCCGGCGTCCCCGACCTCGCCGGCGCCGCCCTCTCGGTGACCGCGATCGCCGGCCTCCTGCTCGCCCTCACCGCCGGGGTCGAGACCGGCTGGACCGCCTGGCCGACGCTGCTGGCGGCCGCCGTCGCCGTGCTCGGCGCCGTCGGCTTCGTGCAGCGCGAGCGCACCGCGGCCGTCCCCATGCTCGACCTCGCGCTGCTGGCCCGTCCGACCGTGCGTGGCAGCGCACTGCTGCAGACCTCGGTGATGGTCGCGATGGTCGGCGTCATGTTCGCCAGCACCCAGCTCTTCCAGTTCGTGTGGGGCTGGTCGCCGGTGCGCGCCGGGTTCGCGACGCTGCCGCTGGTGGCCGGCATGTTCCTCGGCTCCCCGCTCACCGACGCGCTCGTCGAGCGCGCCGGACACCGCCGCACCGCCGCCGTCGGCACGGGCTTCGTCCTGGCCTCCCTGACGCTGCTGATCGTCTCGATGTCGAGCTACGCCGGTGTCGCGCCCGGCCTGCTCCTGCTGGCCGTCGGCATGCGGATGACGATGACCACCTGCGCCGTGGCGCTCGTGGAGTCGCTGCCCGAGGACCACACCTCGCTCGGCTCCGCGCTCAACGACACCGCCCAGGAGCTCGGCAACTCCCTCGGCGTCGCCGTCGTGGGCACCCTGACGGCGGCCGTCGTCGGCACCTCCCTGCCGCTGGGACGCTGGTCCGAGGCGGTGGCCGCGGAGTTCGTCCGCAGCCAGCGCCTGGCCTTCGCGGTGCTCGCCGGCCTCGTCGCGGTGATCGCGACCATCGGCGTGCGCAGCCTCACCAACTCCCGCACCACCGAGGACTGAGGACGTCGGCGCCGTTGCTGGCGTGCGCCGTCATGACCCTCGAGCACGTCTGCGTCGGCCTCACGGTCCTGACCACCGGCTGGGTGCTGCTCACCCCCGAGTCGTGGAGGGGACGCGGCTGGTGGCTGCCCGTGCGGCTGGTGGCGGTCGTCGTCGTCTCCCTGGGATCGGGCTGCCTCGCGACGCCGCTGTTCGGCCCCGAGGACTCCACCCGCTCGCTGGTCACCATGGCCGCCTGCCTGTGGCTTCCGCTCCTGGTGCTGACGGCGGTCCTGCCGCGGAACCCGCCGGCCGGCGGTCCGCTCCGCGGCCGAGCCTCACTCCAGGACGATGTAGCCCAGCCGCACCGTGAAGCTCTTGACGTCGTAGTGCGCGCCCGCCGCGGTGTAGAGGCCCCAGGCGATGCTGCTGTTCGGGTAGACGTAGCCGGGGCCCTTGACGATGGCGCCGCGGTGCGTGCCGATGGCCGAGGCGATGAGCTTGTCGTCGCTCCAGCCGTCCTCACGGTGGTCGTAGGTGATGTAGGCGCGGCTGCCGGAGAAGCCCTTCGAGGCACCGCTGTAGAGGCTCACCGACAGCGTCCCGTACCGGTAGGCCTTCGGCACGCGCAGCGAGTAGGCGGTGCTCACCAGGGTCTTCTCGACGCTGGTGTTGCACTTCGTCGCCGTCGCCAGCTCCTGCGAGCCGGCCCAGCCCCGGCTGGCCGGCGAGCGCAGGCTCGAGCAGCGGCCGACGAAGGCGTCGTACATCGCGCTCTTCGGCGTGACGGTCCTGACGAAGGTGCGCGCCCGCAGCCGCTTGGCGGACACGCTGACCGACACGCTGGGGGCCACGGTGACGTTGCCCAGGGCGTCGGTGAGCGTGGTGCGGATGGTGTAGCGGCCCGCGCGCACGAAGCCGCGGCCCACGCGTCCGGTCCACGTGAACGTGGAGCGGTCGGACTGCGGCGGCGTGGTGGCGGTGCGCACGACGCGACCGGACGCGTCACGCACCTCGTAGCGCGCCTGGAACCGCTGGGCCTCGCGCACCGTCGTGGTGAGGGTCACCGAGTCCCGATAGCGGTCGGGGGCGGGGTAGAGCGCGGTGGAGTTGAGCCGGTGGGTGATCACGCGGGGGCCGTCGGCGTCCACCTCGAAGCCCTGGGGCGAGGTGACGGTGCCGGTCTGCCGGCCGAGGACGGGCTCGTCGTAGGAGAGCGTGCCGGTGATCGCGTACTGCCCGGTGGGCAGGCCGCTGAGGTCGGCGGCGACGTGCGCGGCGCCCTCGGCGTCGGAGGCGACGCCCGTGTAGGAGAGCGGCCGCGCGGGGTCGAGGGCCGCCCCGGTGGCGCGGTCGACGACCTGGAGGTCGAGGTCGATGCTGCGACTTGCAGGCACCTGCAGGTCTAGCGCGGTAGTCGGCGCGGAGGCGCCGATGAGAGCCGGGTCGACGCTCACCGTGCCCCTGGTGTCGCGCTGCACCACGACCTGGCGCGCCGGGAGGTCGACGGAGCGACAGATCTCCCGCTGGGACGCACAGCGCAGGAGGCGCAGCGTCAGGAACCCGTCGGGGAGCGCGAGGGTCGTCGCACCGGAGCGGTCGAGCTCGGAGCGGGAGTCCTGGGCGGCCCAGGTGGCGCCCGTCCAGCTGGCGATCAGCCGGCCGCCGCCGTCGGGGTCGGAGACGGTCACGACGTAGGGGTCGCTGTCGGCGCCTACGTGCGTGGCCTCGGGCCAGAGGACGTCCGGGACGACGTCGAGGGGGCTGACCGGGGCGCTGGCAGCGGGCGGCAGGGAGCACTGCTGGACCTGCGGGCCCGTGCAGGTGACGATCTCGAGGGTCGAGGTGCTGGCCACGCCCCAGGTGGCGACCTCGACGTCCACGCTGCGGATCTCGGGGTCCACGGCCCGCACCGTGTCGGCGACATAGCCGGCGGTGTCGTCGCCGACGCGCGCGAGCACGTAGGCGGCCGGAGTGGTGACCGTCGCCGTCAGGCGTCCGGGGGCCGGGGTGGCGACGTCGGAGATGACGGTGGCCGTCGAGGTGTCGGCGGCGCTGCCGGCGACGGCGAGCGGGCCGGCGACCAGCGCCCCGGTGGTGAGGGCGGTGAGCAGGACGAGGTGCGCTCGAGCGCGACGCATGGGGTCTCCGAGAGGTGCGACGGGGCGGTGGGGCCTGGGAAGCCTAGGGGCGCGGCGGTGCGCCGCGGGCCCGAACGCGCGAATCCCGGCCGAACGGCCGGACGCCGCCCTCAGCGGGCGTAGGCCCGCAGCGGGGGCTCGGCCTGCAGCTGCGGGGTCACCAGGCTCGAGCGGGCCGTCTGCGCCAGGGCGAGCGCGGCGTGAACGGGGAAGGTCACGGGGTCGACGCCCGGCATCAGCAGCCGCGCGCAGGTGGCGCGGGAGATCCGGGCGAGGGACGCCGGGCCGCGGTGGGTGAGGGCGTCGAGGCCGATGAGCCAGGCGCCGTTGCTGTAGGACATGCCGAAGTGGTCGACGACCTCCAGCGGGCACACCGCCTGGACGCTGGTGTTGAGCACCATCGGGTCACCGGCGGGTGCCGTCAGCCACGCCGAGGTGGAGGGCACGACGACCTCGTCGAAGGTCGTGGAGATCTGGGTGTAGCTGATGCCGGGGAAGGTCTCGGGGCCGGTGTTGAGCGCCTTCAGGAACGCCGAGCCGCGACGCTGCTGCCAGTTCGCCGCCGAGCAGACGCCCAGCGTGCACTGGGCGTCGAAGACCGCGGTGCCGTGGTTGGAGGAGGCCAGCCCGACGACGTCGTCGACGTCGGCGCGGGTGTCGGGCCAGAACCTCAGCGCCCAGCGCACGATCATCCCGCCCTGGCTGTGCCCGACGACGTCGATGCGCTGCCCCGCGCGGGCCGACATCGTGCGGATCGCGCGGACGACGTATTCAGCCGCCACCTGGATGTCGCCGTTGCCGGAGTCGGGCAGCGTCAGCTCGCAGTGGCCCCAGCCGCGGGCGTCGAACGCGCGCACCCAGTTCCACGACCAGTCGGCGCTCGGGTTCGAGGTGGTGCCGTGCAGGAACAGCACCGGCGGACGCGCACCCGGGCGGATCGGGCCGGTGCACGACAGCGCTCGCGCGGCTTGGGCGGCGGTGACCGTCAGCCGCGGGCCGGTGTCGGCGGCCTGCGCGGGGCCCGTCGGCGCCGCCAGGAACCCGAGCATCCCGAGCATCGCCGTGATCGCCGCTGCCGCGCTCCGCCACCTCATGTGGCGCTCAACGAACGGCACCGGGCCGAGTCACGTCGAGGGTGGTCAGTCGGGCTGGCCGGGGCGGTCGACCGTCATCGTGACGACGCTGCCCGGCGCCGCCATCGTCCCGACGGCCGGCTCGACCCCGACGACGCCGCCGCGCTCGAGGTCGGCAGAGCTGCCCGCCGTCACCCGCACCTCGAAGCCGGCCTCGGTGAGGCGCTTCATGTAGGACTCCGAGCTCGGGCCGTAGCGGCCCAACCGCAGGTCGGCGTAGCCGGGCACGGCCACGAGGTCGCGCAGCACGCGCAGGCTGTCGAGGATGTCGGTCACCGCGTCGCAGTCGCGGGTCGATTGCACCCGAAACAGGGCGTCTTCCGACGGCACGTAGACGGATCCGGCGCAGCTCCGATCGCCTCCCGCCCTCGGCTGAGAACGCTGGACCCGCACGCCGTCGACGAAGCCGGTCGACGGCGAGGGCTCGAAGACCTTGGACTGCCGCATGACGAAGACGCCGACGGTGTTCTCCGGCTGGAAGGTCCCGCACGCGCCCGTCCAGAACTGGTCGACCGCCACGGTGTCCGACTGGGCAACCCCGCACCGCAGGTCGTTCGTCGACCACCCCACCGGCACCGCGACGGCGACGTGCCCGATGCCGACCCATCGCGTGCCCGGCGGCGGGGCGTCGGCGTCGTCCGCACCGGCCACGGGCGGCGCAGACGGGTCGTCGAGGCCGAGCACGGCGGTGAGGCCGCCAGCCGCGAGCACGCCCACGGCGGC
>NZ_JBUZJI010000033.1:0-38774 GCF_055282735.1 Nocardioides sp. B129/18 | reverse complement strand
GCCCAGGCCGAGGAGCGCGCCCGCGTGCAGGCCGAGGCCGCCGCCGCGGCCGCCACCGCCGAGGCGCAGGCCCACGAGGCCGCCTCCGCCCGCGCCGAGGAGACCCGCCTCGCCGTCGAGGGTCGCATCGCCGCCGAGCAGGCCGCCCAGGACGCCGCCGCCCGGGCCGCCGCCGCCGCGGAGGCCCGCACCCGCGCCGAGGAGGCCCTGCAGCAGGCCGTCGCCGAGCGCGCCGCCCTCGAGGCCGAGACCCGCGCCGTCGCCGAGCGCGCCGCCGCCGCGGCCGCCGAGCGGGAGGCCGCCGAGCAGCGCGCCACCGAGGCGCTGACCCGCCTCGAGGAGGCCGTCGAGGCCCGCACCCGCGCCGAGGCCGAGCTCGCCCGCGAGGTCGAGGCCCGCGTCACCGCGGAGGCCGAGGCCACCCAGCGCGCCATCGACCGGCAGGCCGTCGAGTCGGCCGTGCGCCGCTCCACCGAGCTCGTTGAGCTGGCCAACCAGGAGCGCCTCGTCGCCGAGCAGCGGGCCGCCGAGCTCGCTCAGGAGCTCCTCGACGCCCGCTCGGGCCAGGCCCCCCGCGAGGGCTCGCGGTTCGGCGGACGCCGGACCTCGCGCTCGGAGCCCGAGCCGCCCCGGGAGTCGTCCAGGGAGTCGTTCCGGGAGTCGCGGCCGGCCACCGGCGCGATCCCGGTCGTGGCCCCGGTCGTGGCCCCGGTCGAGGCCCCGGTCGAGGTGGCCCCCGACGTCCCCGCCCCTGACGCGTCGGAGCCGGATCAGCCGGTTCAGCCGGATCAGCCGGATCAGCCGGGCCCGTCCGCCGAGCCGGCCCCGCTCGTCTCCGCGGCGCCCGGCACGCGTCCGAGCGCCGACGCCCCGCCCGTCGAGCCCGTCGAGCCCGTCGTCCCGGCCCAGCCGCAGGTCTCCCCCGAGGAGATCGCCGGCGGGGTCACCGGGGTCACCGGGGTCACCGGCGTCGCCCCCGCCGTAGCCGACACCGGCTCGATCCCCGCCGTCGACGCCGCCCGCCTCGCCCCGCCGTCGGTCACCTCGGTGCTCGCCGACGTCCGGCCGGGCGGCTCGGGCGGCGGCAGCGGCTCCGACGACCTCGCCCCGCCGCGCTCACGTGGCCCGCTGGTGTGGTGGCTGCTCGCGGTGCTCGCGATCGGCGCCGCCGTCGCTCTGGCCGTCACCAGCGAGCCCACGGGCGTCCCGACGCTGGCCGCCGCGGGCGTCGCGGTGCTCCTGGTGCTGATCGCGCTCGTCACCGGACGCCGCACGCGCCGTCGCGCGTCGGTGAGCATCGACGAGGCCGGCGTCGTCGAGATCGTGCAGGGCGAGAGCCGACACCGCTTCGACCTCTACGCCGACACCACCCGCATCGAGGTGCGCGGCGAGCCCGGCTCGTCGTCGTGGGAGGTCTGGTTCCTGCGACGCAGCCTGCCCGCGATCGTGGTCGACCGCACGATGGTCGACCCCCACGCCTTCACCCGCGAGCTGCGCCGCTGGCGGCCGACCCTCTGATCCGACCAGCGTGGGACCGGGCCGACCGGCGGCTCAGGCCAGTCCGGCGCGCAGCGCGTCGGCGACCTGCTCGACGCAGCGCCGCGAGGTGCGTCCGACGCCCACGATGTTGAGGAACCCGTGGATCTGGTCGGGGAAGCGGTGCAGCTCGACGGCGACCCCGGCGTCGGCGAGTCGGCGGGCGTAGGCCTCGCCCTCGTCGCGCAGCGGGTCGAACCCGGCCGTGCAGAGGTAGGCCGGCGCCAGGCCGGCGGGGATCTCGGCGTTGAGCGGGGAGAGCCGCTCGTCCTCCAGCGGCACCTCCGCCGGGATGTAGGTGGAGCCCGCGAGGTCCATGAACTGCCGGGTGAGGAAGAACCCGGCGTCGAAGGCGCGCGCGGAGTCGAACCCGTGGGTGGCGTCGGTGGTCGGGTAGACCAGCAGCTGGAAGGCCAGCGGGAGGCCCTCGCGGGCGGCCACCAGCGCGACGCCGGCCGCGAGGTTGCCGCCCGCGGAGTCGCCGCCGACGGCCAGGCGCGCGGGGTCGGCGTCGAGCTCGGCGGCGTGCTCGACCACCCAGCGGTAGGCCGCCACGCAGTCGTCGTAGGCCGCGGGGAAGACGTGCTCGGGCGCCAGGCGGTAGTCGATGGCCAGCACCCGGACGCCGGCCCGCTCGGCCAGCAGCCGGCAGGGGGCGTCGTGGGAGTCGAGGTCGCCGTAGATGAACCCGCCGCCGTGCAGGAACACCAGCAGCGGCGCGACGGTGCCCGGCGCCAGCGCGCGCGGGCTGTAGAGGCGGGCCGGCAGGCCGGCGGCCTCGAGGTCGCGCACCGCGCCGATCGGCAGGGAGCCGCCGGCGAGGAGGCTCTGGTGCAGCAGCGCGCTGCGTCCCTCGAGGATGGGCAGGGTCTCGACGGCCGGCAGGCCGCTGACCCGCTGCAGCCGCAGCGTCAGCTGGGTCTCGGTGGCGAGGGTCTGGCCCTCGCGGACCACCGGGGCTCCGGCCAGGACGCGCTGGACCCGCTCGGGCAGGGCGAGGGCGGCGGCGAAGACGGTCTGCTCGGCGCGGGCGCGCACGGTGCGGAGGAGGCTCACGCAGCGCAACCTAACCCGGTCGAGGACACCTCGCGTTCACTGTCCGATGGGAGACTCCTCCCATGACCGCCGAGCTCGCCGCCGACGCCGTCCACAATCCCGACGGCCCGCCCCACGAGAGCTTCGACGTCGAGCCGCCCTACGAGCCCGACGACGCCGCCCTCGCCGCCGTGGAGACGTACGACGACCGCTTCCTCGACCGCGAGCTCTCCTGGCTGCGGTTCAACGAGCGGGTGCTCGAGCTGGCCGAGGACGACACCCTCCCGCTGCTCGAGCGGGCCCGCTTCCTGGCGATCTTCGCCAGCAACCTCGACGAGTTCTTCATGGTCCGCGTCGCCGGCCTCAAGCGGCGCATCGCCGCCGGCCTGGCCGTGCGGGCCGCGTCGGGCCTGATGCCGCGCGAGGTGCTCGACCAGATCTGGGCCAACGCCCGCGAGCTCAGCGAGCGGCACGCCCGCGTGCTGCACGACCAGCTGCGTCCGGCCCTCTCCGGCCGGGGCATCGACCTGCTGCGCTGGGAGGACCTCACCCCCGACGAGCAGCGCACCTGCAAGCGGCTCTTCAAGGACCGCGTCTTCCCGGTGCTGACGCCCCTGGCCGTCGACCCCGCTCACCCCTTCCCCTACATCTCGGGCCTCTCGATGAACCTGGCGGTCGTCATCGAGAACCCGAAGACCGGCAAGGAGCACTTCGCCCGGGTGAAGGTGCCGCCGATCTTCGCCCGGTTCGTGCCGGTCGGCAACGACCGCTTCGTCCCGCTCGAGGACGTCATCCGCGAGCACCTCAAGAAGCTCTTCCCGGGCATGACGATCGTGGAGGTCCACACCTTCCGCGTCACCCGCAACGAGGACCTCGAGGTCGAGGAGGACGACGCGGAGAACCTCCTCGCCGCCCTGGAGAAGGAGCTGCTGCGCCGCCGCTTCGGCCCGCCGGTGCGTCTGGAGGTCGAGGAGTCGATCTCCGACTCCGTGCTCGACCTCCTCGTCACCGAGCTCGGCGTCAACGAGGCCGAGGTCTTCCGGCTGCCCGGCCCGCTGGACCTGCGGGGCCTGCACGGCATCGCCGACCTCGACCGCGCCGAGCTGAAGTACCCGGCGTTCGTGCCCACCACCCACGCCCGCCTCGCCGAGGTCGAGTCGGCCAAGCCCGTCGACGTCTTCAAGGCCGCGCGCCGCCACGACGTCCTGCTGCACCACCCCTACGACTCCTTCTCCACCTCGGTGCAGCGCTTCATCGAGCAGGCCGCCGCCGACCGCCACGTCCTGGCGATCAAGCAGACGCTCTACCGCACCTCCGGCGACTCCCCGATCATCGACGCCCTCATCGACGCCGCCGAGGCCGGCAAGCAGGTGCTGGTGATCGTCGAGATCAAGGCCCGCTTCGACGAGGAGGCCAACATCCGCTGGGCCCGCAAGCTCGAGCAGGCCGGCTGCCACGTCGTCTACGGCATCGTCGGCCTGAAGACCCACTGCAAGCTGGCGATGGTGGTGCGCGAGGAGCCCGACGGCATCCGCCGCTACACCCACATCGGCACCGGCAACTACAACCCGAAGACCTCGCGCACCTACGAGGACCTCGGCCTGATCACCACCGACGAGCGCATCGGCGAGGACGTCGCCCACCTGTTCAACAACCTCTCCGGCTGGTCGCGCAACGCCTCCTACGACGAGCTCCTCGTGGCGCCCGACAGCGTCCGCAAGGGCCTGGTCGAGCGCATCCACCGCGAGATCGCCCACCACCGCGGGGGCCGCCCCTCGCGGATCCGGCTCAAGGCCAACAGCGTCGTCGACGAGGCCGTCATCGACGCCCTCTACCTCGCCTCGCAGGAGGGCGTCCCGGTGCAGCTGCTGGTGCGCGGCATCTGCGCGCTGCGCCCCGGCGTCCCCGGCCTCTCGGAGAACATCGAGGTCCGCTCGATCCTCGGCCGCTTCCTCGAGCACAGCCGGATCTTCGACGTCGAGAACGGCGGCGAGCCGGAGGCCTGGATCGGCTCGGCCGACATGATGCACCGCAACCTCGACCGCCGCGTCGAGGTGCTCGTGCGGCTGCCCGGCGCCTCGACCCGCGAGCCGGTGCGCGAGCTGCTCGACCTCGCCTTCGCGCCCGACACCTCCGCCTGGATCCTCGACGCCGACGGCCGCTGGCAGCGCAACGACGGCACCGTCGACCTGCAGACGACCCTCATCGAGGCCCAGCGCAAGCAGCGCAGCGCGAGCTGACCCGGCGCGCCGTCCGGGGAGGGGCCGCGAGGCCTGCTCCCCGGGCGGACGCGACGGTTGCGCCGGAGGGACCTCCTGGCCCTAGCATGGCCGCGATTCACCGCCGCCTCACCAGGAGTTCTCCGTGGGTTTCCGCTTCCGGCCGGTCGACTCGTCGTTCTACGACCTGCTCACCGAGTCCGCCCAGCACCTGGTGCTCGGCGCGTCGCTCCTCGCCGACATGCTCGCCGAGGACTCCGTCGCCGAGGACGTCGCCACACGGATGCGCGACGCCGAGCACGCGGCCGACGAGACCACCCACACGCTGTTCAAGCGCGTCAACAGCACCTTCGTGACGCCCTTCGACCGCGAGGACATCTACGCGCTGGGCTCCGCCCTCGACGACGTCATGGACCTCATGGACGAGGTCGTCGACATGATCCTGCTCTACGAGGTGAAGGTCCTCCCGCCCGCGCTGTCGGGCCAGGTCGAGGTCCTGCAGCGCTGCGCCGAGCTCACCGCCGCGGCCATGCCCGGCCTGCGCAACCCCGGCGGGCTCGAGGAGTACTGGATCGAGATCAACCGCCTGGAGAACGCCGGCGACAAGAACCACCGCCGCATCCTGGCCGACCTCTTCTCCGGCGACTACAAGGCGATGGAGGTGCTCAAGCTCAAGGACATCGTCGAGTCCCTCGAGGGCGCGATCGACGCCTTCGAGACGGTGGCCAACACGGTGGAGCAGATCGCCGTCAAGGAGTCCTGAGGCGTGACCCTCGCCATCGTCATCGCGGTCGTCGTCGTCGCCCTGGCCTTCGACTACACCAACGGCTTCCACGACGCCGCCAACGCGATCGCCACGTCGGTGTCCACGCGGGCCCTGACCCCGCGCGTCGCGCTCGCGATGGCCGCGGTCATGAACTTCATCGGCGCCTTCCTCGGCCAGGAGGTCGCCAACACCGTCGGCAAGGTGATCACCCCGCCGTCGGGCAACCACGGCCTGGTCATCGTCATGGCCGGACTGTTCGGCGCGATCGCCTGGAACCTGCTGACCTGGTACTTCGGGCTGCCGTCGTCCTCCTCCCACGCGCTGATCGGCGGCCTCGTGGGCGCGGCCATCGCGTCGGGCTCCACGGTGAAGTGGGACGTCATCGTCGACAAGGTCGTCATCCCGATGGTGGTCTCGCCGCTGTTCGGCTTCGCGGCGGCCTTCCTCTTCATGCTCGCGATCATGTGGATCTTCCGGAACCGCAACGCCCACCGCACCCAGCGCGGCTTCCGGATCGCCCAGACGGTCTCGGCGGCCGCGATGGCGCTGGGCCACGGCCTGCAGGACGCCCAGAAGACGATGGGCGTCATCTTCCTGGCGCTGCTCACCGGCGGGTACGTCGGCGCGAACGACGACCTCCCGATCTGGGTGATCCTCGCCGCCGCCACCGCCATCTCCGCCGGCACCTGGGCGGGCGGCTGGCGGATCATGCGCACGCTCGGACGGCGCATCATCCACCTCGACCCCGCCCGCGGCTTCGCCTCCGAGACCGTCGCCGCGAGCGTGCTCTACACCACCGCGTTCGTCTTCGAGGCGCCCATCTCGACCACCCACACCATCACCTCGGCCGTCATGGGCGCCGGCGCGACCAAGCGCCTCTCGGCCGTGCGCTGGGGCGTCGCGCGCTCGATCGTCGCGGCCTGGGTGCTCACCTTCCCGGCCGCCGGCCTGGTGGCCGCGGCCGTCTACGGCGTCACGCACGGGCTGCTGCAGCTGCCCTGAGCCTGCGCGGCCCCGCGCCCGGGAGCGGAGGTCAGGGGCGCGGCGCGCCCAGGTGCTCGCGGGCGAACGCGAGCGACTCGCGCAGGTCGGCCAGTCGCTCCGCGCGGTCGGCGCACCGGCGGGTGTTGATCTCCAGCACGACGTCGCCCTCGAACCCGCTGCCGGCGAGGTGCTGCAGGAAGCCGGCGGCGTCCATGATCCCGCGCCCCGGCACCAGGTGCTCGTCCTTGACCGAGCCGGTGCCGTCGGTGAGATGCACGTGCCGCAGCCGCTCGCCGAGCCGCTGGGCCATCTCCACGACGTCGTCGCCGGCGATGGCGGCGTGGGAGAGGTCGATGGTGGCGTTGGCGTACGGCTCGGTGGAGGGGTCCCAGCCGGGCAGGTACATCTCCATGCCGCGCCGCGAGGACGCCCGCCAGGGGTACATGTTCTCCACCGCGAACCGCAGGCCGGTGCTGGCCTCCAGGGCCGCGATGCCCTCGACGAAGCCGCGGGCGTAGTCCTTCTGCCAGCGGAACGGCGGATGCACGACGACGACCTCGGCGCCGAGGTGGTGGGCCATCTCCGCGGAGCGCTCGAGCTTGCCCCAGGGGTCGGTGCCCCAGACCCGCTGGGTGAACAGCAGGCACGGGGCGTGCACGCTGCACACCGGGACGCCGTGGTGCTGGGAGAGCTTCTGCAACGCCATCTGGTCCTGGCTGAGGCGGTCGAGGGCCACCATCACCTCGACGGCGTCGTAGCCCAGCTCCGCGGCGTAGGCGAAGGCGTGGGCGGCCGACTCGGGATAGACCGAGGACGTCGAGAGGCCGATGCGCGTCATCTCAGCCGTGCGCGCCGATCTGGTCGATGCGCTGGAGGATGACGCCCTCGCGCAGCGCCCACGGGCAGATCTCGAGCGCGGGGAGGTCGAAGATGTCCATGCAGGCCTCGGCCACGAGCGCCCCGGGCACGATCTGGTGGGCGCGCGAGGCCGAGACGCCCGGGAGGTCGGCCAGCTCGGCGAGGTTCATCGCGGCCAGCTTCGGGATCCACGACGCCATCGCGTCGCGCTCGAGCACGCGCGGCACCAGGGGGCCCTCCGCCGAGGACGGGGCGCCGCAGATGCGCGCCAGCGAGCGGAAGGTCTTCGACGTCGCCGCCGCACGGTGCGGGGTGCCCGCGCGCAGCAGCTGACCGGCGTCGCGCGCGATCTCGGCGCGGATGCGGCGCCGCAGCTCGCGCAGCTGCTCCTCGCCGGGGTTGTGGTCGGCGAAGTAGGCCCGCGCCAGCCGGGCGGCGCCCAGCGGCATCGACCAGGCGACGTCGGGGGCCTCGTCGGCACCCGCGGCGATCTCCAGCGAGCCGCCGCCGATGTCGAAGACGGCCAGGCGTCCGGCCGACCAGCCGAACCAGCGGCGCACCGAGAGGAACGTCAGCCGGGCCTCGTCCTCGCCGGAGAGCACCGAGATCCGCAGGCCCGTGCGCTCCTCGACGGTGTCGAGCACGGCCTGGCTGTTGACGGCGTCGCGCACCGCGGAGGTGGCGAAGGCCAGCATCTCCTCGCAGCCGCGGTCCTCCGCGACGACGATGGCGTCGGCGGTGAATCGGGCGAGCGCGTCGATGCCCAGCTGCGTGACGCCGCCGGCGTCGTCGAGGTGCTCGGCCAGGCGCAGCGGCTCCTTGTGCGAGAACGCCGGCAGCGGCGCCGCGCCGCCGTGCGCGTCGACGACGAGCAGGTGGCCGGTGTTGGAGCCGATGTCGAGCACGCCCAGCCGCATGGCACCAACCTACTGCGAACGACCTGCGTAGGGTGGCGCCCGTGCCCGAAGTGAGCCTGGACTTCCCGCGTGCCTGGGTCGAGTTCGTCAACCCCGACGACGACAGCGAGGTCCTGCGCTGCGACCTCACCTGGCTGACGTCGTCCTACACCTGCGTGTTCGGCTCCGGCTGCGCCGGCATCTACGCCGACTCCCCCGACGTCGGCTGCTGCACCCTCGGCGCCCACTTCGCCGACAAGGCCGACGAGAGGCGGGTGCGCGGCTTCGTCGAGCAGCTCGGCCCCGACCTGTGGGAGCGCCATCCCGGCCGCGAGGTGCGCACCAAGGACTGGGTGGAGAAGGACGACGAGGGCGCCCGCAAGACCCGCGTCGCCCACCACGACGACGGCCAGCAGGCCTGCGTCTTCCAGAACCGTCCCGGCTTCTCCGGCGGCGCCGGCTGCGCGCTGCACGCCCTCGCCCTCCAGCAGGGCCGCCACCCGCTGGAGACCAAGCCCGACGTCTGCTGGCAGCTGCCGATCCGCCGCACCTTCCGCGAGGTCGAGCGCATGGACGGCACCACCTACACCGAGGTCGGCATCGGCGAGTACGACCGCCGCGGCTGGGGCGCCGGCGGCCACGACCTCGACTGGTACTGCTCGGGCAACACCGAGGCCCACGTCGCCGTCGAGCCGGTCTACCTCACCCACGCCCCCGAGCTGATCGCCCTCATGGGCCAGGGCGCCTACGACGCCCTCGTCGTCCACTGCGAGCACCACCTGCGCTCGCGCTCGCTGCTCGCGATCCACCCCGCCGACCCGCGGCCCTGATCGCTGGGGCGGGGGTCGGGGCGGCCGCCGTTGAAAGCTTTGGCGGCCAACCGCTGAAACGCACGGTTGGCGTTCGAAGGTTCGAACGCCAACCGAAAGGTCTGGCGGTCGGCCGCCAAAGCCTCCACTCACACCAGCCCCACCAGCACCACCCGGACTCTTGACGTCAAGACAACCCGACCCCAGTGTCAAGCCCCTCTCAGACGCCGTTCAGAATCAAGGCATGCGCCTGGACCACCTCTCCTACGCCGCCGGCCCTGACGGCCTCGCCGGAACCGCCGCCCGCATCGGCGGCCTGCTCGGCTGCGAGTTCCTCGACGGCGGCGTGCACCCGCGCTTCGGCACGCGCAACGTCATCCTGCCGCTGGCGGAGGGCACCTACCTGGAGATCGTCGAGGTGCTCGACCACCCGGCCTCCGACAAGGCCCCCTTCGGCCAGGCCGTGCGCGCCCGCTCGGCCCTCGGCGGCGGCTGGCTCGGCTGGGCGGTGGCCGTCGACGACATCACCGTCGCCGAGCAGCGCCTGGGCCGCGACGCCGCGCAGGGCAGCCGGCACCGTCCCGACGGCACCGAGCTGCGCTGGAAGCAGATCGGCATCAACGGCCTCATCGCCGACCCGCAGCTGCCGTTCTTCATCCACTGGGAGGTCCCGGGCGAGCTGCACCCCAGCCACGGCGGCGTGGGCGAGTTCTCGCTGGCCTGCCTGGAGATCGCCGGCGACCCGCAGCGCGTGAGCGAGTGGCTCGGCGAGTCGGTCGAGGCGCCCCTGGAGGACGTCAAGGTCGAGTGGGTCGCCCCGCACGGCACCCCCGGCATCATCGCCGCGCAGATCCAGACCCCGAACGGCCTGGTCCGCCTCTGACCCGCACGCCGCCGGGCGCGGTCGCGAGCCCCAACATCTGGGAGCACCCGGCCACCTACGAGATCGAGAACCACGCGGTCGATCCCGACGGCCTCCTCGAGGCCACCATGCGCGAGATCGCCGACTGGTCCGGACGCACCCTCCTCGACCTCGGCTGCGGCAGCGGGTTCCACCTGCCCCGCTGGGCCGCGCAGCCCGGCGCGGCGGCACGGGTCGTCGGCGTCGAACCGCACCCCGACCTGCTGGCCCTGGCCCGGCGCCGCACCCGCCGTCTGGCCGCGCCCGAGGGCGTCGTCGAGCTGGCGCAGGGCACCGCCCAGCGCATCCCGCTGCCCGACGCGAGCGTCGACGTCGTGCACGCCCGCTGGGCCTACTTCTTCGGCCCCGGCTGCGAGCCCGGGCTCACCGAGCTCGCCCGGGTCGTGCGACGCGGCGGCACGGCGTTCGTCATCGACAACGACGCCTCCCGCTCCACCTTCGGCCGCTGGTTCCGCCGCGGCTACCCGCACCTGCCCGACCCGGCGACGATCGAGCGGTTCTGGGCTCGGCACGGCTGGACGCGGCGCAGCCTCGACGTCGGCTGGCGGTTCGGCTCCCGCGCGGACCTCGAGGCGGTCGTGCGCATCGAGCTTCCCCCGGACGCCGCCGAGCAGGCGCTGGCCGAGCACGAGGGCCTCGAGGTCGACTACGCCGTCAACCTCTGGTGGCGCCGGTTCTGAGGCACCCGGCTCAGGACGAGCCGCGCACCGCGAGCGTCGGCGTCAGCAGCACCTGACGCGGCGGACGCGGCGGGTGGCCCAGCAGCCCCGAGAGCGCCTCGACGACCTCGACGGCCACCTGCTCCAGCGGCTGGCGCACCGAGGTGAGCCCGGGGCGCACCACCTGCGCCACCTGGGAGTCGTCGAAGCCGACGACGGCGACGTCGCGGCCCGGCGTGAGGCCCCGCTCCTCCAGGGTGTGCAGGACGCCCATCGCCAGGGTGTCGGAGGCGCAGACGAACGCCGAGGGGCTGGCCTCGTCGAGCAGGACGGCGCTGGCCGAGCGGCCGCTGTGCACGGTGTCCTCGACGCGCGAGGCCAGGCCGGTGGTCGCCAGGCCGCGGGCCTTCATCGCGCGGTACCAGCCGGCGCGACGGTCCTCGCCGATCCAGGAGTCCTTGCGCCAGCCGATCCACGCGACGCGCTGGTGGCCCTTGTCGAGCAGGTGGTCGGTGGCCAGCTCGCAGCCGGCGGCGCCGTCGACGTCGATCCAGGCGTGGGCGGCGTCGGGCTTGTCCCACGGACGCCCGAAGGCGACGAACGGGGCCCGGCGCCGCTCCAGCCAGGTGGCCTGCGGGTTGCCGAGGTAGGTGTCGGTGACGACGAAGGCGTCGACGGCGGTGGAGCGCAGGAGGTCGTCGTAGCCCGAGAGCGGGTCGCGGGGGTCCCCGGAGAAGAGCAGCACGTGGTAGCCGACCTCGCGGGAGGTCTCCACCAGGGAGTGGACGAAGCGGTCCATCGTCGCGTTCGCCGTGCCCTCCTGGGCCGGGCTGAAGCGCAGGCCGATGAGGTGGGAGGCCCGGGTGCGCAGGTTGCGGGCGGCGCGGTTGGGCAGGTAGCCGAGCTCGGCGATGGCCTGCTGGACGCGCTCGAGGGTGTCGGCGCGCAGCAGCTCGGGGTTGTTGACGGCGTTGGAGACGGTCTGGCGCGAGACCCCGGCCCGCTCGGCGACGTCGGCCAGCGTCGGGGGCGCGGCAGGCACGCGTCCGGGGATCCGGGACGCGCCGGCAGCGGGGCCGGCACTCGCGGGACCGCTCACCTTCCACCTCGCGCTGCGTCGTCGGACCGCTCCGGTTGGAACGATCCAGGGAAGCATAGCGACGCCGCGCCCGACGCTGTCGGCGTCCTGCCCTACGGTGAGGCCCGTGAGTCCCGCGCGCCCCCGCAAGAGCTTCGTCTGCAGCGGCTGTGGCGCGGAGTTCGGCACCTGGTACGGCCGCTGCCCCAAGTGCACGGAGTTCGGGACGCTGGCCGAGCGCTCGGTGCCCGGCAAGGCCGCCGTCGGCCTCAAGACCTCCGGCGCGGGCAGCGCACCGGAGCGGCCGGCCCGCCGCATCAGCGAGATCACCGAGGCCGAGGTCGGCGCCCGCGTCAGCACCGGCCTGGCGGAGTTCGACCGCGTGCTCGGAGGCGGCCTGGTCACCGGCCAGGTGCTGCTGCTCTCCGGCGAGCCCGGGGCGGGCAAGTCCACGCTCCTGCTCACCACCGCCGACGCCGTCGCCCGCGCCACCGGCCGGCCGGTGCTCTACGTCTCCGGCGAGGAGTCGGTGCACCAGATCGCCACCCGTGCCCGGCGCATCGGCGCCACCAGCGAGCAGGTCTTCCTCGCCGACGGCAACGACCTCGCCCAGGCCATCGGGCACCTCGACGCCCTCGGGCCCGACGTCGCGCTGATGATCGTCGACTCCGTGCAGACCATCGCCTCGGGTGAGGTCGAGGGCCGCGCGGGCGGCGTCGCGCAGGTCATGGAGGTCGCCTCCACCCTCACCCGCCTGGCCAAGAGCCGCGGCATCCCGGTGTGCCTGGTCGGGCAGGTCACCAAGGAGTCCACCGTCGCCGGCCCCCGCGCGCTCGAGCACGTCGTCGACACCACCCTCGCCCTCGACGGCGACCGCCAGACCCCGCTGCGCCTGCTGCGCGCGGTCAAGAACCGCTTCGGCCCGGCCGACGAGGTGGCCTGCTTCGAGCAGACCGACGCCGGCATGGTCGAGGTGCCCGACCCCTCCAGCCTGTTCCGGGGCGTGCGCGAGGAGCCGGTGGCCGGCACCTGCATCACCGTCACCGTCGAGGGACGCCGTCCGCTGCTCGCCGAGATCCAGTCGCTGGTCTCCCCCAGCGCCACCCCGAACCCCCGCCGCGGCGTCAGCGGCCTCGACACCTCCCGCGTCGCGATGCTCATCGCCGTCACCGAGCGCATCGCCGGGCTGCGCCTGGCCGACAAGGACGTCTACGCCGCCACCGTGGGCGGCATGCGCTCCTCCGATCCCGCCAGCGACCTCGCCATCTGCCTGGCGATCGCGTCCGCGGCCACCGGCAAGCCGCTGCCCCTCGACGTCGCCGCCATCGGCGAGGTCTCGCTCTCCGGCGACATCCGCCGCGTCACGATGGCCGGCCAGCGCGTCGCCGAGGCCGCCCGGCTGGGCCACGGCCGCATCCTCGTGCCGGCCGGCACCCTCGACGCCGTGCCCAAGCGCGGCATCAAGGCGCACGTCGTCGAGGTCGCCACGATCCACCAGGCCCTCACCGCGCTCGACGCCTCGCCCCGCCCCCGGTAAAGGTGACGCGCCGCTCGCCGCCCACCGACTAGGCTGCGGCGTGGATGGCGCGTGCCCGCGCCCTGGCAGGGAAGGACACCGTGGCCGCCACCGATCGCCCCGACGAGGAGCTCCGTCTGAGGGCCACCCTCGCCTCGATCGCGCCGGGCACCAGCCTGCGCGACGGCCTCGAGCGCATCCTGCGCGGCCGCACCGGCGCGTTGATCGTCGTCGGCCACGACAAGACGGTCGAGTCGATCTCCACCGGCGGCTTCCACCTTGACGTCCCGTTCACCGCCACCGGCCTGCGCGAGCTGGCGAAGATGGACGGCGCGATCATCGTCGACAAGGACCTCACCCGGATCATCCGCGCGGCCGTGCATCTGATGCCCGACCACACGATCCCCTCCGAGGAGACCGGCACCCGGCACCGCACCGCCGACCGCGTCGCCAAGCAGACCGGCTTCCCGGTGATCTCGGTGTCGCAGTCGATGCAGATCATCGCCGCCTACGTCGGCGAGACCCGTCACGTGCTCGAGGACTCCGGGCAGATCCTCTCCCGCGCCAACCAGGCCCTCGCGACCCTCGAGCGCTACAAGCAGCGCCTCGACGAGGTCTCCAGCACCCTCTCGGCGCTGGAGATCGAGGACCTCGTCACCGTCCGCGACGTCGCGGTGGTGGCCCAGCGCCTGGAGATGGTCATCCGGATCGCCCGCGAGATCGAGGACTACGTGCTCGAGCTCGGCACCGACGGCCGTCTGCTCTCCCTGCAGCTCGAGGAGCTCGTCTCGGGCGTCGACGCCGAGCGCGAGCTCGTCATCCGCGACTACCTGCCCACCGGACGCCGCACCAAGGGCGCCGATCAGCTCATCGCGACCCTCGGCGAGCTCTCCCCCACCGAGCTGGTCGACCCCGGCTCCATGGCGCGGGTGCTCGGCCTGGGCGACGGCGTCCACCTCGACGGCGCGGTCGCCCCGCGCGGCTACCGCCTGCTGGCGAAGGTGCCGCGCCTGCCCAGCACCGTCGTCGACCGGCTGGTCGAGCACTTCGGCACCCTGCAGAAGCTGCTCTCCGCCGGCATCGACGACCTCCAGGCCGTCGACGGCGTGGGCGAGCTGCGGGCCCGCAGCGTCCGCGAGGGCCTCTCCCGGCTCGCGGAGTCGAGCATCCTCGAGCGCTACGTCTGAGCGCTCCCGCTCACCCGACGTCAGCGGCTGGCGCGCGCCGAGGGCTTGCGGCTGGTCTTCGAGGTGGGCTTCGAGGTGGGCTTCGCCGTCGGCGAGGCGGTGCGGGTGATCGTCACCGGGCTCGGCGTGCCGAGCTCGAACTGGACGTCGGACGGCTCGCCGGACAGCGCGGCCGCCGCCACGTGGTAGTAGCCGGGCATCGCGTACTCGGTGAACCGGCTGCAGGTCTCGTCGCTGCGCCGGGCGTTCCAGCGCACGTTCACGGCGGCGTCGACGCCGCGTCGCACGACCACCGAGCCGCCGGGCAGCGCCTTCGGGCACTCGCGGGTCGACCAGATGTCGTCCGAGCCGCTGGTGATCTTGACCGTCACGTGGCGCGACGACGGGCTCCAGGTGCAGGCCTCGGCGGTCTTGGTGCGCAGCACGAGGCGGATGGTGACCTGGCGCCCGGCCTCGGGCCGCGGGACCTGCGGTGAGACCAGCACGTCCTCGTCGCGACACACGCCTGACGGCGCGGCGAGCGTCGGGCGGCTCGAGGCGCCGGTGGACGGAGAGGCGCTGGGGCTGCCCTCGGAGGCGCCGCTGGGGCCGCCGGCGTCCTCGACCCCGGAGCGGGCGGCGTCGGCGAGGGTGGCGCCACCACGCGCGCCCGGATCGGAGCCGTCGGAGGCGTCCGAGCCGCCGCCGAGGAGGCGGGCGATGCCGATCACGAGCAGCAGCGCGACGCCGATGACGATCGCGCGACGCCGCCAGTAGACCGACGCCGGCAGGGGTCCCCGGGTCAAGCCGTTCGACGTCATGCGGGCACGCTAGTCAGCCGAGCGCCTCGGATCGGGCTGCCACTCCGAGCGGAGCCGGACCCGCGACGGATCCGTGGGGCCGGGAGGACACAATAGGGACGCGATGAGCCCTGCCAGCCCCCTCCACGAGCCGATCCTCGCGTGGTACGCCGAGCACCAGCGCGATCTGCCCTGGCGCCGCCCCGAGGCATCGGCCTGGTCGGTGATGGTCTCCGAGCTGATGCTGCAGCAGACGCCGGTGGCACGCGTCCTGCCGGTGCACGCCGCCTGGCTCGAGCGCTGGCCCACTCCCGCCGACCTCGCGGCCGAGCCGACCGGCGAGGCCGTGCGCGCGTGGGGCCGCCTGGGCTACCCGCGCCGCGCGCTGCGCCTGCACGCCGCGGCGACCGCCATCGTCGAGCGCCACGGCGGCGAGGTGCCCGACTCCTACGACGACCTCATCGGGCTACCGGGCGTCGGCGACTACACCGCCGCCGCGATCGCCTCCTTCGCCTACGGCCGACGCCACGTCGTGCTCGACACCAACGTGCGGCGGGTCTTCGCCCGAGCCGTCTCCGGCACGGAGTTCCCGCCCACCTCGGTGACCCGCGCCGAGCGCGACCTCGCCACCGGCCTGCTCCCCGACGACGACCCCACCGCCGCCACGTGGGCCGTCGCCGTCATGGAGCTGGGGGCGCTGGTGTGCACCGCCGCCTCGCCCCGCTGCGTCGACTGCCCCGTCCGCGCGCAGTGCGCCTGGGTCGACGCCGGCCGTCCGGCCTACGACGGGCCACCCCGCCGCGGCCAGGCCTGGGCCGGCACCGACCGCCAGTGCCGCGGACGCCTCCTCGGCGTGGTCCGCGACGCCGACGGCCCCGTCCACCGCTCGGCCCTCGAGGCCGCCTGGGACCGCACCGACCAGCGCGAGCGCTGCCTGGCCGGGCTGATCGACGACGGCCTGCTGGCCCAGGTGGGTCCGGACTCCTACGCCCTGCCGTGACTCCTCGCGCGGGGGGTCATGGGCGAGGGGGCCGGAAGCTTCAGCGGCTGACCGCCGAAACGCACGGTGGGCGTTCGAACCTTCGAACGCCCACCGAAAGGTTCGCGCGCAAGTTTCGGCGGCTGGCCGCCGAATCTTTCGATCCGCCCCGAGACGCACCGACGCCCCGCGCTCGGACGAGCACGGGGCGTCAGGTGGTTCAGCGAGAGGTCACTGCTCCTCGGCGGTCTCCAGCGGAGGGAGGTCGGGGAGCTCGGCGACCTTCTGGCCCGCGAAGGTGAAGGTCGCAGCGGCGCCGGTGCCCTCGACGTCGACCAGCACGATCTGGCCGGGGCCGACCTCGCCGTAGAGCATCTTCTCGGCCAGGACGTCCTCGATCTCGCGCTGCACGGTGCGACGCAGGGGTCGGGCGCCGAGGACCGGGTCGAAGCCACGCTCGGCGAGCAGGTTCTTCGCGGCCTGGGTGAGCTCGAGCTGCATGTCGCGGTCCTTCAGGCGGACCTCCACCGAGGCGATCATGTTGTCGACCATCGAGATGATCTGGTCCTGCGAGAGCGGCGGGAACACGATGATCTCGTCGACGCGGTTGAGGAACTCCGGACGGAAGTGCTGCTTGAGCTCGTCGGAGACCTTCTGCTTCATCCGGTCGTAGGAGCCGGCCGGGTCGCCGCCGCCGAAGCCGAGGCCGACGGACTTGCCGATGTCCCGCGAGCCGAGGTTCGTGGTCATGATGATGACGCAGTTCTTGAAGTCCACGACCCGACCCTGGGAGTCGGTCAGACGACCCTCCTCCAGGATCTGCAGCAGGCTGTTGAAGATGTCGGGGTGGGCCTTCTCGACCTCGTCGAAGAGGACGACGGAGAACGGCTTGCGGCGCACCTTCTCGGTGAGCTGGCCGCCCTCCTCGTAGCCCACGTATCCCGGCGGCGAGCCGAAGAGGCGCGAGACGGTGTGCTTCTCGCCGAACTCCGACATGTCGAGCTGGATGAGGGCGTCCTCGTCGCCGAAGAGGAACTCCGCGAGCGTCTTGGACAGCCACGTCTTTCCGACGCCCGAGGGGCCGGCGAAGATGAACGAGCCACCGGGACGCTTGGGGTCCTTCAGACCGGCGCGGGTGCGGCGGATCGCCCGGGAGAGGGCCTTGACGGCCTCGTCCTGGCCGATGACGCGCTTGTGGAGCTCGTCCTCCATCTTGAGCAGACGGGTGGACTCCTCCTCGGAGAGCTTGACGATCGGGATGCCGGTGGCGACCGCCAGCACCTCGGCGATCAGCTCCTCGTCGACCTCGGCGACCTCGTCCATGTCGCCGGCGCGCCACTGCTTCTCGCGCTCGGCCTTCTTGAGGATGAGCTGCTTCTCCTCGTCGCGCAGGCGGGCCGCGGCCTCGAAGTCCTGGCCGTCGATGGCGGCCTCCTTGCGCTGACGCACCTCGCCGATCTGGTCGTCGTACTCCCGCAGGTCGGCGGGCGCGGTCATCCGGCGGATGCGCAGGCGCGAGCCGGCCTCGTCGATGAGGTCGATGGCCTTGTCGGGCAGGAAGCGGTCGGAGATGTAGCGGTCGGCCAGCGTCGCCGCCGAGACCAGGGCCTCGTCGGTGATGGTGACGCGGTGGTGGGCCTCGTAGCGGTCGCGGATGCCCTTGAGCATCTCGATCGTGTCGGCGATCGACGGCTCGGGCACCTGGATCGGCTGGAAGCGGCGCTCGAGGGCGGCGTCCTTCTCGAGGTACTTGCGGTACTCGTCGAGGGTGGTGGCGCCGATGGTCTGCAGCTCGCCGCGGGCCAGCATCGGCTTGAGGATGCTGGCGGCGTCGATGGCGCCCTCGGCCGCGCCGGCGCCGACGAGGGTGTGGATCTCGTCGATGAACAGCACGATGTCGCCGCGGGTGCGGATCTCCTTGAGCACCTTCTTCAGGCGCTCCTCGAAGTCGCCGCGATAGCGGGAGCCCGCCACCAGCGCACCGAGGTCGAGGGTGTAGATCTGCTTGTCCTTGAGCGTCTCGGGGACGTTGCCCTTGACGATGTCCTGGGCCAGGCCCTCGACGATGGAGGTCTTGCCGACGCCCGGCTCGCCGATGAGCACCGGGTTGTTCTTGGTGCGGCGGCTGAGCACCTGCATGACGCGCTCGATCTGCTGCGCGCGGCCGATGATGGGGTCGAGCTTGCCCTCGCGGGCGTCCTGGGTGAGGTTGCGACCGAACTGGTCGAGCACCAGGGACGAGGACGGCGCGTCGCCGGGGGCACCGGTGGCCGCCGCGGCGGACTGGGCCGACTCCTTGCCCTGGAAGCCCGAGAGCAGCTGGATGACCTGCTGGCGGACCCGGTTGAGGTCGGCGCCGAGCTTCTGGAGGACCTGGGCGGCGACGCCCTCGCCCTCGCGGATCAGGCCGAGCAGGATGTGCTCGGTGCCGATGTAGGAGTGACCGAGCTGCAGCGCCTCGCGCAGGGACAGCTCGAGCACCTTCTTGGCGCGCGGGGTGAAGGGGATGTGGCCGGACGGCGCCTGCTGGCCCTGGCCGATGATCTCCTCCACCTGGGCCCGCACGGCCTCCAGCGAGATGTCGAGGGACTCCAGCGCCTTCGCGGCGACGCCCTCGCCCTCGTGGATCAGGCCGAGCAGGATGTGCTCGGTGCCGATGTAGTTGTGCGAGAGCATGCGGGCCTCCTCCTGGGCCAGCACGACAACCCGCCGGGCTCGATCGGTGAACCGCTCGAACATGCGCCACGCTCCTCTATCCGTTGGGGCGACTCCGTGGTGGACGTGGTGCACACGTCCGAGCCTTCCAACCCCGATCTCACCCTACGCGTTCCCGAAAGGCCACGGCGACGCATCCGCTGAGAGCGAACACGCCGCCGTGGAGGGGTCGTGCGAGAGTCCGGGACACGGCCGGACCGGGGTCGATCAGGTCAGTGCGCGGCCTCGTAGGCGGCGCGGACCTCGGCGGAGATGCGTCCGCGCTCGGGCACCTCGAAGCCGTTCTCCGAGGCCCAGGAGCGGATCTCGCCGGGGGTGGCCCCGCCGGCGGACGCGCTCTTGCGGGCGCCGCCGGCACGACGGGCGCCGCCGCCGACCTTGCGGCCGTGGCCGACGTAGACCGCCAGCGCCTGACGCAGCTCCTCGGCGTGGGCGTCGTTGAGGTCGATCTCGTAGCTCGTGCCGTCGAGCGCGAAGCTGACGGTCTGGGTCGCCTCGGTGCCGTCGAGGTCGTCCTCGAGCACGATGTGGATCTTCTGTGCCATGGCCCTCTCCTGATCCGGCCTGAGGCCGGACGGGGTGTCGTTTCGTCCGGCGCAGGCGCGCGCGGACGATCTCGATGGAGGCGGACGCACCCGATCGCGTCCGCCTGAAATTCCTTTTCCCATGATGACACGGGAATGGGCGGATCGACTCATTCGAAAGGTCAAGAAATGGCCGATCGGGATGGGCGTCCGAGAATTCAGCAGGTGTTTTTACTCAGGAATCGCTCAGGAATGACGCCGACGACAATCCCGCCGCGGCGCGTGAAACGGCGACGAACGCGATCAGCGCGCATTCCGCGCGTAGACCATCTCCAGTCCCTGGAGGGTCAGCCACGGGAGGTGATCGGTGAAGCAGGAGCATTCCGCGACCACGACGTCGGCGAGATATCCGGTCGCGATCACCGACGCCTCCGCGGCGCCGGCGCCGAGCTCGGCGAGGATCCGCGCCACCATGCCGTCGACCTGGCTGGCGACGCCGAGCACCAGGCCCGACTGCAGCGCCTCGACGGTGTTCTTGGCGATCACCGAGCGCGGACGCGCGATCTCGACGCTGCGCAGCTGGGCGCCGCGACGGCCCAACGCCTCCAGCGAGAGCTCGATGCCCGGCGCGATCGCACCGCCGACGTACTGCCCGGCGGCGTTGACGACGTCGAAGGTGGTGGCGGTGCCGCCGAAGTCGACGACGACGGCCGGCCCGCCGTGCAGGGTGGCGGCCGCGAGCGCGTTGACGATGCGGTCGGCCCCGACCTCGCGGGGGTTGTCCATGAGGATCGGGACGCCGGTGCGCACCCCCGGCTCGACCACCACGGCCGGCAGGTCGGCGAAGTGCCGCGGCAGCATCTCGCGCCACTCGTGGAGCACTGACGGGACGGTGGCGCACACCGCGACGCCGTCGACGGCCACGGGCGCGGAGGCGAGCAGGCCGCGCAGCAGCACCGCCCACTCGTCGCTGGTGCGTCGGGCGTCGGTGGCCACCCGCCAATCGGCCAGCACCTCGCCGTCGGCGATGACGCCGAGGACGGTGTGGCTGTTGCCGATGTCGGCGGCCAGGAGCGCCATCAGGACTCCCGGAAGTCCAGCCCGAGGTCGAAGACCCGCACCGAGTGGGTGAGGGCGCCCACGGAGATGAAGTCGACACCGGTCTCGGCGACGACGCGCGCCCGCTCGAGGGTGAGCCCGCCGGAGGCCTCCAGCGAGGCGCGGCCGGCGGTGCGACGCACGGCCTCGGCCATCGTGGCGGGGTCCATGTTGTCGAGCAGCACCTCGGTGCAGCCGGCCTCGAGGACGGCGTCGAGCTGGGCGAGGTCGGTGACCTCGACCTCGACGCGCACGTCGGGGTGGGCGGCCAGCACCGCGCGGTACGCCTCGACGACGCCCCCGGCGGCGACGACGTGGTTGTCCTTGACCATCGCGCGGTCGACCAGCGACATCCGGTGGTTGAGGCCGCCGCCGCACCGGACGGCGTACTTCTGCAGCGCTCGCCAGCCGGGCAGGGTCTTGCGGGTGTCGAGCACCCGGGCGCGGGTGCCCTCCAGCGCGCGCACCCAGGCGGCGGTGGCGGTGGCGACCCCGGAGAGGTGGGAGGCGAAGTTGAGCGCCGTGCGCTCGGCGGTGAGGACCCCGCGCACCGGGCCCTCGACGGTGAGCACGACGTCGCCGGGCACCACGGCGGTGCCGTCGGGCACCCGGTGGGTGATCGTGACGTCGTCGCCGAGGGCGTAGCGGAAGGCCAGCTCGGCGATGCCGAGGCCGGCCACCACGCCGGCCTCGCGGGAGGCGACGTCGGCCACCGCGCGGCCCATGTCGGGCATGGCGCTGCTGGTGAGGTCGTCGACGCCGCCGGGGAGGTCCTCCTCGAAGGCCGCCGCGACGTGCCGGTGGACGGCGACGGGGTCGAGGCCCGCGCTCTCCAGCTCCGCGACGAGCGCGGGCGGCAGGGCGTCGAGCGGCGTGCGGGCGATCATCGGGCTCCGTCCGAGGCGGGGGCAGGGCTGAAGGACACCTGGGGGACGCCGTCACGGACCACGACGTCGACGTGGCCGGCGAAGGCGGCGTCGTCGCGCTCGGGGAAGTCCTCGCGCCAGTGCGAGCCGCGGGTCTCCTCGCGCAGCGTCGCGGCCGCCGTCAGGGCGGTGGCGACCGTGAGCAGGTTGGCGGCCTCCCAGGCGTGCAGCTCGACGGCGTCGGCCTCGGCGCCGGCGAGCTTGTCGAGCACGACGGTGGCCTCGTCGAGGCCCGCGCGGGTGCGCAGGACGCCGACGCGGCCGCTCATCGTGGCCTGCAGCTCCTCGCGGACGCCGGCGGCCACCAGGCCCGGGGTGCGGGCGTCGGGGGCGGGCTCGGCCCAGGGCCGCAGCTCGTCGGGGAGCACCTCGGCGATGCGCCGCGAGAACACCAGCCCCTCGAGCAGCGAGTTCGACGCCAGCCGGTTCGCGCCGTGCACGCCGGAGCAGGCGACCTCGCCGGTGGCGTAGAGGCCCGGGACGTCGCTGCGGCCCCACAGGTCGGTGCGCACGCCGCCGGAGGCGTAGTGGCAGGCGGGGGCCACCGGGATGAGCTGGGTGACGGGGTCGACGCCGTGCGTGCGCGCGGTGGCGAGGATCGTCGGGAACCGACGCTCCCAGAACGCGGCGCCGAGGTGCCGGGCGTCGAGCCACATGTGCGGGCGGCCGGTCTCGAGCATGCGCCGCATGATCGCCTTGGCGACGACGTCGCGCGGGGCGAGGTCGGCGAGCTCGTGGACGCCCTGCATGAACCGCACGCCGCCGTCCTCGGGCGGCCCGTCGACGAGGAACGCGCCCTCGCCGCGCACGGCCTCGGAGATCAGCGGCTGCTGGCCGTGGGAGTCCGGGCCGAGGTACATGACGGTGGGGTGGAACTGCACGAACTCCAGGTCGCGCAGGGTCGCACCGGCACGGGCGGCCAGCGCCATGCCGTCGCCGGTGGAGACCGACGGGTTCGTGGTCTGGCTGAACACCTGACCCAGGCCGCCGCTGGCGAGCACGACGGCCCGGCAGCGCACGGCGCCGACGCCGTCGCGCTGGCCCTCGCCCATGACGTGGAGGGTCAGCCCCGCGACGCCGCCCTCGGCGTCGAGCAGGAGGTCGACGGCCAGCGCGCGCTTGATGATCTCGATCTCCGGCGCCCGGCCGACGGCGGCGATGAGCGCCCGCTGGATCTCCGCGCCGGTGGCGTCGCCGCCGGCGTGGGCGATGCGGTCGCGGTGGTGGCCGCCCTCGCGCGTGAGGGACAGCTCGCCGTCGGGGTCGTGGTCGAACTGCGCGCCGAGGGCGATCAGCTCGCGGACGGCGTCGGGGCCCTCGGTGACCAGCGCCCGCACGGCGTCGGCGTGGCAGGCGCCCGCGCCGGCGACGAGGGTGTCGAGCTCGTGCTCGGCGGGGGTGTCCCCCGGCCCGAGCGCGGCGGCGATGCCGCCCTGAGCCCACTGGGTGGAGCCGGCGGCGAGCCGATCCTTGGTGACGACGAGGACCTTCGAGGACGCGCCGAGGCGCTCACGCAGGCGCAGGGCCGCGGTGAGCCCCGCGATGCCGGAGCCGATCACCACGACGTCGGCGGTGGTGGTCCAGCCGGCCTCGGGGGCGGCGAGCCTCCCGGGCAGCGGGGTGACGCGGGTCATCTGGGAAGGCTAGCGGGCGGCGACGAGGTCGCCGCGCTCGAGGCCGAAGCCCGGCACGGCCTCGGCGGGGTCGGCGCCCTGGTGGAGGATCCTGTTGTCGGCGTCGACGAACACCACGTGCGGCTGGTGGGCCCGCGCCTCCTCGGTGGTCATCTGGCCGTAGGCGATGAGGATGACGAGGTCGCCGGGGTGCACCAGGTGCGCCGCGGCGCCGTTGATGCCCAGGACGCCCGAGCCGCGCTCGCCGGCGATCGTGTAGGTCTCCAGGCGGGCGCCGTTGGTGATGTCGACGATGTGCACGAGCTCGCCGGGCAGCAGGTCGGCGGCGTCGAGGAGGTCCTCGTCGACGGTGACCGAGCCGACGTAGTGCAGGTCGGCCTGCGTCACGGTGGCGCGGTGGATCTTGCTGGTCATCATGGTGCGCAGCATCAGCGCTCTCCTACGGTCTGGGAGTCGGGGTGGGCCGGGGAGTCCGACCCGGGGCCGGGCCGGCCCAGGGTCAGCGGAAGGTTGTCGAGGAGCCGCGTGGATCCGACGCGGGCGGCGATGAGCACGCGGGCGGGCGTGCCGGGTGCGATGTCGGCGGGGTCGGCCGGCAGCGGCGCGAGGTCGGGCGCGAGCACCTCGAGGTAGTCGAGGTCGACGCCGTCGGCACGACGCAGCTCGGAGCGGGCGGCGTCGACGGCCGGGCCGAGGCCCTCGACGCCTGCCTCGACGGCGGCGCGCAGGGTGCGGCTCAGCGCGAGCGCCTGGGCGCGCTGCTCGGCGTCGAGGTAGCGGTTGCGGCTGGACAGCGCCAGGCCGTCGGGCTCGCGGACGGTCTCGGCGCCCACGATCTCCACCGGCAGGCAGAGGTCGGCGGCCATCTGCTGGATCAGGACGAGCTGCTGGTAGTCCTTCTGGCCGAACACCGCGACGTCGGGGCGCACCAGGCCCAGCAGCTTCGCGACGACGGTGAGCACGCCGCGGAAGTGGCCCGGACGGCTGCGGCCCTCGAGCAGGGTGGCCAGCGGGCCGGGATCGACGGTGACGGCGGCGGCGGTGTCGTCCCACGGCACGCCGCGCGGGTAGACGTCCTCGACGGCGGGGGCGTAGACGACGTCGGCGCCCTCGCGCTCGCAGACGGCGAGGTCGTCGGGCAGGGTGCGCGGGTAGCGGTCGAGGTCCTCGTTCGGCCCGAACTGCAGCGGGTTGACGAAGATCGACACCACGACGCGCCCCTCGGGGCCGACCTGGCGACGGGCCTCGCGGATCAGGCTGGCGTGGCCCTCGTGCAGCGCGCCCATCGTGGGCACGAACCCCACGCGCGCGCCCTCGCGGCGGGCGGGCGCGAGCCGCTCGGCCAGCTCGGCGCGAGTCGCGACGAGCAGCGGGGAGCCCATCAGCCGATCCGGAAGCGCGGGTCGACCGGACGGCCGGCCACGCGCGGGCCCTCGGCGAGGGCGGCGTCGAGCAGCTCGCTGATGCGGGCGGCGCGGATCGGCAGGAGCCGGCCGTCGCCCACGGCGCGGGCGAGGGTGGCCCGGGCCATCGACACGTAGGAGGGCAGGGTCTGCGGGGCGTTGGCGACGAGGTCGGCGAGGTGCGCGCGGACGGTGTTGACGTCGCCGCGCACGATCGGGCCGGTGAGGGCGGCGTCCCCGTGCTCGAGGGCGTTGTCGAGCGCCGCGGACAGCAGGGGACGCAGCGTGCCGGCGGGGTCGGCGGCACCGGCCGCGGCGAGGATCTCCATCGCCTCGGTGACCAGCGTGACGAGGTGGTTCGCCCCGTGCGCCAACCCCGCGTGGTAGAGCGTGCGCATCTCCTCGGGCACCCACATGGGGCTGCCGCCGAGGTCGGCGACCAGCGCCGCGACGTCGTCGCGCTCGGCGGGGGCGGCGGTGAGGCCGAAGACGCAGCCGGAGAGCCGCTCGAGGTCGACCTCGGTGCCGGTGAAGGTCATGGCGGGGTGCATCGCGCCCACGCGTGCGCCGACCTCGCGGGCCGGCTCGAGCACGGCCAGGCCGTGCCGACCGGAGGTGTGCACGACGAGCTGGCCCGGGCGCAGCGCGCCGGAGTCGGCGAGCACGCGGACGACGTTGCCGAGCATGTCGTCGGGGACGGTGAGCAGCAGGACGTCGCAGGTGCGCGCGACGGCGCTGGGCTTGGCACGCCCGACGCCGGGCAGCAGCGCCTCGATGCGGGCCAGGGACGCCGCGGACTCGCCGGCGGCACCGGTGATCTCGTGGCCGGCCGCGCGGAGTCCGGCGGCGAGGACGGCGCCGACGCGTCCAGCGCCGATGACGCCCACACGGTGGTGGGTCATGCGAACCTCTCGTTCCCGTCCCTCCGACCACCGGTCCTCGTGCGGACCGGCCGGGGTGGGTACCGGACTTGCTGCTCGACGCCCGCAGGGCTCCGCGGGCTGCGCCAACGGTACGCCGACGCCCGGCTCGTGGCATCGCCCTTGGCGGTGGGCTGGGTCACACGGGCGAGCGGCTCCGACCGATCGGTCAGCCGGTGACGGCCGGCGTCGCCTCGGTGACCGCGACGTGGCGGTGCCAGGACTCGGTGACGTAGGACGTGCGCCAGCCCAGCGAGGTGTAGAGGGCGTCGGCGCCGGTGGAGGAGTCGGCGTCGACCTCGAGCGCGACGCGGTCGCGGCCGCGCGCGGCGGCGTCGGCGACGACCGTGGCCAGCAGGCCCTTGGCGACGCCGCGGCCGCGGGCGGCGGCCCGCACGCCGATGTAGGCGACGTAGGACCCGTCGGGGCCGGTGCCGCCCTCGCTGACGGTGCCGACGAGCGCGCCGACGGGCAGCGGCTCGTCCTCGGCGGGCTCGTCGAGCAGCTCGGCCAGCCACCAGTGGTCCCAGCGGTGGCCGGGGTCCTCGCGCAGCCGGTGCTCGAACTCCTCGAAGCTCTCCTCGCGACCGTTGAAGTGGTCGCGGAAGGCCTCCTCGAGCACGGCGTGCACGGCGCGGAGGTCGTCGGCGTCGGGCAGCCCGTCGGCGCCGCGACGCACGAGCCGGAAGCGGACGCCCCGGCCGGTCCACTCCGCCGGGTCGGCGACGAGGTCGACCTCGGAGGGCTGGACGGGCCGCGTCATCTGCCACCAGCGGCGCACGCGGCTGAAGCCGTCGGCGGCCAGCCAGCGGGCCTGGCGCTCGTCGCCCTCGAAGGCGCCGGTGTCGATCTGCTGCACCTCCAGGCCACGGGCGGCGCCGACGGCGCGCGCCTGGCCCTCGGCCCACACGAAGAGCACCTGCGCGCAGGCCTCCGCGACGGGGCCGTCGAGGGAGCGGTCGACGACGTGGACGAGCAGCATCCGGCCGCCGGCCCGGTCGTGGACGCTGCCCCAGGCGCGGATCTCGCCCTCGGGGTCGCGCACGACGACGTTCTCGCGCATCCGCAGGCCGGTCTCGGAGACCTCGACGAGCACGTCGTCGACGCCGGCGCCGGGCCAGCCGCGGCCGTGCCGCTCGTGGTCGCGCAGCAGCCGGGTGAGCGCGGCGACGTCGAAGCGGTCGGCGGGGTCCGGCGGCGCGATGGTCCAGCCGGCGGGCAGGCCGTTCGACTCGGGGAGGAGCTCGTGGGGGTCGCTCTCGAAGCGGGACTCGTCGGGGATCACATCGGATCAGCGTGCCCGCGGCACCCCTCCCGGCAAACGCCGAGGTGACCGATCACCCACGCAGGGGTGAGCGGGGCGTGAGATCGGCGTGAGAGCGGACGGGCCCGCTCAGGCGTGCTTGCGACGCTCCCAGCGCAGCTCGGAGGCCTGCCAGGCGGCGGTGACGGTGTCGAGCTCGGAGCGCAGGACGTCGAGCTCCTGCTCGAGCTCGGCGAGCCGGACGATGGCGGTCGCGGCGCGGTCCTCGGCGGCGTCGAGGCTGGCGGTGAGCACGCGGGCCTCCTCGTCGCGGGCGTCGGCGCGGCGGGTCTCGGACTCCAGGCGGACGCCGGTCTCGGCGGCCTGGCGCTGGGCGGCGACGAGGGCCGCCTCGAGGTCGGCGAGCGCCTGCTCGCGGGTCTCGATCTGGGCGGCGAGGTCGGCGCGCACCCGCTCGAGATGCTCGGCGGCCTCGGCGGAGCGCACCTCGGCGAGCCGGCGGTAGTCCTGCGCCTGGGCGGCGCGGTCGCGGGCGGCGTCGCGGCGCGCCTGGGCCAGCTCGTTGCTGGTGATGCGGGTTGCGGCGGCGCCGAGGACGACCGCGAGCACGGCGGCGACGGTGATGGCGACGGCCGAGCCGCTGGCGACGGCGGCGGCGACGAGCACCGCGGCCAGGACGAGGAGGACGGTGGCGACGGTGAGGCGCGTGCTGCGCTGGCGGCGGCGCGCGGCCCCGGAGCCCGCGGCGACGGATGTGACCGATGTGCCGGATGTGACCGAAGTGGCTCCTGGGGAAGACATGCCCCGAGGCTACGTCTCGTCGTCCTCCGCACGGACGCGACACGCGCGCTCGAGGAGCAGTCCTGCGACGAGCACGATGACGGCGAGCACCGCGGCGATGCCGGCGCGGAGCACCCGCTGACGTCCGAGCTCGACGTCGACCCCGAGCCAGCTGATGGCGTAGCCGACGTAGACGCCGGCCACGATCGCGCCGACGTAGGCGGCCGCGCGGCCCATCGCCAGCCGGTTGACGGCCCGGTGGGCCTCCAGCCGCTCCCGGCGCACCTGCACCGAGCGGTGGGTGTGGAAGGCCGTCCAGGCCAGGCCGATCGCGATGACGGCCAGGGCCACCGGCTGGGCCCAGGAGATCATCGGCGCGGTGGTCTCGGAGACCGCGTCGTGGACGCGGTGGTAGCCCCAGCCGACCAGCAGGCCGACGGCGGCACCGACGCTGAGGACCGCCCCCGACGCCGGGCGCACGCGGCCCGTGGGCTCGGGGGACTCCCCTCCCGCCGGCTCCTGGGTCACTCGCGCTCGAGCACGAGGTCGGCGCGCGGCGCGACGCCGTCCATGCCGATGCGGGCCAGCAGGTCCGCGATCGGGCCGTAGCCGGGGATCTCGGCCTCGGGCTCGAGGTCGAACCACGGCTTGAGGACGAACGCGCGCTCGGCGGCACGCGGGTGCGGCAGGCGCAGCGACGGCTCGTCGCTGCGGCGGTCGCCGACGACGATGAGGTCGACGTCGAGCGTGCGCGGCGCGTTGGCGACCTCGCCGCGCTCGCGGGCGTAGGCGTCCTCGATGGCCAGCGCGCGGTCGAGCAGGCGCGCGGCCGAGAGGGTGGTGTCGATGAGGACGACGGCGTTGAGGAACGACTCCGCCTCGGGCGGGCAGTTGACCGGCTCGGTCTCGTAGACCGGGGACACGCCGGTGACCCACACGTCGGGGGTGTCGGCGATCGCGTCGACGGCGCCCTGCAGCGAGGCGAGGCGGTCGCCGAGGTTCGAGCCCAGCGAGAGCACCGCCCGGCGGATCGGCCGCATCTCCCCGGTCAGGGTGTCCGCGTCGATGATGTGGGGGTTGGGGGTCTCCGTCACTGTGCGACCTCGCGTCCTCGGGTGATCGTCAGCGCGACGTCCCGGAACGTCGCGTCGATGGGGGCATCCGGCTTGTGGATCGTGACCCTGGCCCAGGAGACGCGGGGGTCTGCGAGGCAGACGTCCGCGATCCGCTGCACCAGCTTCTCGATCAGGTCGACCGGATCGTTCTCGACGGCGGCCTTCACCGCCGTGACGAGACTTCCGTAGTCGACCGTGTCCTGCAAGTCGTCCGAGGCGGCCGCGGGACGGGTGTCGAGGCCGAGGACGAGGTCGACGACGAAGGTCTGGCCCTCGCGCCGCTCGAACTCGAAGACGCCGTGGTGACCCCAGCACTCGATGCCGAGCACCGCGAGCTCGTCGTGGCTCATGGACGTCCTTCCTCGGGGGTGCCGTCGCGCCCGGAGCGGCGCGTCGACGTGTCCTCCGCATCATGTCCGATCGACCCTGACGCCCCGGCGGGCACCCCCGTCGCGAGGTCGGGGACGACGTCGGCTCGAGCGCCGATCTCCCCCAGCCGGGCGAGGGCGTCGAGGAGGTCGCAGGTGGCCCGGACGCCGTGGACGCGCACGCCCCACACCCCGGTGCGGGCCAGGTGGGCGACGACGGCCAGGTGCGCGGACTCCCGCTCGCCCGCGGGCCGCGGGACGCCGGCGTCGTCGGCGAGCAGCGCGCCGAGGAAGGACTTGCGGCTCGCGCCGACCAGCAGCGGACGGCCGAGGCCGCGCACGGCGTCGAGGCCGCGCAGCAGCTCCCAGTTGTGCTCCCCGTGCTTGGCGAAGCCCAGGCCGGGGTCGAGCAGCACCCGCGTGAGATCGACGCCGGCCGCCTCGATCGCCCCGAGCCGCTCGCGCAGCTCCTCGACGACCGCGCCGACGACCCCGCCGGGGCCGTCGTAGACGGCGAGGTCCTGCATGCGGTCGCTGTGGGCGCGCCAGTGCATCGCCACGTAGGAGACCTCGGACTCCGCGACGACGCGCAGGATCCGCGGGTCGGCCAGGCCGCCCGACACGTCGTTGACGTAGGAGGCGCCGGCCGCCACCGCCGCCTCGGCCACCTCGGCGCGCATGGTGTCGACCGACACCGCGGCCCCGTGGGCGACCAGCTCGGCGATGACCGGCACCACGCGGGCCAGCTCCTCGGCCACCAGCGGACGAGTGGCGCCGGGACGGGTGGACTCCCCGCCGATGTCGAGGACGTCGGCGCCCGCGGCGCGCAGCGCCAGCCCGTGGGCGACGGCGTGCTCGGGCTCGAGGAACCGGCCGCCGTCGGAGAAGGAGTCGGGGGTGACGTTGACGACGCCCATGACCCGGGGGCGGGGCATGGGCGTCGTCGTCATGGCCTCAAGTGTGGCGCGTCGGCGGGGAGTGCGCGCCAGCGGGACCGGCGGCTCAGTGGGTGCCGTGGATGAGCGCCATCGCCTCGGAGCGGGTGGCGGCGTTGTGCATGATGCCGCGGACCGCGGAGGTGATGGTGCGGGCACCGGCCTTGCGCACGCCGCGCATGGTCATGCACAGGTGCTCGGCCTCGATCACGACGATGACGCCGCGGGCGTCGAGGATGGCCATGAGCGCGTCGGCGACCTGCGTGGTGAGGCGCTCCTGCACCTGCGGGCGCTTGGCGTAGACGTCGACCAGGCGCGCGAGCTTGGAGAGGCCCGTGACCTTGCCGGTGGCCGAGGGGATGTAGCCGACGTGCGCGACGCCGGTGAAGGGCACCAGGTGGTGCTCGCACATCGACCACAGCTCGATGTCGCGGACCAGCACCATCTCCTCGTGGCCGAGGTCGAAGGTGGTGGAGAGCACCTCCTCCGGCTGCTGGCGCAGGCCGATGGTGAGCTCCGCGTACGCCCGGGCCACGCGACCGGGGGTCTCCTTGAGGCCCTCGCGGTCGGGGTCCTCGCCGATGGCGAAGAGCAGCTCGCGCACGGCGGCCTCGGCACGCTCGTGGTCGAACTCCGGGGTGACGTGGTCGTCTGCCCGCACCTCGGTGAGGATGGGGTGGGTGGTCATGGTGTACCTCGCTCCTGCTCAGTCCTGCGGGGTGGGAGTGCCGGGAGTCGGCGGGGCGGGCGGGTTCTGAGGTGCGGCGGGCGTGGCGGTGCCGCCGTGGAGGTCGCCGCCGGCGCCCGGAGGCGTGAGGACGGCGCCGGCTCCGGGCTCGGCGGGCTGGGCGTCGGCCGCGGCGCGGGCGCGCACGGCCTCGGGGATCTCGACGGCGGGGATGTCGGAGGGACGACGCGTGGGCGAGCCCGTCCAGGCCGGACGCTCGGGGCGGCGGCGCAGCGGCTCGAAGATCCGCGCGACCTGCTCCTTGTCGAGGGTCTCCTTGTCGAGGAGCTCCAGGACGAGCGAGTCGAGGACGTCGCGGTTCTCCTCGAGGATGTCGAAGGCCTCCTGGTGCGCACCGGCCAGCAGCAGCTTGGTCTCCTCGTCGACCATGGCGGCGACGTCCTCGGAGTAGTTGCGGCTGTGGCCGAGGTCGCGGCCCAGGAACGGCTCGGCGTTGGCGTCGCCGAGCTTGATCGCGCCGAGGCGCTCGGTCATGCCGTACTGGGTGACCATCGCGCGCGCCACGCTGGTGGCCTTCTCGATGTCGTTGCCCGCACCCGTGGTGGGGTCGTGGAAGATGAGCTCCTCCGCGGCCCGGCCGCCGAGCATGTAGGCGAGCGAGTCGAGCATCTGCGAGCGGGTCTGGGAGTACTTGTCCTCGTCGGGCAGCACCATCGTGTAGCCCAGCGCCCGGCCGCGCGGCAGGATCGTGATCTTGTGGACCGGGTCGGTGCCCGGGAGCGCCGCGGCGACGAGGGCGTGGCCGCCCTCGTGGTAGGCGGTGATGAGCTTCTCCTTCTCGCTCATCAGGCGCGTGCGGCGCTGCGGACCGGCGATGACGCGGTCGATGGCCTCGTCGAGCGAGGGGTTGGTGATCAGCTTCTCGTTCGCACGGGCCGCGAGCAGCGCGGCCTCGTTGAGCACGTTGGCGAGGTCGGCGCCGGTGAAGCCCGGCGTGCGTCGCGCCACCGAGAGCAGGTCGGTGTCGGGCGAGAGCGGCTTGCCGCGGGAGTGGACCTGCAGGATCTTGTGACGCCCGGCGAGGTCGGGGGCGTCGACCTGGATCTGACGGTCGAAGCGGCCCGGACGCAGCAGCGCGGGGTCGAGCACGTCGGGACGGTTGGTCGCGGCGATGAGGATGACGCCGCCGCGGACGTCGAAGCCGTCCATCTCGACGAGCAGCTGGTTGAGGGTCTGCTCGCGCTCGTCGTTGCCGCCGCCCATGCCGGCGCCGCGGTGACGGCCGACGGCGTCGATCTCGTCGATGAAGACGATGGCCGGCGCGTTCTCCTTGGCCTGCTCGAAGAGGTCGCGCACGCGGCTGGCGCCGACGCCGACGAACATCTCGACGAAGTCGGAGCCGGACATCGTGTAGAACGGCACGCCCGCCTCGCCGGCCACGGCGCGCGCGAGGAGGGTCTTGCCGGTTCCGGGCGGGCCGTAGAGCAGCACGCCCTTGGGGATCTTGGCGCCGACGGCCTGGAACTTCGCCGGCTCGGAGAGGAACTCCTTGATCTCGTGGAGCTCCTCGATGGCCTCCTCGCAGCCGGCGACGTCGGTGAAGGTCGTCTTCGGCATGTCCTTGGAGATCAGCTTGGCCTTGGACTTGGCGAACTGCATCGCGCCGCGGCCGCCGGCCTGCATGTTGTTGATCAGCCACAGGAAGACCACGAACAGCACGACGATCGGCAGGAAGGAGAAGAGGAAGGAGCCCAGGAGGCTCGGCCGGGAGATCTCGGTGTCGACCTTCTCGATCGTGCCCTTGAGGAACTGCGCCTGCGCCGCGTCGAAGAGGTCGCGCTGCGTGCCGTTGATCCACTTGGTGGTGACGTCGGGGCCGTCCTTGCGGACGCCGTCGTCGAGGACCGCCTTGATCTGCTGGTCGCCGTCGACGAACGTGATCTCCTTGACCTGGCCCGCAGCGACGTACTTGCTCATCTGCGAGGCGGAGATCTCATCTCCCCCGCTGTTGGGCAGGAGGTACTGCAGGGCGAAGATCACGCCGAGGACGGCGAGGACGATCCACAACCAGGGACCCTTGACGATGCGCTTCACAGGCTTCTCTCGACGCTGCTGATGAGGAACCCGGGCTCGCGGCCCGGTACGACGACGGTACAGGCGCGCGGCAACGCGCGGCGACTCCGAGCGGATGCCCCCACCCGGACGGTGCCCCCGTGCTCGTGGCCGGTCGCGGGGGCGGCGACGGACGTCGGCGAGGCCGGCGTCAGGAGTAGACGTGCGGGGCGAGCGTGGCGATGTCGCGCAGGTTGCGGTAGCGCTCGCGGTAGTCGAGGCCGTAGCCCACGACGAACTCGTTGGGGATGTCCCAGCCCACGTAGCGCACGTCGATGGGCATCGTCAGCGCCTCGGGCTTGCGCAGCAGGGTGCACACCTCGACGCTGGCCGGCCCGCGGGAGCCGAGGTTCGAGGTGAGCCACGACAGCGTCAGGCCGGTGTCGATGATCTCGTCGACGATGAGGACGTGACGGCCGCTGATGTCGGCGTCGAGGTCCTTGAGGATGCGCACGACGCCGCTGGACTTGGTGCCCGAGCCGTAGGACGACACCGCCATCCAGTCCATCTCGACGTGGCGGTTCAGCGAGCGCGCGAGGTCGGCCATCACCATGACCGCACCCCGGAGGATGCCGACGATGACGAGGTCCTTGCCGTCGTAGTCGCGCTCGATGTCGGCGGCCAGCTCGCGCAGGCGCTCCTGGATCTGGGCCTCGGTGTAGAGCACCGAGACGAGGTCGTTCTCGACGTGGGCGACGTCCATGGGCTCGACCCTAGGCCATGCCCCGGGTCGACCATCGAGTCGGGCCGACGCGACGGGTGGCCGCCGGGTGGCCGCGGGCTCAGCGCGCGCGGCCCACCCGGACGACGACCTCGCGGGAGGTGGAGGCGGCGACGGCCTCGTCGCCGGCGTACCGGGCGAGGAGCACGTGGCGTCCGCGGGCCAGGCGCGGCACCTGCACCGACAGCCGGCCGCGGGAGCCCGGACGCAGGGTGGCGCGGGCGACGACGCGCCGGCCGTCGCGCACCTCGATGCGGCCCGTGGGCGCGGCCACGGTGCTCGCGACGCGGATCTGCAGGCGGGCGGTGCCGCCGACGGGCAGCCGGCTGCGCGAGGCGGTGAGCACCGTGCGCGAGGCGGCCGGCAGCCGCTTGACCTCGACGAGGCCGAGCCGGGTGTCGCGGTCGGCCTCGACCTCGACGTCGCGCACCGTCGCCGGCACGTACCCGGCCCTGGTGACGCGCAGGTCGTAGACGCCGGGCTCGAGCTCGAGGAAGAAGAAGCCGTGCTGCGGCCCGGACTCGAACGCCGAGGCGTAGGTGAGGGCGGAGGCCCGGGTGGAGCCGTCGGCGGCGACGGCGCGCACGAGGACGTCGTCGAGCTCGGTGCCGTCGCGGTCGACGACCACGCCGGTGATCAGGCGCGCGTCGGCCGGGGTCACCCGGCTCGGGACGGTGCCGCGCGGGGCCGGGGTGCCGTCGGTGGCGCGGGCCTGGGCGGCGCCGAGCGCGAGCGCGCTGACGACGCAGCCGCCGACCGCGACCTGAGCGATGAGCCGCGGCGCGCGGGCGGCGCGCAGACGGGCGGGACGAGCGGCGCGGTGACGGGGTGCGGGCACGGGAGCTCCTCGGGACGGGACGGGCTGCCGCAGCGATCGGCCGCGACCCGCCGCACCTGAGCCGACGCCGGGCCCGGGGCGAGATGGTCCGGACCGGCTCGGGCCGGCGCGGGCCGGCTCAGTCGCGCGGGCCGGCGCGGGCCTGCTCAGTCGCGCGGAGCCGGCGCGAGCACGATCCGGCCGTCGACGCGGCGTCCGCGCACGGGGCCGGGCAGGTCGATCCAGCGCTGCCCGCGCCAGGCGACCACGAGGGCGTCGAGGGCCACCACGTGCTCGTGGAACAGCTCGGCGGCCGGGGACCCGGCGGCCAGCGCCATCAGCCGCAGCACCCGGCGGCGCAGCGCGGTGGGCTCGGCGGCCAGCGCCTCGGCATCGGCCCGCATCGCGCCGGAGGGTCCGTCGGGGTCGGGCGCGACGAGGCGCTCGTGCGCGGCGTCGGCGAGGTCGTCGAGCAGGTCGACGTCGTGACGCAGCTGCTCGGCCGTGCGCGCGAGGGCGGCGGCGACGCCGGGGCCGAGGTGGTCCTCGAGCACGGGCAGCACGGAGCGGCGCACGCGCACCCGGGCGTACCCGGGGTCGTCGTTGTGGGGGTCGTGCCACGGCTCGAGGCCCTCGACCTGACAGGCGGTGACGGTGTCGTCGCGGGAGACGGCCAGCAGCGGACGTCGGAACGGCTCGAAGCGCTGGCGCATCCCGGCCAGGGAGCGGGCGCCGGAGCCGCGGGCGAGCCCGAGGAGCACGGTCTCGGCCTGGTCGTCGCGGGTGTGGCCCAGCAGCACGGCGGCCGCGCCGAGGTGGACGGCCATCTGCTCGAGGACGGCGTAGCGGGCGCGGCGGGCGGCGTCCTCGGGCCCGGTGCCGCGGGACTCGACGACGACCCGCGAGCCGATGGTCTCGTCGACGCCGAGCGCGGCCATCGCCGCCACGGTGCGGGCGGCCTGCTCGGCCGATCCCTCCTGCAGGCCGTGGTCGACCGTGCCTCCGACGACCCGCAGGCCGGCGCGATGGCCCTCGTGGACCGCTGCCGAGACGAGCGCCAGGGAGTCGGGACCGCCGGAGCAGGCGACGAGCACCGTGGCGCCGGGCGGCAGGTCGGCGAGGTCGACGCGGACCGCGCGGCGGACCGCGGCGACCGAGGGGTGCAGGCCCACCGGCTCAGCCGTGGACGCGCGCGACCCAGGCGGCGGGGTCGGCGATCTCGGCGCGAGAGGGCAGGTGGGCCGGCTCGGACCACACCGCGTTGAAGCGCTCCATGCCGACCTCGTCGACCACGCCGCGCACGAAGCGGGCGCCGTCGCGGTACTGCGCCATCTTCGCCTCCAGGCCGAGGAGGCGGCGCAGCAGCCGGTCGAGCGCGCCGACGCCCTTGCGGCGCTGGTCGAACTGCGCGCGGATGTGGGCGACCGTGGGGATGACCTGCGGGCCGACGTCGTCCATCACGACGTCGGCGTGGCCCTCCAGCAGCGACATGACGGCGGTGACGCGGTCGAGCAGCTCGCGCTGGGCCGGGGAGGAGAAGAGCTCGAGGATGCTGCCGCTGCGGGCGTCCTTGTCGGCGATCAGCTCGCGCAGCCGCGCGACGCCGCCGTCGACCAGCGCCGTGGCGTCGCCGCCGACGGTGCCCGCGACCTCGCCGATGAGGCCCTGCAGGTGGTCGCGCATCCACGGGACGGCGGTGAACTGCACCCGATGGGTCTCCTCGTGCAGCGCCACCCACAGGCGGAAGTCGCCGGGGTCGACGCCCAGCTGCCGCTCCACGTCGACGATGTTCGGCGCCACCAGCATCAGCCGGCCCGACGGGTCGTGGAAGGGATCGAACTGGCCGAGCACCTTCGAGGCCAGGAAGCCGAGCAGTCCGCCCACCTCGACGCCGGTGATGCGGGAGCCGACGGCCAGCGCCAGCCCCGACGGCGGCCGCTTCGCGGTGAGCCGGTCGACCAGCGGCCCCAGCAGGTGGGCGAACGCGTCGGCGTTGGCCTGCACCCAGCCGGCCCGGTCGACCACCAGCAGCGGCGCCGTGCGCTCGCCGGCCTCGAGCCCGGTGCACTCGCGCACCAGCCCGGTCGACCGCTCGGCCGCCGCCCGCAGCGTCGCCACCGCGTCGTCGGCCTCGGCCCGGGTGACCTTCGGGCCCTGGCCCGCGATCCTCGTGCCCAGCGAGACCGCGAGGTCCCAGTCGATCATCGCTGCGGGGTCGGCGGTCATGGTCTCGACGCTACCGGGACCCTGCGCGGGCAGTTTCCCCGGATATCCGGGGAAGCTGGACGTTGTCGGGGGAAGCTTCCCCTGACAACGTCCAGCTCTCCCTGACCTGATCGACGCCGCGAACGGCCTCAGCCGGCGGCCGACGCCGTGCACCGGCACCGCGCTACGGCGGCGAGCGCGCGGTCGAGGGCCGCGCGGGCCTCGAGGGTGCTGGGCGGGGAGATCCGGTCGGCGACGACCGCGATGAGGAAGGGCGTGCCCTGGGCGTCGGCGCCGACGCCGGCCAGGCCGCTCACCCCGGTGAGGGTGCCGGTCTTGGCCCGGACGACGCCGCGGCCCGAGGCCGGCACGGTGCCGAAGCGCGAGGCGAGGCTGCCGGTGAGGCCGGCGACGGGCAGCCCGGAGAGCAGCGAGCGCAGCGGGGAGTCCGCCGGAGCCGTGGCGGCGGCGTGCAGGACGCCGAGCAGCGTGGCGGCGCTGAGCCGGTTGCGACGCGAGAGGCCGCTGCCGTCGCCGAGCACCGCCGGGGCGGGGACGTCGAGCCGCGCGAGGGTGGCCTGCACGGCGTTGACACCGTCGACGAACGTGCCGGGACGACCCGCGGCGAGTGCCACCTGGCGCAGCATCACCTCGGCGGCCTCGTTGTCGCTGACCAGCAGCAGGTGCTCGACCTGGTCGGCGACCGGCGCGCTCGCGACCGACGCCAGCGCGGTGGCGTCGTCGGGGGCGATGCCGGCGGCCGGGGAGCCGGTGACGGTGACGCCGGCGTCGGTCAGGGCGCGGGCGAAGGCGTCGGCGGCCGCACGGGCGGGCTGGGTGGTGCGTCGCGCGTCGCCGGGCGCGACGCGGCCCTCGTCGACCCACAGCGCCGAGATCGGGCTGACGACGTCGTAGCCGCCGGGCTGTCCGGAGTAGGTGGCCGGCCAGGCCGGGTTGATGGCGGGTCCGGTGAACAGGCCGGCGTCGTAGGTCAGGCGCACGCGCGCGACGCCCTGCCGCTGCAGGGCGCGGGCGGTGCTGCGGGCGAGGGTGACGACGTCGGCGCGCGCGGGCCACGCGCCCTTCTGGGGCACGGAGGCCAGCAGGGGGTCGCCGCCGCCGACGAGGGTGAGCGTGGAGCCCGCGAGCACGGTGCGGGTGCGGAACCGGGTGCCGGGCGCGATGCGGTCGAGGGCGGCCAGCGAGGTGAGCAGCTTGGTCGTGGACGCCGGGGTGATGGCCGACGGGCCGCGCACCAGCACCGACGTGCCGTCGAGGTCGTCGACGCCGGCGAGCACCCGCGGGCCGAGGGCGTCCTCGCGCAGCACCGGCGCCAGGGCGCGTGCGACGCGGGCGGGGTCGAGGCGGCCCGACCGCGACGGCGTCGCCATCGCCGCGAGGTCCGGCGAGGGCAGGGCGACGCCGAGGGAGTCCGAGCGGCCCGTGCCCGAGCCGAGCCGGTGCGGCCAGACGACGAGCGTCGCCAGCACCGCGAGGGCGACCACCGGCACCAGGAGCCAGCGCAGGACCCGCCGCGGACGGCGTCCACCGGCTCCGGAGACCGCGCCGGACGTCGTCCCGGGAGTCGCGTCGGAGGCGCCCGTCGGCGCGCTGTGAGGCTGTCGTCGTCCCACTCCTGCCCTCCCCGTGCGGCGTTGCGGGTCATTGTGCGGGAGGATGGGGCCCTGGCCCACCCCGGGTCACCCGATCTCGCCCGGCCCGAACCGTCTCGGGCCCCGCCACCACCGGAGGAAAGCAGTGCTGGAGTTCGACGTGCTCGTGGAGATCCCCAAGGGTCAGCGCAACAAGTACGAGGTCGACCACGAGTCGGGTCGCATCCGCCTGGACCGCACGCTGTTCACCTCGACGCAGTACCCCGCCGACTACGGCTTCATCGAGGACACCCTCGGCCAGGACGGCGACCCGCTCGACGCGCTCGTCATCCTGCAGGAGCCCACCTTCCCGGGCTGCCTCATCAAGTGCCGCGCCATCGGCATGTTCCGCATGACCGACGAGGCCGGCGGCGACGACAAGGTGCTGTGCGTCCCCTCCTCCGACCCGCGCCTGGAGCACCTGCGCGACATCTCCCACGTGTCGAAGTTCGACCGCCTGGAGATCCAGCACTTCTTCGAGGTCTACAAGGACCTCGAGCCCGGCAAGTCCGTCGAGGGCGCCGAGTGGGTCGGCCGCTCCGAGGCCGAGGCCGAGGTGCACGCCTCCTTCGAGCGCTTCAAGACCCAGGGCCACTGAGCCCGACCCCAGACACGGCCGCGGGCCGGGTCCTCACCGGATCCGCCGAGGTCCACATGCTGGACGCGCGGGTCGT
>NZ_JBUZJI010000032.1:29359-42257 GCF_055282735.1 Nocardioides sp. B129/18 | reverse complement strand
GGGCCGCGGCGGTGCGCAGTCCGCCGGCCGAGCCGGCGGCCGCACCGGGGGCGGGACGCTCCCCGGCGGGCGTGGCGTCCTCCGCTGCGATGCGCGAGAGCGAGGGCGGCTCGGCGACAGCGCGCTCCGCGGCGTCCTCGGCCTGCTCGGGGGCCTGGGCTGCGGTGCCGCGTGCGTCGTCGCTCACGCGGTCAGTCTAGTGCGGACCGCACGGCCCGCCGGGGCGCATCGCGTCGATCGACCCGTGCTGCCTCAGACCGAGAGCAGCGAGGTGACGGGCACCTCGCCGAGCGCCTCGCGCCAGGGCAGGAAGGAGAGGTCCATCAGCACGGCGACGCCGACGACCACTCCCCCGGCGGCGGCGACGAGGTCGCAGGTGGCGCGGGCGGTGCCGCCCGTGGCGAGGACGTCGTCGACGAGCAGCACGCGCTCACCGGGACGGATGGCGTCGCGGTGCAGCTCGAGGGTCGCGGAGCCGTACTCGAGGTCGTAGGAGACCGCATGGGTCTCGCGGGGCAGCTTGCCGGCCTTGCGCACCGGCACGAAGCCGGTGCCGAGGGCCAGTGCCACCGGCGCCCCGAGGATGAAGCCGCGCGCCTCCATGCCGAGGACGGCGTCGACCGCGGGCGAGCCCGCGGCGTCACGACCGGCCGTGGCCAGCCCCTCGACGATGCTGCGCAGCCCCTCGCCGTCGCCGAGCACGGGGGTGATGTCCTTGAACACCACCCCCGGCTCGGGGAAGTCGGGGACGTCGCGCAGGTGGCGGCCCAGCGCCTCGCGGGCCGAGGCCAGGGCGATGGCCGTGTCCACGCTCAGCGCTTGCCGCGCTTGGACTTCGACTGCCGGCTCGGCTGCTGCCGACCCGCGGAGCCGCTGCGCTCGACCGGGCCGCGGGCCGACGGGGCGGTGCGACCGCGGCCGGTGGCCTCGGGCTGACGCGGCGGCGCCGTGCGCGGGGCCGCCGGGACGACCTCGTCGTCCTCGCTCAGCTCGGCCGGCTCCTCGGCCACGGCGAGGTCGTCGCTGAAGGCCGGGACGCTGGCGTAGCGGTCGGCCTGCGCCCTGGCGCGGGCCTTGGCCCGCTTCTCGGCGAGCTTGACCTCGTCCTCGGTGGACTTCAGGTGCACCAGCACGCGGGGCGCGAGGAACACCGAGGAGTACACGCCGACGGCCATGCCGACGAACTGCGCGAGCGCGAGGTCCTGCAGCGAGCTCGCACCGAGCTGGACGGTGGCGACGTAGAGGATCGCGCCGATCGGGATGAGCGCCACGATCGAGGTGTTGATCGAGCGCACCAGCGTCTGGTTGACCGCCAGGTTCGCCGCGGCCGCGTAGGTGGTCCTCGAGCCGCGGAGGTCCTTGGTGTTCTCGCGGATCTTGTCGAAGACCACGACGGTGTCGTAGAGCGAGAAGCCGAGGATCGCCAGGAGGCCGGTGACCGCGGACGGGGTGACGGTGAAGCCGGAGATGGCGTAGACGCCGATCGTCAGCGCGATGTCGTGGAAGAGGGCCACCAGCGCGGCCACCGACATCTTCCACTCGCGGAAGTAGCCCCAGATGAAGAGCACCGTGAGGATCAGGAACACCAGGACGCCGATGGCGGCGCGCTGCCCCACCTCACGGCCCCAGCTGGCGCCGATCTCGTCCTGCGAGAGCTGGCTGGGCGCGATGTTCAGCTCGCTCGTGATGATCCCGGAGAGCTGGTCGTTGGCGGCCTGCGAGAGCTCCTCGACCTGGATGATCAGGCCGGAGTCGCCGGCCGTGGTGACCGTCGGGTTGCCCGCGCCCTCGACGCCGGAGTCGGCGATCTTCTGGCGCAGGGTGTCGGCCTCGTCCTGCGTGGCCTCGCCGGCCTGGACGGTGGCCTGGTACTGCACGCCACCGGTGAACTCCACGCCGAAGTTCATGCCCTTGAGCAGGATGATCGCGATCGCGCCGGCCACGAGGGCCAGGGAGACCGCGTAGAACACGCCCCGACGACCGACGAAGTCGATCGACCGGCGGCCGTTGTAGAGCTCGTTGCCGAGCCGCGAGAACTTGCCCATCAGGCGTTCCCTCCTGCCGAGAGCTTGGAGCTGAGCGAGGACGTCCGCGGGACCGCGGTGGCGTCCATGCCGAGCGACTCCGGGCTGAGGCCCGACATCCTGCCGCCGCCGTTGAAGAACCGGTAGCGGGCGAGGAAGGAGACCGCGGGCTTGGTGAACCAGAACAGGACCGCGAGGTCGATGACCGTGGAGAGGCCCAGCGCGAAGCCGAAGCCCTTCACGACGCCGGTGGCGAACAGGTAGAGCACCGAGGCCGAGAGCAGCGAGACCACGTTGGCCGCGAGGCGAGTGACGCGGGCGCGGGCCCAGCCGGACTCGACGGCGACGCGCATCGACTTGCCCTCGCGCATCTCGTCGCGGATGCGCTCGAAGAAGATGATGAAGGAGTCCGCCGTGATGCCCACCGCGATGATCAGTCCGGCGATGCCGGGCAGAGTCAGCGTGAAGCCGGCGCTGACGCCGAGCAGCAGCACCATCGCATAGGTGATCGCCGCTGCGACGGCCAGCGAGCCGAGCACCACGAGGCCCAGGCCGCGGTAGTAGACCAGGCAGTAGATCGCCACGAGGATCAGACCGACCAGGCCGGCCACGATGCCGGCGTTGAGCTGGTCGCCGGCGAGCGAGGGGCCGATGGTCTGCGTCGAGGGCTTCTCGAAGGCGATCGGCAGCGAGCCGTAGCGCAGGCTGGTTGCGAGGCTGGTGGCGCTGGCCTGGGTGAAGTCGCCCTCGATCTGGGCGTTGCCGTCGACGATGCGACCGGTCATCCGCGGGGCGCTGAGGACGGAGCCGTCGAGGACGATCGCGAACAGGTCGTCGCTGCCGACCAGAGCGGTCGAGATGGCGGCGAACTGCTTGGTGCCGGTGCCGTCGAACTGCAGGGTGACGACGGGCTCGATGCCGCCCTGCGGCACCGCGGTGCCGGCGGTCTTGAGGTTGGTGCCCTCGACGGCCGCGGCGGAGAGCAGGTAGGGGATGCCGTCCTCGCTGCAGGTGATGAGCGGCAGCTTCGGGTCGTCGGGCATCGCCTGGAACGGCGCGGCCGTGGGGCACTGGTAGGCGTTGTAGGCCGCGATGCAGGCCGACGTGGGCTTGGAGCGCCAGTCCAGCGGCTTGGCGGTGAGCTTGTCGTCGGCGGCCGAGGACAGGCAGGTGTCGACGAGCTTCTGCTGGTCGGCGCTGAGCTTCGCGACGGTGCCGGGCACGGAGGCGTCCGAGCCGCTGGCCGACGGGCTGGCCGAGGGGCTGGCGTCGCCGGAGGTGCTGGCGGACGGGCTGGCCGAGGGGCTGGTCGACGGGCTGGCGGACGGGCTGGTGTCGGCCGCGTGGACGCGACCGAACGCGGGGGCCGGGCGGTTGTTGCCCTGGCTGCCTCCGGTGGAGCCGCTGCCCGCGCCGACGCCGGGGATGGTGGTGCCGGTGCCCGCGCCCGTGCCGGCGCTCGCGCCGGCGGCTGCTGCGCACGCGCCGGTGCCCGGGGCGCACGCCACGAGGCGGAAGCGCAGCTGGGCCTGGCGCTGCACGGTGTCGATGAGGTCGCGGCGGGCGTCCTTGGGGATCTCGATGACCACGAAGCGGTTGCCCTGGGTGGTCACCTCGGACTCCGCGACGCCCGAGCCGTTGACGCGCTCGTCGATGATCTTGCGCGCCTCGTTGATGCTCTCGGTCGAGGGGTTGCCCTTCGCGATGAGCGTGATGCGCGTGCCGCCCTCGAGGTCGAGGCCGAGTGCCGGCTTCCAGGTGCCGCCGAGCGTCACCAAGCCGTACAGGATCGCCACCCCGAGGAAGAACACCACGAGGGTGCGCCCCGGCCGGGGAGTGTTGCGTGCCATTGTCTTCAGCTCTCCTCAGGCCCGGCCGGGACATCCGGCTGGGCGTCGGGTCGGACGACGCCCCCGATGGCGCCGCGTGCGACCTTGATGGTGACTCCCGGAGCGATCACGAGCCGGGCGTGGTCGTCCTCCAGCTGCTCGACGACGCCGAACACGCCGGAGGTCAGGATGACCTCCTCGCCCACGCTCAACGAGCGCTGCATCGCCGAGAGTTCCTTCGCCCGTCGGGCCTGCGGGCGGATCAGGAGCGCCCAGAAGACCAGGGCGATCAAGATCAGCGGCAGGAACGAGGCCAGTTCCTTCACGAGAGACCCTTCACATGGCGGCAGACGACGAGCGTCGCACGCAGTCCGGGACGGGCCCGGCGCGCGCGACGGTTGAGTGTAACCGCGGACACGCCGGTCCCTGACGCTGGTCCCCGCACCGCGGGCTCGGCCCGGGCCGAGCCCCGCGCCTCACCCCCGCGGGCGGGGGCTCACTCCTCGAAGAGCGGGGCGTCCGGGCCGGGCGCGGGGGCGCGGAGGCCGAGGTGGGCCCAGGCCGCGGGGGTGGCGACGCGTCCGCGCGGCGTGCGGGCCAGGAAGCCCAGGCGGACCAGGAACGGCTCGGCGACCTCCTCGACGGTCTCGCGCTCCTCCCCCACGGCCACGGCCAGCGTCGAGATGCCGACCGGGCCGCCGCCGAAGCGGGCGCAGAGGGCGTCGATGACGGCGCGGTCGAGGCGGTCCAGGCCCAGGGCGTCGACCTCGTAGAGGTCGAGCGCGGCCTCGGCGACGGTCTCCGTGACGACGCCGTCAGCGCGCACCTGGGCGAAGTCGCGCACCCGGCGCAGCAGTCGGTTGGCGATGCGCGGGGTGCCGCGCGAGCGCGAGGCGATCTGAGCCGAGCCCTCGGGCGTGAGCGCGACGCCGAGCAGCCCCGCCGAGCGGTGCACGATGCGGTCGAGCTCGTCGGGCTCGTAGAACTCCAGCTGCGCGGTGAAGCCGAACCGGTCGCGCAGCGGCCCGGGCAGCAGGCCGGCGCGGGTGGTGGCGCCGACGAGGGTGAACGGCGGGATCTCGAGCGGGATCGCGGTGGCGCCGGGGCCCTTGCCGATGACGACGTCGACCCGGAAGTCCTCCATCGCCATGTAGAGCATCTCCTCGGCCGGCCGGGACATGCGGTGGATCTCGTCGATGAACAGGACGTCGCCCTCGTTCATGCCCGAGAGGATCGCGGCGAGGTCGCCGGCGTGGGTGATCGCCGGGCCGGAGGTGAGCCGCAGCGGAGCGCCCATCTCCGCGGCGATGATCATCGCCAGCGTGGTCTTGCCGAGGCCGGGCGGGCCCGAGAGCAGGACGTGGTCGGGCGCGCGGCCCCGCAGTCGGGCGGCCTCGAGCACCAGCCCGAGCTGGTCGCGGACACGGGCCTGGCCCACGATCTCCTCCAGCGTGCGGGGACGCAACGCCGCCTCGACGGCGCGCTCGTCGCCCTCCGCCTCGGCGGCGGTGAGACGGTCGAGGTGGGCCGCCTCGGCGCGAGCGAGCGGGTCGAGCGGGTCGAGGTCGCCCAGGCCGCCGAGATCGGCGTCGTCGTGACGGGCCACGGATCAGCTCCGGGCCAGGGTGCGCAGCGCGGCACGCAGCAGCGCGCCGACGTCGGGCTGGTCGCCGGCCTGGTCGGCGACGGCCTCGACCGCGCCGGCAGCGTCGCGCGCCGACCAGCCCAGGCCCATCAGGCCCTGCACGACCTGCTCGCGCCACGGCTCCTCGCCGGGCGCGACGACGGCGGGCCGGGCCAGGCCGGTGGGCGCGCCGATGCGGTCCTTGAGCTCGAGGATGATCCGCTGGGCGCCCTTCTGGCCGATCCCGGGCACCCGGGTGAGGGTCTTGACGTCCTCGCCGGCGACGGCGCGGCGCAGGTCGTCGGGGCCGAGCACGGCCAGCATCGCCTGGGCCAGCTTCGGGCCGACGCCCGACGCGGTCTGCAGCAGCTCGAAGGTGCTGCGCTCCTCGACGTCGAGGAAGCCGAAGAGGGTCAGGGAGTCCTCGCGCACGACCATGCTCGTGGGCAGGGTGGCGCTCGCGCCCTCGCGCAGCGTGGCGAGGGTGCCGGGCGTGCACTGCACCTCGAACCCGACGCCGCCGACGTCGACCACGGCGGTGGAGAGCGTGACGCCGGCGACCCGCCCGCGGACGAAGGCGATCACGAGATCCTCCCGGTGGTGGTGCGCAGCTGGGCGCGGGCCTGCTCGAGGCGGGCCTGTGCGCCGCCGCGCCAGACGTGGGTGATGGCCAGCGCCAGCGCGTCGGCGGCGTCGGCGGGCTTGGGGACGGCGTCCAGGCGCAGGATGCGGGTGACCATCGCGCCGACCTGGGCCTTGTCGGCGCGGCCGTTGCCGGTGACGGCGGCCTTGACCTCCGAGGGCGTGTGCAGCGCCAGCGGGATCCCCCGCCGGGCCGCGACGACCATCGCGATGCCGCTGGCCTGGGCGGTGCCCATGACGGTGCTGACGTCGGAGCGGGCGAAGACCCGCTCGACGGCGACCGCGTCGGGCCGGTGCTCCTCGATCCAGGCCTCGACGCCGCGCTCGATGGTGACCAGCCGCTCGGCGACCGGCAGCTGGGCGCTGGTGCGCACGACGCCGACGTCGATCAGGTGCAGCGGACGGCCCACCGAGCCCTCGACGAGGCCCAGCCCGCAGCGGGTGAGGCCGGGGTCGATGCCGAGCACGCGCACGCGGCTCCTCCTCGGTGTCGGACGACGGGGTGTCGAACGTCTGTTCGCACGCCCCAACGTAGCCCGCCCGCGGCCGCCGGGGACGGCGACACGCGGGCGGGAGCGGTCCGCGGGGGCCCAGCGACCCGGGCGACCCGGGCGGACTCAGGCGTCGATGGCCTCGAGGACGTCCTCGGGGATGTCGGCGTTGGAGAAGACGTTCTGCACGTCGTCGAGGTCGTCGACGGCGTCGACGAGCTTGAAGACCTTGGTGGCGGCGGTGGGGTCGGCGACCGGGATGTCCATGGACGCCTGGAACAGGACGTCCGCGGAGTCGTAGTCGATGCCCGCGGCCTGCAGCGCGGTGCGCACCGCGACGACGTCGCCGGGGGCGGAGGTGATCTCGAAGGCCTCGCCGTGGTCGGCGACGTCCTCGGCGCCGGCGTCGAGGGTGGCCTCGAGGACGTCGTCCTCGGTGATCTCCTTGCCCTCCTGGGCCTTGGTGACCACGACGACGCCCTTGCGCTCGAAGAGGCGCGAGACCGAGCCGGGGTCGGCCATCGTGCCGCCGTTGCGCGTGACGGCGGTGCGCACCTCCATCGCGGCGCGGTTCTTGTTGTCGGTGAGGCACTCGATGAGCAGCGCGACGCCCTGGGGGCCGTAGACCTCGTACATGATCGTGGCGTACTCGGCGCCGCCGGCCTCGAGGCCGCCGCCGCGCTTGACCGCGCGGTCGATGTTGTCGTTCGGGACCGACTGCTTCTTCGCCTTCTGGATGGCGTCGTAGAGCGTCGGGTTGCCGGCGGGGTCCGGTCCGCCCATGCGCGCTGCGATCTCGATGTTCTTGATCAGCTTGGCGAACAGCTTGCCGCGCTTGGCGTCGATCGCGGCCTTCTTGTGCTTGGTGGTCGCCCACTTGGAGTGGCCGGACATGCGCTACCTCTTCACTCGCTGGATCACGGGATCGTCACTGATCTCGGCTCGCCCGAGACCGGCCCCCGCGGCTCAGCCGCCGCGGACCAGGTCGACGAGGAGTCCGTGCACCCGGGTGTCGTCCCCGACCTCGGGGTGGAACGACGTGGCGAGCAGACGGCCCTCGCGAACGGCGACGATCCTACCGTCGGCCTCACCGCCCTGCGCGCGGGCCAGCACCTCCACGCCCGGACCGACGTCCTCGACCCACGGCGCGCGGATGAAGACGCCGTGCACGGGGGCGTCGAGGCCGACGACGTCGACCTCGCCCTCGAAGGAGTCGACCTGGCGCCCGAAGGCGTTGCGGCGCACCGTCATGTCGAGGCCGCCGATGGTCTCCTGACCCTCCATCCCGTCGAGCACGCGGTCGGCGAGCAGGATCATCCCCGCGCAGGTGCCGAGCACCGGCAGCCCGTCGCGGACCGCCGCCCGCAGCGGCGCGAGCAGCTCGAAGATGCGCGCCAGCCGGATGATCGTCGTCGACTCCCCTCCGGGCAGCACCAGGCCGTCGCAGGCGGCGAGCTCGTCGGGGCGTCGCACGGCGAGGGTGGCGACCCCCAGCGACTCCAGGGACCGGCGGTGCTCGCGGACGTCGCCCTGCAGGGCCAGGACGCCGATGGTGGGGCTCGACACGGCGGCGAGCCTAGAGGTCGCACGGACGCCGACGGCGGCCGCCCCCGCGTGGGGACGGCCGCCGTCGGACCGTGCCGATGCTGCCAGCGACCTCCGGGTCACCAGCCCCGCTCGGCGAGACGGTGGGGCTGCGGGAGCTCCTCGACGTTGATGCCGACCATGGCCTCGCCCAGGCCGCGGGAGACCTTGGCGACGACGTCGGGGTCGTCGTAGAACGTCGTGGCCTTGACGATGGCCTCGGCGCGCTGCTGGGGGTTGCCGGACTTGAAGATGCCCGAGCCCACGAACACGCCGTCGGCGCCCAGCTGCATCATCATCGCCGCGTCGGCCGGGGTGGCGATGCCGCCGGCGGTGAACAGCACCACGGGCAGACGACCGGCCGCAGCGACCTCGGCCACCAGGGCGTACGGGGCCTGCAGCTCCTTGGCCGCGACGTAGAGCTCGTCCTCGGAGAGGGCCGCGAGCTGGCGGATCTGCTTGCGGATGGTGCGCATGTGGCCGACCGCGTTGGAGACGTCGCCGGTGCCGGCCTCGCCCTTGGAGCGGATCATCGCCGCGCCCTCGGTGATGCGCCGCAGCGCCTCGCCGAGGTTGGTGGCACCGCACACGAACGGCACGGTGTAGGCCCACTTGTCGATGTGGTTCTCGTAGTCGGCCGGGGTGAGGACCTCGGACTCGTCGATGTAGTCGACGCCGAGGCTCTGCAGCACCTGCGCCTCCGCGAAGTGACCGATGCGGGCCTTGGCCATCACGGGGATGGAGACCTCGGCCTTGATGCCGTCGATCATGTCGGGGTCGCTCATCCGCGACACCCCGCCCTGGGCGCGGATGTCGGCCGGGACCCGCTCGAGGGCCATCACGGCGACGGCTCCGGCGTCCTCGGCGATCCTGGCCTGCTCGGGCGTGACGACGTCCATGATGACGCCGCCCTTCAGCATCTCGGCCATGCCCCGCTTCACGCGGGTGGTGCCGGTCGCGGGGACCTCGGGAGTGGTGTCAGACATGTCCCCGATTCTAGTGGCGGGCCGGCGCCCTCACAGGGCCGGGTCCAGCACCGCCTGGGCGTGCACCTTGCGCACGCGGTAGACCACCGTGGCGGTGTTGGCGAAGGCCAGGACCCACAGGGTCAGGTACATGAGGATCGGCAGGTCGAAGATCGCCCCGAGCCCGGTCATGACGAGGATCGCGACGAGGCGGTCGGCCCGCTCGGCCAGGCCGCCCTTGGCGTCCATGCCGAGCGACTCGGCGCGGGCGCGGGCGTAGGAGGTGACCGAGCCCATCACCAGGCAGTACAGCGAGAGGCAGGCGTAGAGGTAGAAGTCGCCGGGACCGGCGAAGTAGAGCACCAGGCCGCCGAAGATCGCGCCGTCGCCGATGCGGTCGAGGGTGGAGTCCCAGAAGGCGCCGAACTTCGAGGAGCGCCCGGTCTGACGGGCCATCTGGCCGTCGATGAGGTCGCTGAAGACGAAGGCCGTGATCACCAGGACGCCGGTGAGCAGGTGGCCGCGCGGGAAGAAGGCCAGCGCACCGAAGCAGACGCCGAGCGTGCCGACGAAGGTGACGGCGTCGGGGCTGATCCCGAGGCGGATGAAGAGGCGGACGAAGGGCGCGAGCATGACGCCCTGCCAGAAGCCTTTGAACCTGTCGAGCACGGCAGCAGGCTAGCGGGGGTCGGGCTCCAGACCCGCCTCGGCGTCGTCCCAGGCCTGCGCGAGCAGACCCCGGGTGTCGCCGAGGAGCTGCGGGAGGGTCTTCGTGCCGGCCACGACGGTCATGAAGTTGGCGTCGCCGGACCACCGCGGGACGACGTGCTGGTGGAGGTGGTCGGCCAGCGACCCGCCGGCCGGTCCGCCGAGGTTGAGACCGACGTTGAAGGCGTGCGGGCTGCTGACGGCCCGGATCGCGCGCAGGGCGGTCTTGGTGAACGAGGCGAGCTCGCGGGTCTCGACGTCGTCGAGGTCGGCGTAGTCGGCGACGTGGCGGTAGGGCAGCACCATGAGGTGCCCCGGGTTGTACGGGTAGAGGTTGAGCACGGCGTACACCGACTCGCCTCTGGCCACGACGAGGTCGCCCTCTCCCCCGGCCGGCGCCGCCGCGATGCGGCAGAACGGGCAGGTGGGGCCGTCGTCGGCCTCCTCGGGGCCCGCGGTGCGGACGTAGGCCATGCGGTGCGGCGTCCAGAGCCGCTCGAGGCCGTCGGGGTCGAGGCTCACCCCGCCTCCCCCTCCGCCTCCACGCTGGCCAGGAGCTCCTCGATGGGCTGGTCGCGCTGCAGCTCGATGCCCAGCGCGTGGGCGTGGCCGTCGAGGATGTACCAGACCGACTCGGTGACCAGCGCGACGACGACCTCGGCGCCGGGCTCGCGCACGGGCCGGCTCACCCAGCGCCGCACGGCGGCGAAGACCGCGCCCACGAGCGCGAAGACGAGGGGGTCGAGCGCGGCGCGCAGCTCCGAGGGCGGGTCGACCCCGAGGAGGTCGACGGCGGTCTCGATGAGCTCGACGAGCTGACGGGCGATGACCTCGATGCCCTGCTGCAGCGGGCTGTCGCCGATGGTGTCCTGCTCGGCGATGCGGTGCAGCGAGGGATGGTCGACCGCCCACGTGACGTAGGTGGAGACGATGCGCTCGATGATGTCGGGGATGGTGCCGTCGAGCGTGACCGCCGGCAGGAGCAGGGCCCACAGGTCGTCGAGGATGGCGACCTGGATCTCGCGGTCGAGGTCGGCGCGGTCGCTGAAGTGCCGGTAGATGACCGTGCGGGAGAGGCCGGCGCGCTCGGCGATCTGCTGGACGTGGAACTCCGCGCCCGGATCGTTCTCGCTGATCACGCCGATCGCGGCGTCGATGATGCGCTGACGGCGCTCCTGGTTGTGCCGGTCCCAGCGCACCTGCCGCCCGTCCGGACGCGCCTGGCCGCTGGTGGTCATCGCTGTCAGCTCCGTTCGAAGAGTCCCCGCCTCCTGCGTTGCGCAGCGTACCCACTGCGTCGCCCGGCGGCCTCGCGGGCCTCCGCGACGACGCGGAGCATCTCCTCGATCTCGACGATCTTGGTGCGCGGGCGCCCGGCCGACGTGCCGCGTCGACGCTCCTCGGCGTCGAGGGCGTGCCAGTCGTCGGCGTCGAGCACGTCGACGCCGCGCTCGCGCAGCGTCGCGACCAGGTCGGCGGTGCCGGCCGGCCCGGCCGGCGGGGTGACGACGCCGGCGTCGAGGTCGTCGAGCAGGGTCGTGACGGTGTCCTGGGCGCAGGCCTTGTTGCTGCCGATGAACCCGTTCGGCCCCCGCTTGACCCAGCCGGCGACGTAGACGCCCGGGCGCACCCGGCCGTGCTCGTTCGGCACGGTGCCGCTGGCGGCGTCGTAGGGCAGGTCGGTGACGGGCCGGCCGTGATAGCCGACGGCCCGCAGCACCAGCCCGGCCTCGATGACCTCGCGCTCGTCGGTGACGACGGCACGGACGACGCCCTCGACGTCGGTCTCGAGGCGGGTGCGGGCGACCTCGACGCCGGCGACGCGGCCCGAGCCGTCGTCGAGCAGGCGGGTCGGCGAGGCGAGGAAGCGCAGCACGATCGTGCGCAGGTGCGGCTGGAGCGGACGCTCGGCGAGCTCGCGCAGGAGGGCGGCCTGACCGGTGGGGCCGTCGTCCTCGAGCGGCGCCCCGGCGTCGACGACGACGTTGACGCGGCCGCCGCGGCTCAGGGCCGCCAGGCCGATCAGCTCGGGCATCGTGAACGCCGCCTGGGCGGGGCCGCGCCGGCCGAGCACCACGACCTCGCGCACCCGGCTGGCGGCGAGCTGCGCCCACGGCAGACGGGCGAGGTCGGTGGCGGCGAGGTCGTCGGGGTCGGCGGTGAGGATGCGGGCGACGTCGAGTGCGACGTTGCCGTTGCCGACGACCACCGCGCGCTCGTGGTCGAGCCGCACGGGGAGGTCCTGCTTGTCGGGGTGGCCGTTGTACCAGCCGACGAGGTCGGTGGCCGACAGCGAGCCCTCGAGGTCCTCCCCCGGCACGCCGAGGGGCCGGTCGGCGGCGGCGCCGACCGCGTAGACGACGGCGTTGTAGCGCTCCTCGAGCTCGGCGAGGGTGACGTCACGGCCGACCTCGACGCCGAGCAGGTAGGAGAACCCGCGCTCGCGCTCGATGGCGCCGAAGAGGTCGACGGCGCGCTTGGTGTGCTGGTGGTCCGGGGCGACGCCCGCGCGCACCAGGCCGTAGGGCGTGGGCAGCCGATCGAGGACGTCGACGCTCACCTCGGGGTGCTTGAGCAGCTCGTCGGCCACGTAGAGGCCCGCCGGACCGGCGCCGACGACGGCCACCCGCCGCGGGGCGTCGTCGAGGAGACGACGCTGCGGGGGGATGACCGCCAGCGGCGCGCGGTCGGCGTGCGGGAAGACCTCGTAGTAGGCCGCGTTGAGCGCCAGGAACGGCAGCTCGTCCTCGGTCAGCCGGGTGTCGGGCTTGATCGCCTCCACCGGGCAGGCCGTGACGCACGCACCGCAGCCCACGCAGGAGCGGGCGTCGATGTAGACCATCTCGGTCGTGCCGAAGTCCGGCTCGCCGGGTGCGGGGTGGATGCAGTTGACCGGGCAGGCGACGACGCACGAGGCGTCGGCGCAGCACGGCTGCGTGACGACGTAGGGCATCGCAGCGTCCTGGCTCTCGTGGGGTGCGGGCGACGGGCTGCGCCGCCGGGAGCGCGACTTCGGGCGCGTCCACGACGC
>NZ_JBUZJI010000032.1:0-29349 GCF_055282735.1 Nocardioides sp. B129/18 | reverse complement strand
CCGGAGTTCCGCTACGCCACCCACGAGGCGACCTCGCTGCGGAAGCGGGAGGGCCGGCCGCCGATGCCCAGGCGGGCCCACACGCGGCGCGAGACGCGGTTCATCATCCCGGTCTCCTCGGCGAGCATCCGGACGTCGCCGAAGAGGTCGCGCAGGAACTTCTGCGACTCCGGGGCGTCCCAGTAGAGCTCCTTCACGACGCTCTTCGGGATGCCCATGTCGCGCTGGGCCTTCTTGCTGGGCACGAGGATCTCGTCGCACAGCCAGCGCATGATCACCGGGATCGCGACCGAGAGGATCGCGCGCTGGACGCGCGAGAGGCGCGGGGAGTTGTGCTGCAGGTACTGGTGGGCGAAGCCGATGTGACGGGCCTCCTCGGCCACGTGGATCTGCATGATGCGCTGCAGCAGCGGGTGCATGTCGTTCCCCGCCCGCAGGATCGACTTCTGCACGTGGTCGATCGGCTCCTCGCCGGCCAGCACGCCCCAGAAGAAGCCGTAGGGCACCCAGCGCGCGGCGAGCGGCAGGAACGGCGCGACGTGACGCAGGAGCCAGTGGCCGCCCTCGACCGGCATGCCGGAGCGGTTGGTGAACTCCTGGAACATCTGCGTGTGGTGGCACTCCTCGGTCGCCTCGTGGGTGGCGTAGCGGAACTCCGGGGAGCCGTTGGGGAGGGTGAAGGCGTAGTTCATCAGGCCGGCGATGAGCACCTGCTCGAACTGCAGGCCGACCTTGGTGATGTTGGCCTGGCGGTAGAGGCCGACGCGGATCTGCTCGTCCTGCGGCAGCGAGCGGTACCACTCGGTGCGGCCGAGGACGTCGACCTCCGGGAGGATCCAGCGGGTGTCGTCGAGGCGGATCGCGCAGTCGGGGTGGTCCCAGTCGATGTCGACGAAGGCGTCGAAGTGCCGCTCGACGGAGGCCTCGGACAGGGTGCGCAGGCGGTCCTCGTAGGACTTCGCGGCGACCATGCGGGCGGTCTGCTGCTCGATCTCCTCGATCGAGGCGAGGACTGCGGCGGAGTCGGTCGGCAGGCCGGCGGGGATCTGGGTCGCGGTCATCTCGGGTCACCTCTCGGGCGTCACGTCGTCGTGGGCAGGTGAGAGGAGGTTAGTGCGACATGGCGTCCGCTTACAAGGGTTTCCGCGACATCGTGTCGCGGTAAAAGTTACCGGCTGGTAACTCAGGTCACACGCGGCAGCCCCTCCCCCGGCGTCCACACGACGTTCCCGCAGGTCAGCGGGGCTGTGGCCGCTTGCATGCGACGAGCGGGGCCGAGCCGTGAGGCTCGACCCCGCTCAGACGGGTGGGCTGGACGGATCAGACCTGCTCGCGCGACTCCACGGCGGCCAGCACCCGCTCGATCGCCTCGGCGACCGGGACGCCGTTGTCCTGGCGACCGTCGCGGTAGCGGAAGGACACCGCGCCGGCGGCGACGTCGTCGGCGCCCGCGATGAGCATGAACGGCACCTTCTGCAGCTGGGCGTTGCGGATCTTCTTCTGCATGCGGTCATCGGAGTCGTCGACCTCCACGCGCAGCCCACGAGCCCGCATCTGACGCGCGACGTCGTGCAGGTGGTCGGAGAAGGCGTCGGCCACCGGGATCGCCTGCACCTGCACCGGGGCCAGCCACGGCGGGAAGACGCCGGCGTAGTGCTCGACCAGGACGCCGAGGAACCGCTCGATGGAGCCGAACTTCGCCGAGTGGATCATCACCGGCTGCTTCTTGGTGCCGTCGGAGGAGTTGTACTCCAGGCCGAAGCGCGCGGGCTGGTTGAAGTCGTACTGCACGGTGCCCATCTGCCAGGTGCGGCCGATGGCGTCCTTGGCCTGCACCGAGACCTTGGGGCCGTAGAACGCCGCGCCGCCGGGGTCGGGGACGAGCTCGAGACCCGACGCGTGCGCGACGTCCTCGAGGATCCGCGTGGCGGTGGCCCAGTCCTCATCCGAGCCGACGAACTTGTCGGGCTTGGAGTCGTCGCGGGTGGAGAGCTCGAGGTAGAAGTCGTCGAGGCCGAAGTCGCGCAGCACGCCCAGCATGAAGTCGAGCAGGTGCTTGACCTCGGCCGGGGCCTGCTCGGGGGTGCAGTAGGAGTGGGAGTCGTCCTGGGCGAAGCCGCGCACGCGGGTCAGGCCGTGGATGACGCCGGACTTCTCGTAGCGGTAGACGCTGCCGAACTCGAAGAGCCGCAGGGGCAGCTCGCGGTAGGAGCGCCCGCGCGAGCTGAAGATGAGGTTGTGCATCGGGCAGTTCATCGCCTTGAGCTGGTAGTTCGCGCCCTCGAGCTCCATCGGCGGGAACATCGTGTCGGCGTAGTACGGCAGGTGGCCGGAGGTGTGGAACAGGCCGTCCTTGCTGATGTGCGGGGTGCCGACGTAGGAGAAGCCCTCCTCGATGTGGCGCTGGCGGACGTAGTCCTCCATGACCCGCTTGATGACGCCGCCCTTGGGATGGAAGACCGGCAGGCCCGAGCCGATCTCGTCGGGGAAGGAGAAGAGGTCGAGCTCGCGGCCGAGCTTGCGGTGGTCGCGCTTCTCGGCCTCCTCGAGCCGGTGGAGGTGCTCGTCGAGCGCCTCCTTGGACTCCCACGCGGTGCCGTAGACCCGCTGCAGCTGCTTGTTCTTCTCATCGCCGCGCCAGTACGCCGCCGCGCTGCGCATCAGCTTGAACGCCGGGATGCGCTTGGTGGTGGGCAGGTGCGGGCCGCGGCACAGGTCGCTCCAGGCGACCTCGCCGTCGCGGCGGACGTTGTCGTAGATGGTGAGCTCGCCGGCGCCGACCTCGACGCCCGCGCCCTCGGCGGCGTCCTCGCCCTGGCCCGAGCCCTTGAGGCCGATCAGCTCGACCTTGTACGGCTCGTCGGCGAGCTCGGCGAGCGCCTCGGCGTCGGTGGTGACGCGACGGGAGAAGCGCTGGCCCTCCTTGATGATCTTGCGCATCCGGGTCTCGATCTTCTCCAGATCGGCCGGGGTGAACGGGGTCTCGACGTCGAAGTCGTAGTAGAAGCCGTCCTGGATCGGCGGGCCGATGCCCAGCCGCGCCTGCGGGAAGAGGTCCTGCACGGCCTGGGCCATCACGTGGGCGCAGGAGTGGCGCAGGATGTCGTGACCGTCGGCGGAGTCGATGGCCACGCCCTCGACCTCGTCGCCGTCGGCGAGCTCGTAGGAGAGGTCCTTGAGCGCTCCCCCGACGCGGGCCGCGATGATCGCGGGATCCTCGGCGAAGAGCTCCCACGCCTTGGTGCCGGTCGTGACCGTCCGCTCCTCACGCTGGTCTGCGTGATGTCGGACGACCTTGATCTCGGACACGGGTGACTCCTCGTCTGGGGATGCGCCCGCACGGCTCGGCGGACCTCGTGATCGTAGCGAGGTGGACGCGTCGCTCGCGCGGCGGTTTCCGACGGCTTCGCCGCGGCGTCCCGGGCCGGCACGATGCCTGCCCTGGGAATGCGAGAGGCCCCGCTCGGATCGAGCGGGGCCTTCGTCGTGGTGGGCGATACTGGGTTTGAACCAGTGACCTCTTCCGTGTCAAGGAAGCGCGCTACCGCTGCGCCAATCGCCCGGGGTGAAGCTTGTGGAGGTGGGTACGGGATTTGAACCCGTGTACACGGATTTGCAGTCCGTTGCCTCGCCTCTCGGCCAACCCACCACGGAGGCCTAACCAAGAGAGAGACCTCTCCGAGCGGACGACGAGGCTCGAACTCGCGACCTCAACCTTGGCAAGGTTGCGCTCTACCAACTGAGCTACGTCCGCTTGCGCTCCGGGCCTGGACCCGGCGTGCGACAGGAACATTAGCCCAGACCCGCAGGGGCGCCAAATCCGGGTGTCCTGGGCGTTTCGCGGGGGTTGCCGGGCGTCGTCCGACGGCCTCGGAGCGACCCTCCGGCGCGCCTGCGAAGGGCGGCGTCGCACCCTCGCGATGCCTAGGGTGAGGCGCATGCGCGCATGGATCGACGGCCACCTCCTGCCCACTCCCGAGACCCCGGCGATCAGCGTCGTCGACCACGGCGTCACCGTCGGCGACGGCGTCTTCGAGACGATGAAGGTCGTCGACGGCCTCCCCTTCGCCCTCGAGCGCCACCTCGCGCGCCTCGAGCGCAGCGCCCGTGGCCTCGGCCTCACCCCTCCCCCGCGCGAGGACGTCGTCGCGGGCATGAGGGCGGTGCTGGAGGCCGAGCACCTGGCGCTCGGGCGCGTGCGCGTGACGGTGACCGGCGGCCCCTCCCCCCTGGGCTCGAACCGCGGTGACGCCGGCCCGACGCTCGCCGTCGCCGCCGGGCCGGTCGCGCCCTCCCCCGCCACCACGGCCGTCGTGACGGTGCCGTGGACGCGCAACGAGCGCAGCGCCGTCGCGGGGCTGAAGACGACCTCGTACGCCGAGAACGTCGTCGCGCTCGCGCGGGCCGCCGAGCACGGCGCCAGCGAGGCGCTGTTCTCCAACACCGTCGGCGAGCTGTGCGAGGGCACCGGCTCCAACGTCCTCTACGTGCTCGACGGCGAGCTGCGCACACCCACGCTCGCCAGCGGCTGCCTGGCCGGCGTCACCCGCGCCCTCGTGCTGGAGTGGTGCGGCGCACGCGAGGTCGACGCGCCGCTCGACGTGCTCGAGCAGGCCGAGGAGGTCCTCCTCGTCTCCAGCCTGCGCGACGTGCAGGGCGTGCACCGCCTCGACGACCGCGACCTGCCCGCTCCCGGCCCCGTGACCCGGGCGGCCGCGGCGGCCTGGCGCGAGCACGAGAGCGCGCTCCTCGGCTGGTGACGCCGATTGTGAGCACCACCGGCCCCATGCGCTACAGTCGGCGACCGCAGCACCGGCCTCGTGCCGGAGCCGCACGCGGGCGATTGGCGCAGTGGTAGCGCGCTTCGTTCACACCGAAGAGGTCACTGGTTCGAACCCAGTATCGCCCACCAGCATTTCCGCAGGTCAGAGGCCGGTTTCCAGTCAAGGAGACCGGCCTCGTGCCATTCCTGTGCCAGAACCAGACAGGAGGCAGCACGCGGCCCTCAACGAGAGGGACAGACCGTGCACCACAGCAACACCACCGCACCTGACGCCGGGGGCGTCATCAGCGAAGCCAGCCGAGACACCTGCGCTCGCCCCGGCTGTGACACCGCTTCGCAGCACCGCGGACACGGCGTCGATCCGGACGACGCGGTCCACATGACCTCGGTCGGCAACTGGGCGCGGAAGGCGGGTGTGCGCGGCAAGATCGTCCAGGCCTGGCGCGTCGACCTCGTCGCCTACGGCGATGACCCGTGGATGATCGACATCGACACCGACCTCGACGCGGTGATCTTCGAGAACGTCGAGGACGCCGCGGTCTTCACCGCCGCCGTCGTCCGCGCACAGGCGTGGATGTCGCAGTGGAACACCGACCTGCTGGTCGAGCGCGCTCGCCGACTCGGCGAGGCCCTCGGAGCAGCCCGATGAGCGCCGAGAGCCTGCCGAAGACGCACCCCTCCTGGTGCGACCGCACGCACGAGCAGTCCTTCGAGGAGGGCTGCCCGCTCGACGTGGCTGCGGTCCACCGTGGCCCGCAGTTCGAGGCCCGCCGTCGCAGCGGTGACAACGTCTCGTGGCTCCGGGTCGACCTTCTCGCCGAGCCCCAAGACTACTGGTGGCTCGAGGCCGAGATTCGGCTCGAGACCGAAGTCGACGCGACCGGGAGCGACCGACACGTCTGCGCGTTCCCGCTCACGTCAGGGGAGGCGCGCACGCTGGCGCGCCGGCTGCTGCATCTCGCCGACCTGGTGGACCTCGAGCAGTAGGCGCAGATCCACGGGATCCGTACAGGCCCGAGAAGACACAGCAGGGCCCTCGACGCTTCGATCGTCGAGGGCCCTGCTGTGTCACGTTACGGGTCAGGCGCGGCCGCGGGAGCCGGCTCGCGCGGCGCCGTTGATCTCCCGGCCGACCTCCTTTCCGACGTCCTTGCCGACGTGCTTGGTCGCGGCCTCGATCGCGCTCAGTCGGCTGTTGGTGATCCGGTTCTCTCGCTCGACTGCCTTCTGGTGCTCGAGGGTCTTGGCGTAGTCGGCGCGGAGGGCGCGGATCTGATCGCCAAACGCCGCGGTTCCGGCCTGGCTGGCGACCTGCTGCGTGAGTCGGTCGCGGGTGTTGTAGAGCCGCTCGTACTTCGCGACGTCGGCCTTCGACCCATTCGCCATGGCGCGGATCTGGTCGATGGAGGCGTTCTGCAGGAGGTCGGAGAGCGCGGCGCCGTTGAGGCCCCGCCACTTCAGCTTCCGGATCAGCTCCTGCATCTCGCGCGCGTTCTTGATGTCGCCGTAGAGCGCTGATGCCGGGCTGGTGCCCTGCGGCTGCTGCCCAAACCCGAGGGTCTGGTTCAGCTGGTACTCGGTCTGCAGGAACTGCTTCTGCTGGTCGGGCGTGAGCTGGGCGAAGTTGTCCGGTCGGTCGAGCTGGCGGTACGCCTGGGCGGCGCCGGCGGGCTGGGTGAAGATGTCGGTCCGGAGGCGGTCCTTGATCGACGACGTCAGCTGCGCGCGCTCCTGGCGGTAGAAGTCCAGGCGACGCTTCAGGGATTCGGCCTCGGCCTTGTCGCGGGCGAGCATCCCCAGGAGGATCTTCTTCCGCTGGTTGGTCTCCGATTTCGACCAGCTCGCGGCCTCCTTCATCGCGCCGGCCAGGCCGCGGGTGGAGGCGTAGAACTCGAAGGAGATCGCGGACCCGATGCCGGCGCTGGTCGCGGTCCCGATGCCGGCGGTGCCGCCACCTGCGAGCGCCTGCACGGTGCCGCCGAGGGCGTAGTGCTGGGCGTTGATCGCCTTCAGGAGCGCCCGGTGCCTGTCAGCCTGACCGAAGCGATTCGAGATGACCTCCTCGCCCGGGGCGAGCATCGTGAGGACCTTGTCGGCGTAGGGCTGACGCTGGCCCTCGACCGTGCCGCCGCCGGCGTAGCCCATCATCCCGGGGTTGGCGGCCCGCTTGTTGATGCCGTTGATCTGGTTGACGTAGTAGTCGGTGCGGATCGACCGCGGGACGCTCGCCAGGTCGCGCTTGAGGCGGGCGATCGCGGAGAGCGCGGCCTGGCCGCCGTTGAGCTTGAGGTCGGTGACGATCTTGTCGGGGAGGTTCATCGCCTTGGCGAGCTGGCGCAGCTCGGCCTTGGTGGCGCCCATCTTGGTGCCGAGGCGGATCAGGGCAGCCTTGGCCTCCTCGTACTTCGAGGAGCTGTTCCGGACGGCGTCGCCCTGGTTGTTCCACGCCGCGACCAGTCCGGAGAGCGCCTGGCGGTTGGCGATCGCCTCCGCGCTGGTGCCCTTCAGGCCGGCCTTGCTCTTCTTGGCTGCGGCCTCGGCGGTGTTCAGCGCCTGGCTGTACTGGGTGACGGCGTCGAAGGAGGCGAGGGCGGCGCTGTTCTGCTGCTGCATGGCCTCGGTCATGCCGCGGATCTCTGAGGCGGTGAAGCCGTTGGTCGAGGCGACGCGGTTGAGCGCGGCCTCGTAGGCGTTGGCGTTGGCCGCGGCGCCGCCGGCGGCTGCGTCGGAGTCCTTGAGCGCCTGGGCGTACTTCGGCAGCGCCTCGGTGACCTTGTCGACGGACATGCCCTGAGCGCGGGCCTGGTCGCTGAGACGCTCGACGGCGTCCTTCGCGGCCTGCAGGTTGCCGGACCCGACCATCTGGGCCAGGGCGTCGTCGACGCTGCGGAGGTTCTTCTGGGCGCGGTCCATCTCGGTGTCGCCGAAGAGGCCGAAGCCTCGGGCGAACTCCGCGAGGGGCTCGGTGGCCTTGAAGGTGATGCTGTTGACCCGGCGCAGGCTGTTGTCGATGAGGTCGATCCCGCCGGCCGCCTTGCCGCCGTCGGCGAAGACCTGGAGGTTCTCGGCGAGGTGGGCCTCGTCGAGGCTGCGCTCGAGCTTCTGGATCTGGCTGGTGATCGCCGCGAGTGCGGCGACAGTGCCGCCGAACTGCAGTGACGTAGCCAGCCCCCCGCCGGTGAGGGCAGCGCTCTCCCTCGTGGCCTTCAGGGTGGCGTTGAGCATCTTCGCGGCACGGTTGAAGGCCAGGACGCTGGCTACGCCCGTGAGGAACGGGGCGCCGAGCGGGCTGTCGGCGATGGTGCCGATGATCTGGGCGAGCTCGGTCAGCACCGGCAGGACAGCCTGGCCGAGCGGCGCGGCGGCGCGGATGATGCCGACGAAGGCGGTGCCGACGGCGCCGAGGAGCTCGATGACCTCCGGGCCGGTCTGCCGGACGTAGTCGACGAAGCCCTGGAACCCGTCGGAGGCGGCCAGGCCAGCGGCCCAGCGGGCGAAGGAGGCGGCCATGTCGTCCATGCCGCCGGTGAACTCCCGCGTGAGGGGGCCGAAGGCGACCACGATGCTGCCGAGGCCGGCGACGACGTTGCCGATCGCGTGGGCGAAGTCGGCCATGACCGGGGCGGCGTCGGTCTGCAGGTAGTCGAAGAACGCGGCGAACTTCGGGCCGCCGAGAGCCTGCCCTGCCTCGCGGGAGAGGTTGCCCATCTCGGTGGCGAGGTTGAAGACGATCAGCCGGGCCTTCGGCATCAGCTGCAGCATCGACGTGAGGCCCTGCTCGACGCCCGGAAGCAGTCCCTCGCGGGCCAGGCCCTGCAGCGAGTGCAGCTGGGGCTCGAGGGAGTCGAGGAAGCGGACGAACTCGGCGCCGGCAGGCCCGAGCTTGTCCATCTGCTCCTGCATCTTCTGCAGGTTCTCGGTGGTCGGCGTGAGCTGGTAGGCGTCGAGCGCCTTCAGGGCGTCGCCCATGCCGTGGAACGCGGCGAGCGCGACGCCAGCGCCGGCCGCGGCGGCACCGAAGGCGCCGGCGAGGCCGATGACCGCGGGCACGGCCGCGGCGCCGACCGGGATCAGCGCCGGACCGAGGGTGATGGCGAGGTCGCGCATGATCGTCATGCGGCCCGAGAGGCGGTCGACCTCCTTCGAGGTCTCCCCGGTGGTCTTCTTCAGCCCGCCGAGGCTCTTGTCGGCGTCCTTGGCGCCGTCCTCGACCTGGCCGAGCGAGCGGCCGGCGCGGACGTTGGTGCCGTCCAGGCGGTCGAGCTCCTGCTTCAGCAGCGCAGTCGCGCCAGCGGCCTTGGTCATGTCGGCTACGAACGTGCCCTCGACGTCGAGTCGCACGCTCTCCCTGCGTACAGCCATCTCAGGCCTCCTGGTCGGTGGGGTTGATCTGGGTCACGGTCGGACTCCTTCGGTGGGATCGGGCTCGACAGAGGTCTGGTGGGCGGCAGCGAGCAGGCGCTCGGCCTGGTCGCGCAGGTGCGGAATGTTCGCGGTGATGCCGGGGCGGTGGACCCTTGACGGGCCCTTGCTGTAGATCCGGCCCATGACGACGTTGCGGGTGGGCATGTGGTCCTCGAGGCCGACGGATCGCAGCCAGGCCTCCCCTGCCTCAAGGCGGCGGCGCCGGGCGGCGACCAGAGCGGTGACCGAGTCGGCCGTCAGGCCCTGGTCGAGGTGCTCGTCGGTGGCCCACACCTCGAAGAGCGCGACCGGGCCGAGGCAGGCCGGGATCGTGTCGGTGTTGCCCATGGGCGACAGGCCGGCGGCCGCTCGGCGGCGTGCGCTGGTCATCGGCCCTCGCTGACGATGCGCCAGCCGAGGGCGACCAGCGCACGGGGCGTCAGGCCGAGCGCCTCGCTCGCGTAGCGGTGCTCCTGGGCCTGCCAGGCTGACGCGGTGCCGTCGTAGATGGCGGACTCGTAGGCGACCAGCGCGGCGACGGTGCCGATGCACGACTCGTCCCACTGAGTCGCCTGCGGCGACTGCCACAGCTGGCGCCAACGGCTGCGCTGCGCCGGCGTCCACGTTCGACCCTTCGGCATCGACGGGACGGCGAGGTCACAGCCGGCCGCTGGGAGCTCGATGAGCGCCTTCTGGGCGCCGACGGTGCCCCGATGGGCGCGGCTGTGGGGCTTGGTGGCGTTGCGCGGAGCGGGCATCTGGGCCTCCTAGGGGGCCGAAAGGGGCAGGTCAGGGGCGGTTTCGGGCCACTGAGGGCCCTGGGGGCGTTGAGGTTGATTGGTGGCCAAACCACAGGCGGCCCTCCCCCGCGGTCCCATGGCATCGGGGCCTAGGGGGGTCCCCCGCCCCCTCCTGGGGCCAGAACTGGGGGATGCGTACAGGGCAAACTTCGCCTCCCCCGCAGTCCCAGATCGTCCGGTCAGGAGGGGTCGGGTGGGGGTGCTGCCGAGGCGCAGGACGGTCTGTGCGGGAGAAGAAGAGACCTCGCTCGCGCCCTTCGATCCACGACGACGCCCGTCAGCTTCGCGGTGGTGACGTTGACGCCCCGGCAGCGTGATCATCAGCGGCCGGTGCCGAGGCGGTCGCGGTCGCTGGTCTTCTTCGACGACGGCGGCAGGCCCATCGCCTCACGGTCCGCGGCGCTCAGCTGGTCGGCCGGCACGCTGCCCGCGGTGACCGGGGTCGCGGCGATCCGTCGGCGCTCCTGCTCGGCGAACTCCTCCTGCTCGCGGATCTGCTCGTGGCTGAGCGTCTCGCCGAACACGGCCTGGCGCATGGCCTCGGTGTCCTCGGCCTGCCACTCCTCGAGGTGCTGGGTGAGCAGGTTCTCGAGCCGGTTGAACAGCCGGTGAGCGAAGTCGATCATCGGCTCTCGGCCGTCGTAGGGCCGCGGGACGGGAGTGCCGTCGGCCTGGGCCACGGCGATGGCGTCGCTGCTGGCGTTGATCTGGCGGCGGTAGGCCTGCCAGTCGGCGAGGGCGGCGTCGAGCAGCGCCTTGGTGACTGGGGTCTGCTCGATGGCGTCGGAGAGGGCGGCCCAAGCGCGGCGGGCCTGACGCATGTCCTCGGCGGGGTTGTGCTGGGCCAGGCGCTGGCGCTGGTACTCGACGCGGCGGGCCTCCTGCTCGGCGAAGATCCGGGCGCGCTCCTCCTCGGCCTGCTTGCGCTCGAGGAGGATGTCCGCCTGCAGCTGGGCGAGGCGGTTCTCGGCTTCGGTCAGGCGGCTGCTGTCGTAGGTGGTCACTGGTCGGCTCCCTGCGTGGTGTCGGTGGTGAGCTCCTCGCCGGCGGCGAGGGCCTTGCGGTTGAGGTAGGTCTGGACGCGGGCCTTGGCGCCGGCCAGGTGCGAGCTCGCGTACTGGGTGGGGTGCTGGTCCCTCAGGCGCTCGAGGCCGGCGGCGAGCCGCTCGATCTCGGGGTCGGCATTGAAGGCGGGCCGTGCTGCTCGGGCCCGGTCCTGCTCGGCGAAGCGGTTGGCGATCGCTGCGTGCATGTCGGTCATGCGCTGGAACTCCTGTCGGTTGAGGGCTCGGGTGCGGGCTGGTTGGTGGTGTCGGGGGAACAGATCAGAAAGAGGGGTTTGCGCTGCGAACCGCTCACCTGGCGTGGTTTTGAGGGCTCGAACCGCTCATCTGGCGTTGATGACGGAGGGCCGAACCGCTCACCTGGCGTGGTTTTCGAGGCCTTGGATGCCTCCCGCTGGTGGGTGCGGCAGGGCTTCCGGCCGCCCCAGAGGTCTCCCTTCCGGGCCAGCCGCTCGGGGACCACGAGGCACCGGTAGAAGGAGCCGGCCTCGAGCCAGCCGAAGGAGACCGCGTCCTCGATCGCCCTGCGGACGTTCGGGTAGGGCTTGCCGGGCTCGCCGAGGATCAGTGCCAGCTCGCCCCGCTTGAACTCCGCGTGGCCGTTGTCGAGGTGGCCGCCGTAGGCCATCGCGGAGACTCGGAGCCAGTAGGGCAGGCGAGGGTCCCCGGCGCGGCGCTGCCACTCGTCGAAGTAGTGGCGGGCCCACGGGCGCTCGCTCACCACAGCGCGTCCTGCTGGTCGAGGTCAGGTGATGCGGGTGCATCAGGTGTCCAGGGCTGGACAGGTGCCAACTCCTTGACACCTGTTTGGTCCCTAACACCTGTTACTGGGGTAACACCTGCGAGATCCCGCGCAGGTGGGAAGTGCTTCCCGCCTGCGGACGCCTGCGTCAGCAGCACAGTGAGGCCGCGGTGCTCGGCCAGGGCGATGACCTCGCGGGCCGTGCCCTCCTGGCAGGAGTAGCCCCGCGCCGAGCGGATGAACATCGGGTGCCGGCCGGTCGTGCTGCGGATGAGTCCGGCCGCCTCCCAGCCCCGCACGATGGAGGCGACGCCGTCGAGAGTGACCTCGATCTGCCCGGGCCTCACTCGACCACGTCCAGCTGCGGCGGGAGCGGGTAGCAGGTCTCGCAGTCGGTCTGACACTTCCAGGTGCGGATCGACTCGAGCACCTCGTTGATCGCGCCGAGCAGGGATGCACGCCAGATCCGGAAGGCCTCCTCGTCGCCGGCGTCACCTTGGCCGTGGCCGGCCTCGACCTCGGCGATCATCAGGCGGATCGACGCCTCGACCTCGGCAGCTGCCTCGGCCCAGGTCTTGCCCTCCCGGTGGAGCTCTTCTCCGAAGCCGAAGGCGAGGCCCACGGCCTCCCGCACGATGCTGTCTGCTCGCCGCGACCCCACGGTCTCGAACGAGATGACCTCTCCCCCGCTCACGGGCGCACCCCCCAGCCGCCTGCGCGGGCTGCTCGGACGTGGCGGCCGACGACCTCGGGGTCACTGCCGACGATCTCGATGTCGAGGTAGGTGCCGAGCTCGTGGAGCTTGGCGATGGAGGACTCCGCGAGGAACCTGCGCCCTCCGATGTCGACGACGACCTTGGTGCCGGCCGGGACGTGCTCGGCGACGGCCCAGATGGCTCGACGGTCGGCGCTGTCCTGGTCGGCCATGCGGTCGAGGTCGCCGCCGCGGAGCAGCGGCAGTCGGATGTGGATGGCGCCGCCGATCATGCGACCACCTGCTCGGGCCGGGAGCCGCAGACCGGGCCGATGCCACGCTCGACAGAGCGCTCGGCGGTCAGGGTGTGTCCACAGCAGCGACAGCGGGTAGCGCCTACACTGGACTCGTCGCGGTTCGACATCTTCGAGGCCGTCCGGGTGCCTACCGGGCGGCCTCTGTCGTTGTCAGGAGGCAGCATCCATGCCCCCCGTGGTCGGAATGGGGCGGAGCAGGTGATCGAGCTCAGCCTGATCGATTCGGATGAGGCGCGATCCGCGGACACGGTGTGCGCTGAGGTAGCCGCGAGCGATGTAGTTGCGCACGGTTCGATCCGTCACGCCAAGGTAGGAAGCCGCCTCGACCTGGGAGAGCCAGCGGCGAGGGGGCGGCGGTGCAGTTCTGGGCACAGCAGGTGAACCCTTCTTAGGGACTCACCTGGACCAACCACAGCCAGGATTTCGCGCGGGGCGCCGGGGCTCACTCGAGAGAGTGCACCGTAGTGACACCAGAATAGACCGCCCCTTTAGCGGAATGCAGGTGTGCGCCTGCTCCGGGCGTGTCCTGCCACTCCTGAACTAGCCAGCCGCAGGATCAACCGGCGCGACGGGCAACTCAGCGTCGGCCGTCGCAACGTAGCTGCCCTTCGTGAAGGGGATACCCCGAGAGTCTCGACCGAAGTAACGCTCGGTGATCAGCGCTGGCGCGAAGCACCACGTTCCACAGCCGCAGCGCCCGCGCTCGAGCGCGTCTGTAGCGAACGCGTCCAAGTCCTCGACTGCGCCATGCATGTGGTGGTGATCGTCGGGCCTCTCGAGAGGTGCCTCCGGGACATCCAGGAAGATCGACCGCCGCAGCATGCGATAGGACGGCATGCAGATCACGCGGCCCCGATCCGGGAGATCGAAGACGGCCGCCAGCGGGCATTGCTTCTTCGGGCACACCACCAGCCACACCGCGCGTTCCCGCGCCTTCCAAAGCAACGCGGCGAGCGGGTTGTCTTCTTTCGAACATGCCGGGTCGTACTCACACACCTGCTCCACCCGCCATCTCCGACAGTCTGCGAGCAATCTCGGCGTCCCGTTCGGCGGCCGCATGCTGGTAGCGCATGGCCGCGCCCGGGGTGGAGTGACCGAGTCGGCCCATGAGTTCGGCGAGAGTGGCGCCCGTCTGGGCGGCCAGCACGGCGCCCGTGTGCCTGAGGTCATGCCATCGGAGGTCGGGGCGCCCAGCAGCCTCTCGTGCGCGGTAGAACACGCGATACAGCGACGACGGCGCAAGGTGCCCACCCCCTCGCGCCGGGAACAGGAGCCCGTCTCGACCGGCCTCGGCGTGCTCGAGCAAGTGGGCACGGATCGCGGGCATGAGGTGAGGCGGGATAGCGACATCACGAACACCTGCGGCTGACTTCGGCGTCTTGACGATCGTCTCGCCCTTGGCGCGGACGACTCCGCGGCGGATTCTCAGGCTGTTGGCCTTGAGGTCGACGTCGCTACGCCGAAGCTCTGCGAGTTCACCGAAGCGCAGAGCGCACCACGAGGCGAGGAGGGTCATCAGCCGGTAGCGGTCCGGCATGGCGCTCACGATCGCCTCGAGCTCGTCGAGGGAAGCGGGCCGGACCTTCTTGACGCGCTCTGTCGATCCGCCACCTCGAACCTTCGCGGGGTTGGCGGTGGTGATGAGTCCGCGGTCGACGGCGGTTCCGAGGATCGTCCGGAGCAGGCTGTAGGCGTGCGCCTGGGTGGTCGGCGTCCCGGTGGCGGTGACGGCGTACCAGTGGTCGACCATCTCGGGGGTGATGAACTTCAGCGGCGTCGCCCCGAAGGTCGGGAGGATGTGGGCCTCGAGCAGCTTCTCGTAGTGCTCCCGCGTTCGGGCGGCGAGTGCCTTGCCGCGGACCTTCCTGCCGGCGAGCCAGGCGGGGGCGTATTCACCGAAGGTGACGGCGCGGGCCATGCCCGCTCCCCCGCCGGGTCGCCAGGTCTCGCGGACGATGTCAGCGCGGACGGTGGAGAGCCAGGCCTCGGCGTCGCCCTTGGTGTCGAAGGTGGTGTGAGCCTTGTGCGTGAGTCCGTCTGGGCCGGTGTAGCGGGCCTGGAACCTTCCGGAGGGGAGCTTGCGGATGCTGCCGAAGGTGGTGCGCGCACCCTTGCTGTTCACCATGTTCCGCCCCTGTCGTGCCATCTACGTGCCAGATCAGGGTATCAGTCGATGCCGTTGCCTTCCGGTCAATGCCGCGATACTGTTCAGCGTGTTCCCAGGTCAGCGGCCTGCTTCAGCAGGTCGGACCCAGTGACGCAGATCAGACTGGAAACTGGTTCGAACCCAGTATCGCCCACCGCAGACATGAGGCCGGCTCCGTCAGGGGCCGGCCTCATGTGCGTTCTCAGGTCGGCCGGGACGACCGTGGGATCAGAGGTCCGTGCTGGCCGAGCCCACCGTCGCGCTCAGGAAGGGCACCGACGCCGTGGCGGAGATCGTCACGACCTGGGCCGGGAGCGCGGTCTCGCCGACGCCGGGCTTGTTCCAGTAGCCGGTGACGGTGAGGCTCAGCGGGAAGGCGGCCGCCTCGCCCCCCAGGTCGGAGAGCACCGTCTTGAGCCGGGTCGACGTGGTGGCTGCGGCTCGGGTGAACGTGATCGTCGTGGACTTCGTGCTGCTCCCCGCGGTGTCGGCCACCGGCGCGGCCGGGACGGCCACCCAGCCCTGTGCGGTCAGGTCCTCGACGCCGCTCCAGGTCGTGGCGCTTCCGTTCGATCGGGTGCCGGTGATCTCCCGGATCGAGATGCCGTCGGACTTCGGCGTGGTGAGCGTCGCCACCACCTTCGACAGCGCGGACGTCGCGGTGATGACCACGTCGATCTGGGCCTGCGTCGAGTTGCTCGTGGCGCCGGTCTGACCGCGGTAGCCGTCGGCGTTCCAGGAGACGGTCATCGTCGGCGCCGTGCCGCTGACGGCGAACGACGGCGCCGCGCTCAGCACCGTGACGGCCGGCGCGGACCAGGCCGCGGAGACGAGGACGCGACGACGGGACAGCTCGCTCATGAGGTGCCTTCTGGTGGGGAGGGAGGGGCGCCTCAGGCTAGTGCCGCCGGTCGCGCGTGTCCTCGCTCTCCGCCGTCGACCTCTCCCCCTCTAGACCGGGGACGCGGATGCGGGCTGCTGTCACTTCAGATAGAAGTCGTAGGACGAGACGAACTCGACGGTGGAGAGGGTGGTGCCGTCGGGGAAGGCGACGGTGAGGAAGCCGTCGAGCGACTGCTGACCTGAGTCGACCGCGACGACCACGGTGATGAGCCCGTCCGCACCTGTTCGTGCCGGCGTCAACTTGGAGATGACTTCGCTGCTGTCGGGGGTCGGGCCGTAAGCGCCGTCGGCGAGCCCCTGACGGTAGAGGCTCTTGGTGTACGTCACCGACTGCACGTCGTAGGCGGCCGGGGGGTCGACCCGGATCGTGCAGTACCGGATCTCATCGTCATTGCCGCCCACCTCGGAGCTGACGATCGTCGCGCTGACGGGCTTGGCCACGGCAGCGCTGGAGCTCGCGGCGAAGGACGGCGCCGCGCTCAGCACCGTGACCGCGGGCGCGGACCAGGCTGCGGACACGAGGACGCGACGACGGGACAGCTCGTTCATGAAGGCCCTTTGCTGGGGAGGAGGAGGGGGGTGGCCCGATGCTAGTGGGATCGACCGTGGACGTCCGTGGTGTCCGCGAGCGGGGGCTGCCCCTCTAGACCGGCGCTGCGAGCGTCGAGCCCGGCCACGGCCGCCAGGATGAGCGCGCAGCCGAGCAGGCCCGCGGCCGTCAGGGTCTCCTCCAGCAGGAGCGCCGCGAGGAGCGCCGCCGAGATCGGCTCCAGGAGGGTCGCGATCGTCGCGGCGGCGCCCGACGTGGTGCGCAGGCCGGCGTAGAGCAGGGCGTAGGCGACCGCGAGGGTGACGACGCCGAGGTAGAGCAGCAGCGCCACCGAGCCCGGGCGCGTGCTGCCCACCGGCCATCCCCCGGCGGCTGCGACGACGAAGGCCGGCAGCAGCACGACGGCGCCCACGCCCGTCGCCGCGGTCGTCAGCGCGATGGGATCGCAGCGGCGGGCGAGATCGACGCCCAGCAGGGTCGTGGCGGCGTAGACGGCGCCGGCCAGGATCGCCAGGACGAACCCGGCCACCAAACGATCGGCCGCACCCCCGCCGCCCGCGTCGCCGGCCGCCGTCGTCACCAGGACCAGGCCGGCGAGCGCGCCGGTCAGCACCACCAGCTCGCGCGGCGAGGCACGGGTGCCTGCTCGCAGGTGCTGGACGACGGCGGCGAGGAGCGGTGCCAGTCCGAGCGAGACGACGGTCGCGACGGCGACGCCCACCCACAGCACCGCGAGGAAGTAGAGGCCCTGGTAGGCGGCGGTGCCCGCTCCGACCAGCACGACGGTGACCGGTGCCTCGGCGAGGACGGCCCGCACGCGCGAGAGCCGGCCGGTGACCGCGGCCAGCAGCGCCAGCGACGCCGCCGCGAGGAGCATCCGCCACGCGCTGACCGTGAGCGCGCCCAGGCCGTCGCGCTCATGGAGCACGGTGACGACGAGCCCGCCGGTGCCCCACAGCACTCCGGCCAGGGCGACCTGCAGCAGCCCGAGGCGGGAGGAGGCGCTCATGGCCCGGACGCTAGCCGGGCACGCGGACCGCGCGCCGCCGGATCAGCATCCGTGGACGGAGCATGCAGGTCGGCGGCGGATCTCTCGACCCGCCGCCGACCTGGGGTACCCGGTCGTGATCGGCATCCAGACGAGACCCCCCTCATCGGGTCGATCCCGGGTACGAGGAGAAAGGTAGGAGGCCCAACATGATCTGAACCTGACCATCTGGATCGGGCTGGCCTCAGACCGGGACCAAGGTCCCGAGGGCCCGGGACGCCGTCCTCTCCACCGGCCGCCCGGGAGACCGGAGGATGGTGCTCGACGGGAGACCGTCACGGAGCGCAGCGGGGTCGGCTGGGGAGTCACGAGGCTGCGCTCCTCATCGGTCCGCCCCGCCCGATCGCGCAGGATCGGGCGGGGCGGCCAGCCTCCGCGGGACCGATCCACGCGCGCCCGCGGTCAGGTGCTGGGGAGCCGGATGGTCACGCGCGTCGACCAGCCCGCCGGCGCCGCGGTGAGCGCGACGTCGCCGCCCAGCGTGCGCGCGACGCGCCGCGCCAGCGCCAGGCCCAGGCCGGGGCCGCCGCTGGTCGAGCGACCGGGCTCGAAGGCCCGCTCCCCCAGCGTCCCGAAGCCGGGGCCGTCGTCGTCGACGTGGAACCACAGCGCGCGGCCGCCGTCGGCGGACTCCACCCGCACCCGCACGCGCGACGCGTGGCGCTGGGCGTTGTCGAGGAGTGGCTCGAGCGCGCGCAGCACGAAGCGACGCTCGGCCGCGACGCCGAGACGCTCGGCGCCGTCGGCCACCTCGACCTCCACGTCCGGACGCTCCGCCACCAGCGCCGCCCGGACCTCGGGCACCTCGCAGCGACCCGCGGACGGCAGCCGGACGAGGTCGAGCAGGTCGGTGATCGTGCGCGCCATCCGCCGGCAGCCGTCGAGGACCTCCTCGAGGTCGGCGCGGGCGTCGTCGTCGAGGTCGTCGCGCATGGCCACGAGCTCGGCGGCGCCCTGCACCACCGACAGCGGGGTGCGCAGCTCGTGCGCGAGCTCCGAGGTGAGCCGCTGCTCGGCGCGGATCGCGGCGGCCACCTTCTCCAGCAGGCCGTCGAGCGTGGCCGCGAGGGTGCTGAGCTCGTCGCGTGGCGGGCCGAGCCCGAAGCGGCGGGAGAGGTCGTGCTCGCTCCAGTCCTCGGCGGTGGCGGCCATCGCGGCCACCGGCGCCAGCGCGCGGCGGCTGACCCAGGCGGCCACCGCCGCGGCGGCGACGGTGAGCAGCAGGCCGAGCGCGAGCGAGGTGAGCAGGGCGTCGCGGTCGGCACGCTGGTAGGGCTCCAGCCGCTCGGCGACGACGACGGTGCCGCGGCGTCCGCCGGGAAGGGCGAAGGCGTCCGCGCGGACGCGCAGGGTGTCGTCGGCGTCGACGATGCGGGTGCGCCCCTCGGCCCCGAGCCCGGTGTAGAGGTCGACGAGCCGCGGCGGCGGGGTGCCGGCCTGCAGCCGGCCGTCGACGTAGACGACGACGCCGAGGTCGAGCACGGCGTCCGGCACGACGACGCGGTCGCGCGAGGACGATGCGGCGACCCCGGAGGCGACGAGCGAGGAGCGCTCGCGCAGCCCGCGGTCGGCCTCGTCGACCGTGGCGCGCGCGAGCACCACCTGGACGACGAAGGCCAGCACGGTCACCAGGACGAATCCGACCACCGCGACGACCGTGACCAGCGTGCGGCGCAGCGGGAGACCGCCTGCGACGACCTGCCGCGCAGGATCGCTGGCCGGATCGCTGGTCGGATCGCTCGTCGAGGCGCTCACGGCACCCGGTAGCCGACGCCGCGGACGGTCTCGATCTCCAGCGGCGAGCCGGTGGCCGCGACCTTGGTGCGGATCTTGCGCAGGAAGGAGTCGACGGTGTTGTCGCTGACCTGCGCGCCCGCGGGCCAGGCGGCGCCGACGACCGCGCGGCGGCGCACGACCTCGCCGGGGCGGGCGAGGATCGCGGCGAGCATCCGGAACTCCGTCGGCGTCAGCGTGACGCGTCCGGCGGGGCCCTCGACGGTGAAGGCCGCGGGGTCGAGCCGCAGGCCGCCGGTCTCGGGCGGGGACTCGGGCGCGCGCCGCACGAGGACGTCGAGCCGGGCGAGGACCTCGCGGATCTCGAAGGGCTTGACGACGTAGTCGTCGCCGCCGGCGTTGAAGCCGGCGAGGCGGTCCGAGACGCCGCCGAGCGCGGTGAGGAAGAGCACCGGCGCCCGCTGGCCGGCCGCCTGCAGCGCCTGCACGACGTCGCGACCATCGGCGTCGGGCAGGCCGATGTCCATGACGATCGCGTCCAGGCGCGCCGACGGGGCGAAGCGGCTCAAGGCCTCCTCGCCCCGGTGCGCGAGGACGACCTCGTGATCGGCGCGCTCCAGGCTGCGGGCCAGGATGCGCCGGATCGCGGGGTCGTCCTCGCAGACGCCGATGACCGCCATCAGGCGGCTCCGGCGACGTGCGGTGCCATCGCCAGGGTCATGCAGGCGTCACTCGTCGCCGTCGCCGCCCTGGTCGGCCTTGCCGGTGACCTGGTCGCCCCAGGCGGCCTTCGCGCCGGAGTCGCCGATGCGGTAGACCTGCACGACGTTGGCCAGGGCCACGAGCACGGCGAGGCCGGCGACGATCGTCGGCAAGGCGCCCGGGCCGACGGCCGGCTTGCCGGCGGCCTTGCGACGCTCCAGCACGACCATCGCGACGATGAGGATCAGGAGCGGGATGGCGAACCAGATGAGCTGGTCGCCGAGCTCGGCGTGCTCGCCGGGGTCGCCGACGTGCTTCTCCAGCGACTCGCCGCTGGAGGTGGCCACGGGGATGAGGATCGTCGCGATCGCGGCGACGGCCACGAGCAGCGGGCCGTAGGTGAGGCGCCACGCCGGGCGGATCGCCAGGGCGATCGTGCCGAGCACCGCGAGTGGGAGAAGCACGACGATCGCGTGGACCACGAGCGGGTGCCAGGGCAGGCCGTTGATGAGATCGAACATGACCTGAGCATGGCGCACCCCACCTGCAAAAGACCTGAACCCACCGGGTGTGGCGCGGCGCCCTCCCTCGGGGCGGGAGATCGCCGTGCCAGCCCTCGATCCCGCCGGGACGCACAGCAGCCCCCGCGGGTCTCGCCCGAGAAGGACGGCGCGGGGGCTGCTGGGTGATGTGGGTGCCTGAGGACACCATGCCCGACCTTCCGCACGCGCAAACCTCTCGTGCGCGAATGATCTAGACCGCCGGCTCCTCGGCCGCCTTCCCCGCCTCATCGGCGCCCTGCCGGGCCCGGCGTCGGGCGTCGCGCTCGACCCGACCGATCGTCTCCTCCACCAGAGCGTCGAGGCGCGCGCCGTCGGGCCAGCCGGCGTAGTGGCACAGCAGGATCACGACCTCGCGCAGGTCCGCGGCGTCGAGGTCGCCGGAGGCGAGCGCGGCCGGCACCTGGATCGTCAGGACGTCGTGGGCGCCGCGGCCGGCCAGCAGGCCGATGAGGAGAAGACGCCGGTCGCGGTCGCTGAGGCCCGGACGCGTCCACACGTCGGCGAAGAGGTGGTCGGCGGTGTAGGCGAAGAAGTCGCCCTCGCCGTCCCTCATCTCGAAGCCGTAGACCTCCTCCATCCGCTCCAGCCCGCGGCGCCGCGTCTCGGGCAGGTCGTCGAACCGTCCGCTCATGCCGCACCTCCCGCCGCAGCGGCCGGGAGGCCGAGCCCGACCCCCAGCCGCTCGCGGGCCAGCGCCGCGAGCGGCACCTCGACGTCGAGCTCGTCGGCCAGGGCGAGGGCGAAGGAGAGGTCCTTCTCCCCCAGCGCACGCACGTGGTCGAAGATCCCGAACCACACGTCGTCGGGCGCCAGCGCGGCGGTGGTCTCGCGGTGCATGATCGCGCCCGGCCCGCCCGTGACGGCGTCGGTGTGCCGCACCACGGCGCCGAGGTCGCGCAGGCTGAGCCCGGCCGCCTCGGCCAGGCGCTGCGCCTCGGTGGCCGCGGTGAAGGCGACGAAGTGCATGAGGTTGCGGGCCAGCTTGAAGCGGGTGCCGGCCCCGACCGGTCCGGCGTGCACCACCAGCGAGCCGAGGGCGTCGAGCACCGGCCGGGCCGTCACGACGTGCGCGGCGTCGCCGCCCACCATGACGGCGAGCGTCCCGTCGGCCGCTCCCATCGCACCGCCGGACACCGGAGCGTCGAGCACCGCGACGCCGTGCTCCGCGGCCGAGGCCGCGAGCTCGACGGGCGTGCCGGGCGCGACCGTGGAGTGGACGAGGACGACGAGGCCCGGGCGGGCCGCGGCCTGGAGTCCTTCGAGCACGGCGCGCACCTGGACGTCGTCGCGCACCATGACGCCGACGACGTCGCTGCGCCGGGCGAGGTCGGCGAGGTCGTCGGCCACCGACGCACCGGCCGCTCGCAGCGCCTCGACCGGCTCCGGGACGACGTCGAGCACCGTCAGCGCGAGCTCCTCGGCGCCGAGCAGCCGCTCGGCCATCGGACGTCCGATCGCGCCGAGGCCGACGAACCCGACGCGGAGCCTCGAGGCGCTCATGCGCGGAAGGTCTGGCCGCCGTCGACGGCCAGGATCTGGCCGGTGATCCACGCGGCGTCGTCGGAGAGGAGGAACAGGCAGGCGCCGACCATGTCGTCGGGCTGCCCCATGCGCTTGAGCGCCAGGCTGGTGCGGACGATGTCGTGCGCGGCGTCGCCGGCCTGGGTGCGAGTGGCCTCGGTGTCGACCGGGCCGGGGGCGATGGCGTTGACCCGGATGCGCAGGCCGCCCAGCTCGTGGGCCAGCTGCTGGGTCAGGCCGTTGACGCCGACCTTGGCCAGCCCGTAGAAGCCGGAGTAGAGGTAGGCCGCCGTCGAGCTCTGGTTGACGATCGCCCCGCCCCCGCGAGTCACCATCTGCGGGTAGCAGGCCCGGGTCATCACCAGCGCGCCGTCCATGTTCACGGCCATGAAGCGCCGGTAGTAGTCCCAGTCCACGCTGATGAGCAGGTCGAAGGCCATCTCGCCGTAGATCGCGGCGTTGTTGACCAGCAGGTCGATGCCGCCGAAGGCCTCGACGGCGGCCTCGGCCATCGCGGTGGCGGAGGCGGCGTCGCTGACGTCGGTGCGGTGGAACAGGGCCCGACCGCCCTCGGCGCGGATGGCCTCGGCGACCCGCTCGCCGCTCACGGCGTTGAGGTCCGCGACGACGACCGCCGCGCCCTCCGCCGCGAGGGCCCGGGCATAGGCCTCCCCGATCCCCTGCGCCGCGCCGGTGACGACGGCGACCTTGTCGTGGAACCTCATCTGCTCTTCTCTCGTCGGTGGGGATCGGCTCAGGCCGGGAAGGCGAGCGTCTTGGTCTCGAGGTACTCCTCGAAGCCGGCGACGCCCATCTCGCGGCCCAGGCCGGACTGCTTGTAGCCGCCGAAGGGGGCGTCGGGGCTGAACCAGACGCCGCCGTTGACGGCGAGGGTGCCGGTGCGGATCCGGTGCGCGACCGCCGTCGCCCGCTCCAACGAGGCGGAGTCGACCGAGCCGCTCAGGCCGAACGCGGAGTCGTTGGCGAGCCGGACGGCGTCGTCGTCGCCGTCGTGCGCGAGGACGACGAGCACCGGGCCGAAGACCTCCTCCTGCGCCAGGCGGGAGGAGTTGTCGAGATCGGCGACGACCGTCGGCTGCACCCAGTGGCCCGGACGGTCCAGCACGTGCCCGCCGGTGGCGAAGCGTCCGCCCTCCTCGGCGGCGCGGGCCAGGTGGGCGGCGACGCGGTCGCGCTGGACGCGCGAGATCACCGGTCCGCAGATCGCCGAGGGATCGGCGGGGTCGGCGACGCCGATCGACTCCATCGTCGCCGCGGCGACGGCGACCGCCTCCTCGTAGCGGTCACGGGGCACCAGCAGGCGCGTGGTGATCGCGCAGCCCTGGCCGGCGTGGATGCACGCCGCGAAGGCGGCGCCGCCCGCGACGGCGGCGACGTCGGCGTCGTCGAGGGCGATCGCGGCGGACTTGCCGCCGAGCTCGAGGAAGACCTTCTTCAGCGTCGGCGCGGCCGCCGCCATGATCGAGCGGCCCACCGCGGTGGAGCCGGTGAAGGACACCATGTCGACCCGCGGATCGGTGGTGAGACGGGCGGCCACCTCGTTCGACGACGGCGTCACGACGCTGAGCACGCCGGGCGGCAGGTCGGTGTGCTCGGCGGCCAGCCGGCCGAGCTCGCAGGCCAGCCAGGGCGTGTCCGGCGCGGGCTTGAGCACGACGGTGCAGCCGGACGCCAGCGCGGGCCCGATCTTGGCGAGGTTGATCTGGGTGGGCACGTTCCACGGCGTGATGGCCGCGACCACGCCCACCGGCTCGCGTCGCACGGTGCGGCGCGAGGGGATGCCCATCGGCGTTACGACGCCGAGGTCGGTCTCGAAGTCGTAGCCCTCCAGCAGGTCGGTGACCCACCGCAGGCCCTCGACGGGCACGTCGAACCCGGCCGCGCCCATCATGAAGCCGGGCATGCCGACCTCGGCGGTCGTCAGGGCCCGGAAGGCCTCGCCGTGCTCGAGCAGCGCCGCGTGCAGCTGGCGCAGGCACCGCACCCGCAGCGCGACGTCGGTGGACCACGGCGTGGTGTCGAAGGCCCGACGCGCGGCGGCGACGGCGGCGTCGACGTCGTCGGCCGTCGCGTCGGGCGCGCGGCCGATCTCCTCTCCCGTCGCCGGGCTCTCGATCGGGTACGTCGCTCCGCCGGAGGCCGCCCTGCGCTCGCCGTCGACGAGGAGCAGCGGCGACGGCGGGAGGGCGCTCACGCTCCGGCCTCGGGGGCCGGCGCCTGACGCAGGTGCTCCCCCTCCTCCACCGGCGGCGGCCACACCGTCGAGGGCAGATCGGCGTGGTGGTAGTGGCCGGGGACGCCGTGGCCGGCCACGGACATGCGCGTGAGCAGGGTGTCGGGCGCCTTGCCCGCGGAGATGAGCGCCATGAAGGTGTGGGCGGTCGAGGGCATGTCGAACCAGTCGCGCTGCCAGGCGATCTTGAGCAGACCGACGTCCGGGCCCTCGGTCTGGCGCTCGACGCCGAACCAGGAGCCGCCGATGCCGAGGACCTCGAACTCGCGTCCGTCGTCGTCGAGGATGCCGCTGCGCTGCTTCCAGAACCCCACGATCATGCCGGCGCGCTCGTCCATGACCGTGGCCTGGTAGTCGTAGTGCCAGCCGTCGAGGCCGTCCATCTCGATGCCGATCGCCCAGTCGCGGATCTGGTCGCGGCCCACCGCCATGAAGTGCTCGTCGTGGCTGTACATCCAGCCGTAGGTGGCGTCGGTCGCGTAGTGCTCGGCCATGACGCGCCAGTCGCCTGTGCGCTCGGCCTCGCGGTTGATCGCCAGCCAGGAGTCCCAGAACTCCTCGAGGTCCTCGCGGGAGATGCGGGGGGCGCCGGTGGCGCCGGTCGTCGCGGTCATGTCAGTCCTCCTCGATGCGCAGCGCCATCGCCGGGCAGTAGCGGACGGCGGCCTCCACCTGGGGCCGCACGGTGGCGTCGGGACGCTCGACGAGCACCACGACCTGGTCGGGGCCGGCGTCGAAGCCGAGCACCCCGGGGGCCTCCCCCTGGCACATCTGGTGGCCCTGGCACAGCCCGTCGTCGGCGACGATCCGGTAGCCCATCGAAGCCCCTCAGCGACCCGCGCGGCGGCGGTAGCGGACGCGACAGGGCTGGGCGAGCTGGATGACCATCTTCGAGACGTCGTCGCGGTAGTCCTGCGAGGGCTGGGCCATCTCGAACTCGAAGTCGCGCAGCAGCACCGAGAAGATCGCCTTCATCTGCATCATCGCGAAGGCGTTGCCGACGCAGCGGTGCCGGCCGGCGCCGAAGGGGATCCAGGTCCAGAGGTTGAGCCGGTCCTCCTGGCGCGGGTCGAGGTAGCGGCCGGGATCGAAGCGCTCCGGCTCGGGGAAGTGCTCGGGCATCCGGTTCGAGACCCGCGGCGACGCGCCGACCATCGTGCCCGCGGGGATCCGGTGGCCGGCCAGCTCGATCTCCTCCTGGGCCACCCGCAGCAGGATGATCAGGGGCGGGTGCAGCCGCAGGGCCTCCTTGAGCGCGGCCTCGAGCACCGGGATCTCGCGCAGCGCCTGGAAGGAGACCTCCGCGCCGTCGGCGTAGAGCCCGTCGAGCTCGGCGACGACCTCGGTCATGACGTCGGGGTGGCGCATGAGCTCGATGAGGGTCCAGGCCGCGGTGCCCGAGGACGTGTGATGTCCAGCGAACATCATCGAGATGAAGACGCCGGTGATGTGGTCGGCCGACATGTCGATCGAGATGAGGACGTCGAGCAGGTCGCGCTCCTCGCGCGGCACGCTGCCGCGCATCCGACGGGCGTCGACGATGCCCTGCACCAGGCCGACGAGCCGCTCGCGGGCGCGGTCGCGGATCTCGAAGGACTCCACGCCGGGCAGGTAGGGGTCGACGTAGGCGAGGGCGTCGGTGCCGCGCTCGAGCTCGTGGTAGGCCTGGGCGAAGCGGGCGTCGAGCTCCTCGCGGAACGGGCGCCCGATCAGGCAGGCCGAGGTCGTGTAGATGGTGAGCTCGGCGAAGAGGTCGAGCAGGTCGACCTCTCCCTCCTCGCCCCAGTCGGCCACCATCCGACGGATCTCGTGCTCGATCGTCGAGGCGTGCCCGCGCATCATGTCGCCGCGCAGGGCCTGGTTCCTCAGCATCTGCTGGCGCTCCTCCGGCGAGGCGTCGAAGACCACACCCCGCCCGAAGATCGGCGTCATGAACGGGTAGGCCTCGGCCTGGTCGAGCACGGAGTCGGGCGCGCGGAAGAACTGCTCGTGGGCCTCGGCGCCCGAGACCAGGACGACGTCGCGGTCGGCGAGGCGGAAGCGGCCGATGTCGCCGCACTCGGCGCGCACGCGCTCGAGCAGGCCGATCGGGTCGACCCGCAGCTCGGCGAGGTGACCGGTGCCGTCGTCGGGCACGGCGTAGGAGACCTCGGCGACGGCGTCGAGGCCCGGGGCCGACGAGGCGGGGGCGGTGGTCATGAGTCCTCCACGGGGGCTTCGGGGTTGACCTCGACGAGATTGAGGTGGACGCCGCGGGGCGCGGCGACGACCGTCGCGACGGCGTCGGCGAGGGCGGTGGGCTGCAGGAAGTGCTGGTGGCGGGCGAGGCCGAAGCGGAGCCAGCCGCCGATGACGGTCTCGGTGTCCTCGGCCGACCAGTCCATGCCCATCTCGCTCCAGGTCGGGCCGGGGCGCACCAGGCTCGCGCGGACGCCCGTGCCCTCGAGCTCCATCTGCAGCGCGTGCACGAGACCCTCCAGCCCCCACTTGCCGGCGGCGTAGGCGGTCATGAACGGGCGGGCCCGCACGGCGACGTCGGAGGAGATGAACACGACGTCGCCGCGCCGTCGCTCCCGCATCCCCGGCACGAAGGCCGCGATGACGCGCTGCGCCCCGACGACGTTGACGTCGAGCTCCTCGGTGAACACCGACGACGGCGCCGTGTCGATGCGCCCGGGCCGCAGCGACCCGGCGTTGGAGACGACCACCTCGACCTCGCCGAGGTCGGCGACGGCCTTCGCGGCGAAGTCGACGACGGAGGCGTCATCGGTGACGTCGAGGACGTGGGCGACGGCCTCGCCGCCGGCGTCGCGGATGCGGTCGACGAGCTCATGGAGCCGCTCGACGCGTCGCGCCCCGAGGGCGACGGGGTGGCCGAGGGCGGCCAGGCGCAGGGCGGTGGCGGCGCCGATGCCGCTGGAGGCTCCCGTGACGACGGCCGGGCGTCGCTCCGGACGCGCGTACTTCTCGCCGCCCATCAGCGCAGCCCCACCGTGACGGGCAGCGAGGCGAACCCGCGGACGCTGACGGAGTGGACCCGGCGAGCGGCGTCGGCGTCGACCTCGAACCAGCGCACCCGTCGGACGAGCTCCTCCAGGACGATCCGGGCCTCGAGGCGGGCGAGGTTGGCGCCGAGGCAGAAGTGGCGTCCGCCGCCGAAGGAGAGCGAGCGGGCGAGCTCGGTGCGCGGCCGGTGCAGGTCGAAGCGGGCCGGGTCGGTGAAGACGTCCTCGTCGCGGTTGGCCGAGCCGAGGGCGAGCACCAGCTTGGCGCCCGCCGGGGCGGTGACGTCCTCGACGGTGACCTCCCGCAGCAGGTGCCGGGCGACCATCTGGCTGGAGGTGTCGTGGCGCAGCGTCTCCTCGATCCAGGGGACGACGAGGCCGAGGTCGTCGGCGTCGGTCAGCACCTGCGCCTGCTGCTCGGGGTGGGCGGCGAGGTGGAACAGCGCGTTGCCCAGCAGCTTGGTGGTGGTCTCGTTGCCGGCGACGACCATGAGGAACAGGAACGCGGTGATCTCGGAGTCGCGCAGCCGATCGCCGTCGACCTCGGCGGCCAGCAGGGCGGAGGTGAGGTCGTCGGTGAGAGCCGCCCTGCGCTGCCGGAGCATCTCGGCGTAGTAGCCCATCAGCCATCCGGACGCCTCGATGGCCGCGGGCGGCACGTCGCGGACGCCGTGCTCGCGATGCACCACGAGATCGGCCTGCCGGCGCACCTCGGCCCGGTCCTCCTCCGGCACGCCCATCATCTCGGAGATGACGTCCATCGGCAGACGCCCGGCGACCTCGCCGATCCAGTCGTGCTGCTCGCCGTCGCGCAGGGCGGCGTCGAGGTACTGGTCGGCGAGCTGCTGCACCCGCGGTGCGAGCTCGCGCACGCGCCGCGGGGTGAAGGCGCGCGAGACCAGGGAGCGCAGCCGCTGCTGCTCCGCGCCGTCGAGGGCGAGGAAGGAGGTGACGAGGTGGGCGTGCGGGCTCCAGGCCGTGGGGTCGATCGAGACGCCCATCCGGTTGGAGAAGGTGGCGTCGTCGCGCACCGCGGCCGCGACGTCGCGGTGGCGCGAGAGCACCCAGAAGCCCTGCTCCTGCTGATGGAACAGCGGCGCCTCCGCGCGCAGCCGGGCGTAGGTGGGGTAGGGGTCGGCCTGGAAGGCGTAGTCGTAGGGATCGAGCGTGAGCGGCTCGGCGCTCGGCGGCGCGGCGGTCACGGGTGCCCCTTCAGCATCGCGGCGACGACGGCGTCGAGCCGCTCGCCCATCTCGACGTAGGTCATCAGGCCCATGCCCGCCTGGAGCAGCGCGCCGGAGAACGCGAGCACGAGCGCCTCGAGGACGGCGGGGTCGACGCCCTCGCCGAGCGCGGCCTCGAAGCGGCCGAGCATCTCCGCGCCGATGCGCAGCCGCAGCCGCTCGACGTCGGGGTCGGTGCCGAGGAGCGCCGAGGTGACGGCCGCCGCGAGCGCGGGCTCGGAGGCGAGCAGCCTAGCCATCCGCCGGGTCAGCGCCCGGACGCGCTCCACGCGCGTCGCGGCCGAGCGCTCGGGCACCGCAACCCCGGCGGCGTGCTCGGCGTCCAGCGCGAGAGCGTCCTCGGCGAGGAGGCGCCAGAAGAGCTCGGCGAAGAGATGGTTCTTCGAGGCCAGGTAGGTGTAGGCCGTGGCGGGCGAGACGCCGGCGCGGGCCGCGACCGAGCGCACCGTCAGCGCCTCGTGACCGACCGCGCGCACCTCGGCGGCGCCGGCCTCGAGGAGTCGCTCGACGGTCTCGGCCTGCCGGGCGTTGAGACCGCGGCGCACCGGATCGGACACTTGACTGGACATCTGTCCAACGTAGAACGTGTTCTCATCACGGCGCAAGTGCCGCGCCGGACCTCGGTCCCGACCGGGGACGCACCCACCCGCGGAGGCGCCCATGCGACCCGATCCCCGCCGAGCCGGCCGCGTCGTCGCCGTGCTGTGCCTGGGACTCTGCCTGGGCCCGGTCGCGGCCTGCGGATCGCGGATCGACCCCGACACCGCCGCTCGGGTCGCCTCCGGCGCGAACGCCGCAGGGACGAGCACGGGCCCGGTGGCGGGCGGCCCGGCCGCGCCCCAGGCCTCCCTGACCTGCGACGCCGGCGACGTAGG
>NZ_JBUZJI010000031.1:9412-42338 GCF_055282735.1 Nocardioides sp. B129/18 | reverse complement strand
GACGGCGAAGGACGAGGTGTCGGGGTCGAGCAGCGTCACCGACCCGCCGACCGCGCGACGACGACCGCGCCGACGTTCGCCGGGATCTTGTGGTCGGTGTCGATCTCCATGTCGACGCGGACCTCGTCGCCCTCGGGCGTGATCTTGGTGATCTTCCCGACCGTGACGCCGAGGATGCCGACGTCGTTGCCGACGAACAGGCCCGCGGAGCTGGTGAACAGCGCCGAGACCTTCATCGTCTTGGAGCCGATCGAGGGCAGGCAGCCGGACGTGAGCCCGAGGACCACGGCCAGGAGCAGGGCGGTCAGGCCCAGACGGCGGCTCATCAGCAGTCCCCCACGAGGCAGCGCTGGTCGTCGGCCGGGATGACCGACCTGGTGTAGAGGTCGAGCCAGGGGCCGTTGCCGGCCGCGTTGGCGATGTAGCGCATCGCGGGCGCGGTGAGCGTGATGACCTTCTTCAGCTGGTCGTCCTCGCGGCTGAGCGAGGCGAGCGCGTCGTCGAGGTCGGCCAGCGCCGGCTTCAGGTCGGCGCGGGTGTCGCGGACGATGCCGGTCAGTGAGTCGGCGAGCACCCGGGTGCGCACGAGGAGGCGGCTGATCGCCTCGCGGCGGGCGGTGACCTCGGAGACCACGAGCGTCGTCTGGCGCATGAGGCCGTAGATGTCCTTGGTGTTGCTGTTGAGCAGGTCCGAGACGCCCTTGGCGGCGGTGAGCAGCTGCGAGGTCTGGGTCGAGCGACGCGAGACCAGCGCGGAGAGGCGTCCGACGCTGGTGAGGGCGGGGCCGACGTCGTTCGAGGACTGCTCGAGGGTCGAGCTGACGGCGGTGAGCGCCTCGGCGAGCTTGACGGGGTCGAGCTTCTGGAGCGTCGTGGTGCCGTTGTCCAGGACGTCCTGCAGGTTGTAGGGCACCGAGGTCTGCGCCAGCGGGATCTGGTCGTCGCTCAGCGAGCCCCCACCGCGCGGGTGCACCGCGAGGTAGTGGGTGCCGAGCAGCGTCGCGACCTTGACCTCGGCGGTCGACTCGGTGCCGAGGTCGACGCCCTTGTCGAGGGTGAAGGTGACCTCGACGTCCTTGGCGCGCAGCGCGATGTCGGTGACCTCGCCGGACGGGACGCCTGCGACCTCGACCGACTCCCCCACCCGCAGGCCGGCGGTGTGGGAGAGCACCGCGGTGTAGCTGCGGGTGCCGAGCTGGACGGTGCTGAGCACGACGACACCGGCGCCGAGGAGCACCAGGCAGGCGAGCGCGACGAGGCCCACCCGGAAGGGGTCGCGCGTGTTGAGCGCCTTCATCGGCAGGCCTCCGAGTACGTGTGCTTTCCCAGGACCGGATTGACGTTGAGCGGACCCAGGCCCACCGCGATCGTGCAGACGTAGACGTTGAGCGCGTTCTCGTACGACGTCGGCCGGCCGAGGCGGGTCATGATGTCGGAGAAGGCGCCGATGGCGGCGGCCAGCTGCGGCCGGGTCTGCTTCAGCGTGGCGGCGACCTTCCGCAGCTCGCGGACGACGCCGACGCTGGGCTGGCGGGCCTGCTCGAGGAGGTCGGAGGTGGCGCCCACCAGGCTGGAGACGCCGTCGATGCTCGAGCCGATGGACGTGCGGTCCTTGGCCAGGCCGGTCATGAGGCCCTCGAGCTCCTTGACCGTGGCGGTGAAGCGGGTGCCCTGGCTGGTGAGGTTCGTCAGCACGGGCGTGAGGTTGGTGAGCACCGCGCCGATGAGCTGGTCGCGGTCGGCGAGGAACGAGCTGAGCTCGGTGATCTGCTGGAGCAGCTGCTCGACCGTGCCGCCCTCGCCCTGCAGCACCTTGACGATCGAGGTCGCGAGCGCGTTCACGTCGCCGGGCCGGAGCACCTCGAAGAGCGGGCGGAAGCCGTTGAGCAGCTCGGTGAGGTCGAAGCCGGGGCTGGTGTGGTCGGCGTCGACGACCGCGCCGGGCTTCAGCCTCGTGCCCTGCGTGCCCTTCTGCACCAGCGCGAGGTACCGCTGGCCGACGAGGTTCTGGTAGCGCATCACGATGTCGGTGGAGGAGAGCAGCGGCTGGCTGGCGGTGAGGTCGAAGTCGACGCGGGCGCCGTCGCGTCCGGACACCTCGATGCTCTGCACCCGCCCCACGCGCACGCCGGCGACGCGGACGTCGTCGCCGACCCGCAGGCCGCTGACGTCGGCGAAGTCGGCGCTGTAGGCGTGGGTGTCGCCGCCGACCTGGTCGACCATCGTGTTGACCAGGATGACGCCGAGGAGCACCGAGACCAGCGCGAAGAGGCCGAAGCGCAGGCCGATGCGTCGCAGCTCGCGCTTCATCGCGATCCCTCCCCGTAGAGCGAGCCGGCGGTGGCGCGGCCCAGCGGCGAGTAGCTGCCGCCGTTGTCGTAGCGCGGCCGGTCCGCCGAGGTGTAGTAGCCCGGCGGGTTGAGCAGCAGCCGGCCGTCGACGTCGACGAAGCCGCCCTTGACCGCGGTGGGCAGCAGCTCGGCGAGGTCGATGTTGGTGCGGTTGGCCTCGCGCAGCGCGGCGATGCGGTTGTCGTAGATCGCGTCGAGGATCTGCGCGGCGTCGTCGAGGGTGCCGACGAGCGCGGTGCGGTTCTGGTCGAGGAAGCGGCGCGCGTCGACGGTGAGGCGGGTGCCGCCGGTGATGACGGCCAGCAGGGCGGCCTTCTGCGCGGCGACGGTGCGCAGCGCGACCAGGCCGTCGTCGGTGGCGTCGAGGAGGTCGGGAGCGACGCGGTCGACGACCTGCAGGCTCGAGGCCAGCGTGCGCACGTCGGTGCGCAGCCGCGGGATCTGCGGCTCCAGCTTGGCGAGGTAGGAGTCGAGGCGGTCGAGGGTGTCGCCGAGCTTGGCGCCGCGGCCGTCGAGCGCGGTGGCGGCGGCGCCGATGGCCGCCGAGAGGCGGGCCGGGCCGAGCGCCTTGACCAGGCGGTCGATGTCGTCGAGGGCCTGCTGGAGCTCGAGGGTGCCCTGGCTGCGGTCGGGCGGGATGATCGCGCCGGCCTTCAACGAGGCGGCCGACGTGCTCGCGACGTTGCGGGTGGTGGTGCCGCCCTGGCTCGCCCCCGGACGCACGAGGTCGACGTAGGTGGTGCCGAACACGCTGGCCGGCAGGATCCGCGCGACGACGTCGGCGGGCACGCCGCCGAGGTCGCCGGAGGCGATGGTCATGCGCACCCGCACGGGCGCGGCGGTGACGGTGGTGCCGGCCGTGCGGGCGTCGGCGGCGTCGGAGCGGTCGATGCTGGTGACCCGGCCGATGATGACGCCGCGCATCTTCACGTCCGAGCCGGCCCGCAGCGCGCCTCCGGCGTTGGTGACCAGCGCGGAGACCTCCGGCGGGGCGCCGACGGCGCCGGTGCTGCGCAGGTAGGCGGCGCCGAGCAGCAGCGCGATGACGACGAGCGCGAGGACGCCGCGGCGGGCGTGGTCGACGCGACGCAGGTCGCGACGGCCCTCGGGGCGACGACGGGAGAAGGGCAGGCGCACCGCGATCACCCCGAGATCCTGAAGCCGGAGTCGCCGCCCCAGATGACCAGGGTGAGGATCATGTCGAGCACGATCACGACGACGATGCTGGCGCGGATCGCCGCGCCCGTGGCCTCGCCGACCGACTGCGGACCGCCGGAGACGCGCAGGCCGTACCAGCAGTGGATGAGCGTGACGATCAGGGCGAAGACGAGGATCTTCACGATCGAGAAGAAGACGTCGCGGCCCTGGATGAAGGTCGAGAAGTAGTGGTCGTACTGGCCCGGGGACTGCCCGAACAGGTAGACCACCGAGGCCTGCGAGGCCAGGTAGGAGCCGATGAGGCCCACGAGGTAGAGCGGCAGGATCGCCGTCATGCAGGCGATCATGCGGGTCGTGACGAGGTAGCGCATCGGATCGACGGCCATCACCTCGAGGGCGTCGACCTCCTCGTGGATCCGCATCGAGCCGAGCTGGGCGGTGAACCGGCAGCCGACCTGCGCGGCGAGCGCGAGCGCGGCGATCAGCGGGGCGAGCTCGCGGGTGTTGGCGCTGGCGCTGATGAAGCCGGTGAGCGGCGCGAGGCCGACGATCTCCAGGCCGTTGAAGCCCTCGATGCCCAGCGAGGTGCCGGCGGCGATCGAGAGCAGCACCATCACGCCGATGGTGCCGCCGCCGACGACGATGGCCCCGCTGCCCCAGGCGATGTCCTTGAGCTGGCGCAGCGTCTCGGCCGGGTAGAGCCGCAGGGTCGCGGGCACCTCGCGGATCGTGCCGAGGGCGAAGGCGGAGAAGTCGCCGAGCTTGGCGAGCGCGTTGAGCAGCCCCTCGACGAGGCCGACGACGGCGTCGGCGGCGCCGCGGCGCAGGCGGGCGACCGGACCGCGGCGGGCGACGCGTCCGCGGGCGATCGGCTCGGCGCTCATCAGGCGACGCCCTGCGGCACGAGCATCACGTAGGCCTGCGTGATGGCGACGTTGACGACGGCGAGCAGGATGACGCTCAGCACGACCGACTGGTTCACGGCGTCGGCGACGCCCTTGGGGCCGCCGGAGGCCGAGAGGCCCTTGTGGGAGGCCACGATGGTGGCGATGAAGCCGAAGACCAGCGCCTTGAACTCCGCCAGCAGCAGGTCGGTGGGCTGGCTGAAGGCGACGAAGGAGTCGAGGTAGGCGCCCGAGGAGATCGTGCCGCCGCCGACGTTGAGGACGTAGGCGGTGACCATCGCGGTCATCGCCACGATGATCGTGAGCAGGAGCGCCACGACGAGGGAGGCCACCAGGCGCGGCGCGACCAGCCGCTGCACCGGCGAGATGCCCATGACCTTCAGCGCGTCGATCTCCTCGCGCACGGTGCGGGCGCCGAGGTCGGAGCAGATGGCCGAGCCGACGGCGCCGGCGATCATCAGGGAGGTCACCAGGGGCGCGCCCTGGCGCAGGATGCCGATGCCGTTGACGGCGCCGCTGAAGCTGGTGGCGCCGACCTGCGCGGCGACCGCGCCGATCTGCACCGAGATGATGACGCCGAACGGGATGGCCACGAGGATCGTGGGCAGCAGCGAGACCCGCGTCATGAACCAGGCCTGGAGCAGGAACTCCGACCAGGAGAAGCGTCGGCGGACGATGTCGGTGGCGGCCACGGTGGTGCCCTCGGCGGCCAGCATGACGAGGCGCCCGGTGGTGACGACGCCCTGCCGGGCGCGCCCGGTCAGGTTCTCGACGACCCCGCGGACCCGGTCGGTGGCCGGCCTCGTGGACAGGGCCTGGGTGGTCATCGCTCGCCCCCTGCGGACACGGGCCGAGAACCCTGCTTCGACATCTCCGGTCCCCCCTTGCTCGGTGATGGCGACTGGTGGGTAACCGTGTCGCGCCGTAACAGATATCACACGGGGATGTGGATCTCCCAAGCGCGGCGATCAGTCGAGTCACGATCGTGACCTCACCCGCGGGGGCGAGGGCCGCGACACGCCGGAGGTCGCCCCCGACGGCGCCCGGGGCCGGCCGTGGGGGCTCGGCTAGGTTGACGCTCGTGAGCCCCGCCCCCGCCCCGCGCAGCGCCCGCTGGCTGCGCGTGCTGCGCCGGGCGCTGCTCGGCTTCCTCGGCCTGCAGATCGGCCTGGCGGTCACGATGTCGGTGGTCGACTCCTACCGCCGCCGGGGCAAGAAGCCCGGCGCGTTCCCGACGGTGCCGCCGCGCACCGTCGACGTCGGCGAGGCGCGCCTGACCACCTACACCTACGGCCGCGACCTCTACGACGACATGCTGGCGGCCATCGAGGGCGCCCGGCACCGGATCCTCTTCGAGACCTACATCTGGAAGGGCGACGCCACCGGCGAGCGGTTCAAGCAGGCGCTCGCGGCCGCGTCGGCCCGCGGGGTCGAGGTGCACTGCATCTACGACGGCTTCGCCAACCTCGTCGTCTCCCCCTCCTTCAAGCGGTTCCCGCGGATGATGCGGGTGCTGCGGTTCCCGGTCTACGGCGCGGGGCTGCGGTTCTTCGACGCTCGCCGCTACGGCCGCGACCACCGCAAGATCCTGGTCGTCGACGGCGAGGTCGGCTTCGTCGGCGGCTACAACATCGGCGACGCCTACGCCACGGAGTGGCGCGACACCCATGTGCGGGTCACCGGTCCGGCGGTCATCGACCTCGAGCGGGCCTTCGCCGACTTCTGGAACCTCAACCGCAAGGGCGCCTGGCGCTCCAGCCATCGCCCGCTGCTGCTCGAGACGCCCTCGGAGTGGGAGCCGCGCATCCGGATCCAGCGCAACATCCCGCGACTGTGGATGTTCCCCATCCGCTCGATGTACCTCGAGGCGATCAACCGCGCGAGCCGCAACATCTGGATCACCACGGCCTACTTCCTGCCCGACCAGGACTTCGTGGACGCCCTCAAGCTCGCCGCTGCGCGCGGGGTCGACGTCCGGATCCTGGTGCCGCTGAAGTCCAACCACATCGTGGCCGACTGGATCTCCCGCGGCTACTACGCCCAGCTGCTGGAGGCGGGCGTGCGGATCCTGCGCTACCGCGAGGCGATGATCCACGCCAAGACCGCCACCGTCGACGGCACCTGGGCCACCGTCGGCACCGCCAACATCGACCGCCTCAGCCTCCAGGGCAACTACGAGATCAACCTCGAGGCGATCGACCGCTCCTTCGCCGGCACGCTCGAGGAGATCTTCGGCGTCGACGAGGCCAACTCCCTCGAGCTGACGATCGGCGAGTGGCAGGCGCGCGACCTGCACCGCAAGTTCACCGAGGCCGTGCTCGCGCCCCTGCGTCCCCTGCTCTGAGCAGCCCTCGCCAGCCCGTCAGCCCTCTGTCAGCGGGAGGACGGGATGTCGAGGACGCTGGCCAGCTGCAGCGCCTTCGCGCGGTCGCCCTTGACCTTCAGCTGACCGCGCAGGACGCCGGTGATGGCGCTGAGGTGGCCGGTGGCCAGGCGCAGGAAGTCGTAGCCCTCGCAGCTGATCGTCGCGTCGCGCCGCTCGCCGGGACGGCTGGCGTCGCCGGCCTCGACGGTGCACCGGCCGCCCTGCACGCGCACGACGTACCGCTCGATCTCGCCCGAGGCCGAGCCGAGCAGGCGGAAGCCGACGACGAGGTCGACGCGGGCCGCGCGGCGCACGCTCACGAAGTCGGGCAGGCGGCGGAAGATCTCGCCGAGCACGACGTCGCGGAAGCCGCTGCTCATGACGCCGCGCAGGTGCTCGGTGCTGACGCCCTTGAGCGCGGTGGCGACGTCGATGGGGTCCAGCGCGGTGGGGTCGAGCGCGACGGCGTCGGTGCCGGGGACCTTGAACAGGCCGCCGACGGCCAGCGCGAGGGCGGAGTCGCCCTCGATCTGGAGGCGACCGGCGAGGTAGTCGAGCGCAGGGTTGGCCTCGCCGCTGATGAGCCGCACGAAGCCGAGGACGCCGGTGCGCAGCACGACGTCGACCGGCTCGGCGGCCGGGAGGTCGGGCAGCACCTTGAGCGTGCCGTGGTCGAGCACCAGCCCGTGCCGCTCGCGGACGCTGCCGCCGCGGACGAGGTCGAAGCGCACGGTGCCGACGAGCTCGGCGAGCCGCTCGAGGAGGGCGTACTCGTGGAGGCGTCCGAGGACGCCCTCGACGGCCGCCCCTCGGATCTCGTCGCGGTCGATGATCGCGGCGAGGTCGGCGTCGTCGGTGCGGCGGACCGCGTCGACGAGGGCCTCGGCGGGCACGTCGGCCAGGAAGGCACGGGTCTGCGCAGCGTCGGCGGTGCGCAGGACGTCCAGAGTTACCTGTGTCACGGTGTCAGCCTAGGTGACGCGGGTCACCATCGGACGACGTTCGCCGGAAGATGCGTGCGTGGCGCCATCTTCGCGCCGTGGCGGGGCCGCTGGAGGCCGGCGACGGCCACGAGGGTGGGGACGCGCCCGCGATGCGGGCGCCACGGCTCGAGGAACTCCTCGAGCTCGGCGTCGTCGAACTGCCGGCCCGCCAGGGCGTGCCCGACGTCCTTGGCGACGTGGTAGTCGCCGAAGGAGACGGCGTCGGCGTCGCCATGGGCTCGCTGGCGCACCTCGGCGGCGGTCCAGACGCCGATGCCCGGCAGGGTGCGCAGCCGTCGCTCGGCCTCGGCGCCCGGGAGGTCGAGGGTGCGCTCGAGGGCCGGGGCCACCCGGGCGGCGGTGACCGCCGCGCGGGAGCGGGCGTGGTCGACGTGGCACTGGCGCCAGCCCCACGACGGGATGAGCGCCACCTGCTCGGGGCTCGGCTGCACCCACAGCCGCCTCTCGGCGCCCGGGCCGGGCGCGCGCTCGCCGAAGCGGTGGACGAGCAGCCGGAAGCCGCCGAAGGCCTCCTGGCTGGTGACCTTCTGCTCGAGGATCGCCGGGAGCATCGCCTCCCACACCAGGCCGCTGCGGCTCACGCGCAGGTGGGGGTGGCGTCGCCAGGCCTCGACGAGCACCGGATGGCGCGGCTCGAAGCCCGACGGGTCGTCGTCGGCGCCCAGGAGCGAGGGCATCCACTCCAGCGCCCAGTCCGCGCCCGGCCCCCAGGCCCGGCCCAGCACGGAGCCGTCGGAGGGCCGGCCCTCGTAGACGACGGTGGCCAGCCCCTCGGGCGTGCGCAGCCCGCGCCAGACGCGGCCAGCGTCGTCGATGCGGTAGGTGGGGTCGCCGTGGCCGCGGCGGTGCAGCCAGAGCATGCCGCGCACCGAGACCGGCCACGACGGATGCCAGACCCGCTCCCGACCCCGATCGACGCTCACGGGCCCGAGGCTACGCCGCAGCGCCGACACCGCCGCGGCCTACTTATAGAACACGTTCTCGTTCCTGCCCTACGCTCCTCGGGTGACCGTCACCGTCAGCGACCACGCCCGCGTCCGCACCCTGCTGCTGAACCGCCCCGAGGCGCTCAACGCCTTCGACGAGGCGCTCTACGACGCCACCACCGAGGCGCTCCTCGCCGCGGCCGAGGACCCCGACGTCGCCGTCGTCCTGCTCACCGGCGCCGGCCGCGCGTTCAGCGCCGGCACCGACCTGCTCGAGATGCACCGCATGTCCACCGACCCCGACTTCGAGCGCGGCACCCACGGCTTCCTCGGCCTCGTCGACGCGCTTGCCGCCTTCCCCAAGCCGCTGGTGGTGGCCGTCAACGGCGTCGGACTGGGCATCGGCGCGACCGTGCTCGGCTTCGCCGACCTCGCCTTCATGTCCAGCACCGCCCGGCTCAAGTGCCCCTTCACCAGCCTCGGCGTCGCCCCCGAGGCGGCCTCCTCCTACCTGCTCCCCCGCCTCATGGGGCGCCAGGACGCCGCCTGGATGCTGCTCTCCGCGGAGTGGATCGACGCCGAGCAGGCGCGCGCCGCCGGTCTGGTGTGGCGGGTCTGCGAGCCCGACGACCTGCTGGAGGAGGCCCGGCGTCATGCCGAGGTGATCGCCGCCCGGCCGATCGCGTCGCTGGTCGCGGTCAAGCAGACGATGACCGAGCCCCTGCGTGCGCAGATCGCCGCCGCCCGCCAGCGCGAGAACGCCGCCTTCGCCGAGCTCATGGGCGGGCCCGCGAACCTCGAGGCGCTCACCGCCTTCGCCGAGGGACGCGCACCGGACTTCACCGGCATGTGAGCCTCACTGCGGGGCCGCAGTAGTCCTGCGAGACCCCCACCGGGCACACCACGAGCTGATAGGGCACCGTCCAGCGGTGCCGACGCCCGGCCACCGTGTAGTCGATCGTCACGGACCGCCGCTCGCCGTGGCGCACCGTCGGATCGATGCGATAGCCCAGGAGCAGCTCGTAGCCGTAGCGCCGAGGCGTCCTGGCCACCGGCTCGATCACCGCGCCGAGGGCGTCGACCTGGTTCGGCCCGAAGAGCCGTCGGCTCGGCGGCCACGCCGGCTGGTACTGCCGCTCGGGGTAGACCCGCCCGGCGCCGCTGACCCGCGCGCCGATCAGCGTCAGGCCAGTCGCGTCGACCGTCACGGCGTCGATGCGGGCCGGCGCGTCGCCGCGCAGCTCCAGCGGCACCATCCCGTCGGTGAAGACCGGATGCTCGGCCGGCACGAGGGAGCCGAAGACCGGATCCTGCGCGGGCGTGAGGGGACCCGCCGACGGTGTCTCAGCGCCCTGCCACCGGACGAGGGCCCACCCGCTCGCGACGGCGACGAGCATCGTCAGGGCCTCCGAGCAGCACGGCCGCGCGGCGGTGGCCGGCGCGCGGTCGTGGTCGTCTCGAGGTCATCGCTCCACCCGGGTGGTCCGAGGTCGTGGAGCTCGGACGCTAGCCCCTGGGGGCTCGCGGAGGAAGCCCGGCCGCCGCCCCGGTGGACGACGGCCGGGCCGGGCTCAGCGGGTGTCGGTCAGCCGCAGCGTGTAGCTCGCGCCCGCGCCGTAGCTGAGCAGGAAGCCGGCGTAGGCCGCGCCCGGGGGCACGACGGTCGACTCCCCGTCGGTGACGAAGCCGCCACCGGGGATGGCCGCGCAGCTCTCGTCGTAGAACCACAGCTGGTACTCGCCTACCGGCACGTCGGCCTTGATGGTGGCCCGGTGCTGGCCGTCGCCGTAGCCCGCCGGCACCTTCGTGAAGGAGGCGTCGACGCCGTTGGCGGCCGGGAGCTCCGGGCAGGTCCAGCTGGCCTCGGTGACGCCCGGCTTGTACGGGTCGAGCCCGACGAGCGAGCCCTGCGCCGGGTTGCCGACGCTCGCCGAGCCGCTCAGCGTCTTCGGCGCGTCCTTCTTCGGGCGGGTGGGCGTGATGCCGCGAGTGCCGCCGAAGGCCTCGACCTCGGCGACGATCGCCGTCCCGGCGTTGGCCGCCGCCGAGCCGAAGACCGCGTTCGGGGTGACCCGGACGAAGCGAGCGCGCACCGGCGAGGCCAGGCGCAGCGTCTGCAGCGCGAGGTCGGGCGCGGTCGGACGCGGGCCGTCGAAGGAGAACCGGGCCACCTTGGCGGTGCGCCAGGTGCGCCCGTCGGTGGAGGTCTCGACGGTGACCTGCTTGGCCGCGGCGAAGCGGGGCGCCGTGGTCGGCTTGTAGACGCTGACGCCGACGGTGTCGATCGAGGACGTGCGTCCCAGGCGGATCGTGACCGCGGCGTCCTTGCCGGCGTTGTAGGCCGTGCCGGCGTCCGCGGTGCGCCACGAGGTGCCCTCGGTGTCGTCGAGGATCGCGGTGGCCGGCGTCGCCGACTGCTGGCTGGTGGCCTTGACGACCTTCGCGCCGGTCTGGGTGGAGAGCACGTTGGGACGCAGCGCGATGGTCAGCGAGCGGTCCCCGGTGACGCGCAGGGTCCGGTGGGAGATGCCGAAGCCGGGCGCCTGCAGCGTCAGCGTGTGGGTGCCCTTCACGAACGACGCCGTCGCCGTGCCGGCCTTGCCGGTGGTGACGATCGGGGTCGCGCGGGCCTCGAACTGGCCGCCGAGGACGCGCACGCCGGCCACGGGGCGTCCGGTGGAGGCGTTGACGACGCGCAGGCTGATGCGGCCGTTGGCCGAGCGGGTCGGCACGTCGAAGCCCGGACGCGGGTCGGTGTCGGCCTCGCCCTTCGTGCGGGCGGAGACCCCCATGCCGCGGTTCGCGAAGGCCCGCCAGATCGCGGCCTGGTAGCGCGAGCCGTAGCGCAGCTGGGCGGCCTTGACGATGGCGTCGCGCATGTCGAGCATCGACGGCGCCTGGGGGCTGATCGGCATGGCGTCGGTGACGACGTGCTCGGCGATGTCGCTGGCCTTGCGCTGGTCGCCGCCGACCTGCTGCAGGATCCGCTGGCGCACCTCCCACAGCGTCGCGGTCCAGATCTCGCCGTCGGCGTGCACCTCGGGGCCGGTGAGGTCGTAGCCGTAGTCGCCGAGGGTCAGCGGGCTCTCGGCGTAGTTCCAGTTGCGGATGCCGCGGTGCGGGTCGCCGACGTAGGCCGCGACGACGGCGGTGCGCGAGAGGCCCTCGCGGAAGAGGTGGTTCATCGCGTACCAGTCGCCCCAGCCCTCGCCCATCGCGCCGGACTGGGTGCTGCCGAGCGAGCCCAGGCCGCCGCCTCCGACGTAGCGGTTGGAGAGGCCGTGGGAGTACTCGTGCTGGATGATCGTGGCATCGAAGTCGCCGTCGCGGGGCTGGCCCTCGAAGGCGTCGTCGACGGGCTCCCAGAGGTACATGTTGGTGAAGCCGGGGATGCCGTCGGGCAGCGTCAGCATGTTGGCGTTGTTGCGGCCGAGGTCGATGACCTCGCTGGTGAGGTTGAGGGCGCCGGACTGCGCGCCGCCGATCACCGGGTCGCCGCCCACGGGCAGGTCTCCCCCGCCGTTGTTGACGAGCTGGAAGTTGCCGCCGCTCTCGGTGAAGCCGAACTGGTAGTACTCGTCGTGGATGCGGTTGTGGTGCCAGAAGAGGTTCGTCGAGGCCGCGTCGGCGTCCTGGACGAACGAGCCGGTGGCGCCCTTCGAGGTGCGCCAGGCGTCGGGGAAGTCGAATCGGAACTGCGAGGTCGGCGAGACGGTGCGGTTGTACTGGTCGACCGCGACCAGCGGCACGGTCCAGGCCTTGGCGGCGTCGGCGTTGTTGCCGAACAGCGTGACGCCGGGGATGCCGGCCACGCCGGTGGGGTCGACGTAGCCGCCGGGCGACTGCTTCGAAGGGCCGAAGTCGCGGACGACGGCCTTGCCGCCCTTCTTCGCGCCCGGGTAGTTCTCGAAGACGGTGCCGTCGGACTCCCACTGCACCAGCGACTTGCGCAGCAGCGGCGTCCCGGTGGCGGCGTCGAGGAGCGTCGCGTAGGCGCGGTCGGCGTCGAGGATGGTGAGCACGGCGAAGGCGGCGCGGGCGCCGGTCGACGTCGGGAACGCGACCTTGCGGACGTACTGCTTCGCGCCGAGCCCGGCGACGGTGGCCACCTGGTAGCCGCCCGCGGTCTGGTCGAGCAGCGTGACGACGGCCTTCGCCAGGCCCGGGGCGACCGAGCCGAGTGCGGCGCTCAGGGCGTCGGAGGGGCTGAGCTCGTAGGAGCCGCGCAGGGCGGCGGAGCGGACGGGGTCGCCGGCGTAGCGCACGACGCGCCCGTCGCGGTCGACGAGCACGGTGAGGATCGCGCCGTAGCCGGACGCGACGCCGCCGAAGGTCTGCGCGAGGCTCACCACGCGGGCGCCGACGCCGGGGAGCGGGTGGTCGCGCACGACCTGCAGGGCCGTGACGTCGGCGCTGCCGAGGCCGAACGCGGCGCGGTGGGTGCGCAGCCAGGTGCGGGCGATGCGCTGCGGCGTCGCCTTCGACGGGCCGCTCAGGGCGCCGTCCGCGACCTCGAGGGAGCGGGGGGTGCCGCTGGCGTTCCAGGTGACCGTGGCGCCGCGCAGGGCCGCGACGGCGCGTCGCTGGGCGGCGGTCGGCGCGAGCCGCGGGAGGCCGGCGCGGGAGTCGAAGTCGAGGGAGGCGGGCGCCTGGCCGACGACCGGGAGGATCGGCTCCGCGGTGCGCTGGTAGGGGCTGGGGGCGGGCGCGTCCGAGCCCGCGGCGAGCGCGGCCTGGGACAGGGCGGGGGCCGCGACCACCGCGAGAGCGGTGGTGGCGACGAGGGTCTGACGCACGAGGGTCATGAGGGGAATGGCTCCAGGGGGTGGGGAGAGGAGGTTGCGCGATCAACGCGCCACCGACGGCGAGGTCACGCGGTCCGCGGGATATCCCCGGAGACGGTCGTCACCCTCCGGTGCTCCCGGGCTGTCGGCGCTCCCGGGCACACTGACGGGATGCTGCTCGCCGAGCTCGCCTCCTGCTCCCTCGCCGTGTCCGCCACCCGGGCGCGCAGCCAGAAGGTCGCGCTGCTCGCGCCGGTGCTCGCCGCCGCGGCGGCCGAGGGCGACGACGTCCTGCTGGTCGCCGCCTCCTACCTCGGCGGTGCCCTGCGGCAGCGCCGCACGGGGCTGGGCTGGCGCACCCTCGCCGAGCTGCCGCCTCCGGCGGAGCAGCCCACGCTCACCCTCGCCGAGACCGACGCCGCCTTCGCCGCCATGGGCGCGCTGTCCGGCGCGGGCTCGGCCGGCGCTCGCGCCGAGGCCGTGGTCGCGCTCTTCGGCCGGGCCACCGAGCTCGAGCAGCCCTGGCTGCGCTCGCTGGCGCTGGGCGAGGTGCGCCAGGGCGCGCTCGACGCGCTCGTCCAGGAGGCGCTGGCGCGGGCGGCCGACGTCCCGCTTCCGGCCGTCCGGCGCGCCGCGATGCTCGCCGGCTCCACGGTGGCCGTCGCTCCCCTGGCCTTCGCCGGCACCGACGCCCTGGCGGCCGTCGGCCTCGAGGTCGGGCGTCCGGTCCTGCCGATGCTCGCCTCGTCCGACACCTCCGTCGCCTCCGCCGTCGCGGCCCTGGTGGCGCGCGACGAGGCGCCGGTCTCGGTCGACGCCAAGCTCGACGGCATCCGCATCCAGGTGCACCGCGACGGCGACGACGTCCGCATCGCCAGCCGCAGCCTCGAGGACCTCACCGCGCGGCTGGCCGACGTCGTCGAGGTGGTGCGCGCGCTGCCCGCCCGCCGCCTGGTGCTCGACGGCGAGGCCCTCACCCTCGCCGACGACGGCCGTCCCCGCCCCTTCCAGGAGACCGCCTCGCGCACCGCCCGCCGCGAGGGCGGCGAGGAGGTGGTGCTCCCCTGGTTCTTCGACCTGCTCCACCTCGACGACGTCGACCTCCTCGACGCCCCCGCCTCCGAGCGCCTGGCCGCCCTCGAGCGGATCGTCCCCGAGCAGCACCGGGTGCGCCGCCTGGTCACCGACGACCCCGATGCCGCCGAGTCGTTCGCCGCCGAGGTCGTGGCCGCCGGCCACGAGGGCGTCGTCGTCAAGAGCCTCGCCGCCCCCTACGAGGCGGGCCGCCGTGGCGCGGCCTGGGTGAAGGTGAAGCCCGTCCACACCCTCGACCTCGTCGTCCTCGCCGTCGAGTGGGGCTCGGGCCGCCGCCAGGGCACCCTCTCCAACATCCACCTCGGCGCCCGCGACCCCGACGGCGGCCCGCCCGTGATGGTCGGCAAGACGTTCAAGGGCATGACCGACGCCATGCTCGCCTGGCAGACCGAGCGCTTCCTCGAGCTCGAGACCCACCGCTCCGGCCACGTCGTCCACGTCCGCCCCGAGCAGGTCGTCGAGATCGCCCTCGACGGCGTCCAGCGCTCCACCCGCTACCCCGGCGGCGTCGCCCTTCGGTTCGCGAGAGTCGTCCGGTACCGCGACGACAAGACCGCCGAGCAGGCCGACACGATCGACGCGGTGCGCGATCTGGGCCAGTAGCCCAGATCGGTCGCGCGAGCGCGCCTGGTCGTCGAGGATGGTGGGGTGGAAGGCCAGGAGAACGAGGAGCAAACCGCAGCCGTGCGGGCGCTGCTCCTGGAGTGGGATGCCATCGGCGTCGCGGACGTCGTGGAGTGCCGCGACGAGTACGACTGCATGATCGGCCCCGTTCTCGGCCATCTCCGGCGGAGGGCTGACGCCGTGTTCCTCCGCGACTGGATCGCACGCGAGCGCGTCGATCACTTCGGTCTCAACCCGGACGGCTACGCCGATCGCGCGCTGGCCGATGCACTGCTCGCCTGGTGGGGTCGACAGCCGTGTCTGGCCGAGTGACCGCCTTCGACGCCGGACAGGTGGCCGCGGTCAAAGCGGCGTTCTCCCTGGTGGGGTACGACGGAGACCTCCGGACTTTGCCCGTTGATTCCGAGGACGAGCGACTCTTCGTCGTCCCGGAGGACCTCATCGCAGAGATGGGCGACGTTCGCTCGCTCGAGCAGGTGCTCAACCGGCTCCTCGGCCGGCAGGTCTGGGTGCTGGGCGACCTCGGGAACGAGACCGTTCCGTTCGTGTGAATCGCTGACCGCCTCAGCCATCGCGTCACCAGCAGGATGTTCAAGGGCATGACCAACGAGATGCTCGCCTGACAGACCGAGTGCTTCCTCGAGCTCGACACCCACCGCACCGGCCACGTCGTCCACGTCCGCCCCGAGCAGGTCGTCGAGATCGCCCTCGACGACGTCCAGCGCTCCACCCGCTACCCCGGCGGCGTCGCCCTCCGGTTCGCGCGGGTGGTCAGGTATCGCGACGACAAGACCGCCGAGCAGGCCGACACGATCGAGATGGTGCGGGCCGTCGGCCGAGGCTGACGCCGCCGTGGCCTGTCGACGGGCTCGTTCGCGTCACACTTGTGCAACTCCGAGTTGCACACCGCGTACCATGCATACATGACCCAGGCTCCCGCCACCGACGGCCGACGCTCCGCCGCAGCCGCACGCCGCCGCGCGCGCGAGCAGGAGATCGTCGCCGCCACCCGCGCGCTCTTCGACGAGCGCGGCGTCCGCGACGCCCAGATCGAGGACATCGCCAAGGCCGTCGGCATCAACCGCGCCATCGTCTACCGGCACTTCACCGGCAAGGAGGAGATCTTCGCGCTCACCCTCGTCGGCTACCTCGACGAGCTGCGCACCGACCTCGTCGGCGCCGCCCAGACCAAGGCCCGCGGCACCGGCGTCCACGCGCGTCGGCTGGAGGCGATCGTCACCGCGTTCGTCGACTACGCCCTCGCGCACCCGGCGTTCGTCGACTGCGCGCAGGCGCTGATGCGCCGCTCGGGCCCCGAGCTGCTCGACGAGATCTCCGAGAGCGCGCTGTTCCGTCTCGGACGCGGCATCTCCGGATGCCTGAGCGTGCTCTCGGCGTGCATCCGCGAGGGGGTCGAGGCGGGCGTCTTCGACGTCGCCGACCCCGATCTGCTCGCCAACACCCTCTACGCCAGCGGCCTGGGCGCTCTCCAGCTGGCCCGGGTGGGCATCCTCGTCACCGAGGCCGCGCCGGGCATCCCGACCGTCGGGGAGATCTCCCCCGCGCAGGTGCGCTCCTACCTCGTCGACTCGGCTCTGGCGCTGGCCAGCCATCACACCCCGGCCTGACGCAGGCACGACTTTGATCTGACGCGAGCCCGACGCAGGCCCGAACGCCACGACGGCCGGTCACCCCACGCGGGGTGACCGGCCGTCGTCGTCAGGCGGGTGGTGCGGTGATCAGGGGCGCTCGAGGATCGCGGTGACGCCCTGGCCGCCGGCGGCGCAGACGGAGATGACCGCCTTGCCGGAGCCCTTCTCGGCGAGCAGCTTCGCGGCGTTGGCCACGATGCGCGCGCCGGTGGCCGCGAACGGGTGGCCGGCGCCGAGCGAGGAGCCCTTGACGTTGAGCTTGCTGCGGTCGATCGAGCCCAGGGGCTTGTCGAGGCCGAGGCGCTCCTTGCAGAACACCGGGTCCTCCCACGCCTTGAGGGTCGAGAGCACCTGCGAGGCGAAGGCCTCGTGGATCTCGTAGAAGTCGAAGTCCTGCAGGCTGTAGCCCTCGCGCTCGAGCATCCGCGCCATGGCGTAGGCGGGCGCCATGAGCAGGCCCTCGCCGCCGTGGAGGTAGTCGACCGCGGCGGTCTCGTAGGCGGTGAAGTACGCCAGGATCGGCAGGCCGCGCTCCTTGGCCCACTCCTCGCTGGCCAGCAGCACGACGGACGCGCCGTCGGTGAGCGGGGTGGAGTTGCCGGCGGTCATGGTGGCCGCCTCGCCCTTGCCGAAGACCGGCTTGAGCTTGGCGAGCTTCTCCACCGAGGAGTCGGGGCGCAGGTTGTTGTCGCGCTCGACGCCGCGGAAGGGGGTGATCAGGTCGTCCTGCCAGCCCTCCTCGTAGGCCTTGCCGAGGTTCTGGTGCGAGAGGGCGGCCAGCTCGTCCTGGGCCTCGCGGGTGATCTGCCACTCCAGGGCGGTGAGCGCCTGGTGCTCGCCCATCGACAGGCCGGTGCGGGGCTCGCCGTTGGAGGGGATGGCCAGGCCGATGTCGCCGGGGCGGATCGAGGCCAGGATCGCGAGGCGGTCCTTGGTGGTCTTGGCGTTGTTGAGCTTGATGAGCTTCTTGCGCAGCTTCTCCGAGATCGCGATCGGGGCGTCGGAGGTGGTGTCCGAGCCACCGGCGATGCCGGCGTCGATCTGGCCGAGGGCGATCTTGTTGGCGACGTAGATCGCCGCCTGCAGACCGGTGCCGCAGGCCTGCTGGATGTCGGTGGCGGGCGACTCCGGCGAGAGCTTGGAGCCGAGGACGGTCTCGCGGGCGAGGTTGAAGTCGCGCGAGTGCTTGAGGACGGCACCGGCGACGAACTCGCCGATGCGCTCCCCCTCCAGGCCGAAGCGCTCCACGAGGCCGTCGAGGGCGGCGGTGAGCATCTCCTGGTTGGACGCGGTGCTGTAGACGGAGTTCGACCGTGCGAAGGGAATGCGGTTCCCTCCGACGACGACGACGCGGCGGGTGGTGGTCTGCATGCGCCCATCATTACTGGCGAGTAGCCTTGGGGGAAAGTCACTGAGGGTCATGTCACGAAATGTGGACACTCAGTTACACCCGGAGTTACAAAAGACCGCCCGCGCTGCGGCGTCCGCCCACCTTCGAAGCAGAGGACACAGCACCCCCATGAGCGACAAGTACCAGGCCTTCACCGCCTCGCCCCTCGGCAAGCTGCTCGTGAAGAACCTCGGCCTGCCGGCCCCGACGAGGCTCGACCGCTACACCGCCGGCGACCCGCTGGTGAAGGGCACCGTGCTGGTCGGCGGGAAGGGTCGCGTCGGCGAGTCCCTCCCCGGCCTGCTCGACGTGCTCGGCATCGCCTCGGCCACCGTCCAGGGCGACGGCGAGCGCTACAAGGGCCTCGTCTTCGACGCCACCGGCCTCAGCACCGTGGAGGACCTCGTCGAGCTGCAGGCGTTCTTCACCCCGCTGCTGCGCAGCCTCCAGAGCTGCGCCCGCGTCGTCGTCATCGGCACTCCCCCGGAGCTCCTCAAGGGCAGCGAGCGCATCGCCCAGCGCGCGCTCGAGGGCTTCACCCGCAGCCTCGGCAAGGAGATCGGCAAGGGCGGCACCGTCCAGCTCGTCTACGTGGCCGACGGCTACGAGGACTCCCTGCTGTCCACCCTCGGCTTCCTGCTCAGCCCGAAGTCGGCCTACGTCTCCGGCCAGGTCGTGCGCATCGGCTCCCACAAGGAGAAGCACGGCGCCGACGTCGCCGACTGGACCCAGCCGCTGGCCGGCAAGGTCGCCTTCGTCACCGGCGCCAGCCGCGGCATCGGCGAGGAGATCGCCCGGGTGCTGCACCGCGACGGCGCCACCGTCGTCGGCCTCGACGTCCCGCAGGCCGCCAGCGACCTGCAGCGCGTCATGAAGGAGATCGACGGCGACTGGCTGACCCTCGACATCACCGCCAAGGACGCCCCGCAGCGCATCGCGCAGCATCTCAAGGAGAAGCACGGCGGCGTCGACGTCGTCGTCCACAACGCCGGCGTCACGCTGGACAAGAAGCTCGCCAACCAGAAGCCCGACCGCTTCGGCAAGGTGCTGCAGATCAACCTCGAGGCCCCCGAGCGGATCACCGCCGAGCTCCTCACGCAGAAGGTCGTCAACGCCAACGGCCGCATCATCGGCGTCGCCTCGATCGCCGGCATCGCGGGCAACCTCGGCCAGACCTCCTACGCCGCCTCGAAGGCCGGCGTCATCGGCTTCGTCGACTCGCTGGCCGACGGCCTCAAGGACGGCATCACGATCAACGCCGTCGCCCCCGGCTTCATCATCACCGCGATGACCGCCGCCGTCCCGTTCGCCACCCGCGAGGTCGGCCAGCGCCTCAACGCGATGTCGCAGGGCGGCCTGCCCGTCGACGTCGCCGAGACGATCGCCTGGTACGCCAGCCCCGCGTCCTCGGCCGTCAACGGCAACGTGGTCCGCGTCTGCGGCCAGATGATGCTGGGCGCCTGACATGGCCGTCGAGACCAAGACCTGGTCGGGCGGGGGCGGCGCCTCGGTGCTGCTCAAGGCCGCGCTGCCCTCCCTCCCGCTCGTCGGCTCGCTGCCGGGCGTGAAGAAGGCGTCGTCCACGGGCTTCGAGGGCCTGGCCTACACCCGGCCGGCCGTCCGCGTCGAGCGCGCGCACGTCGACGCCTATGCCGAGGTGTGCGGCTTCCCGACCAAGGACGCCGTGCCGCTGCCCTACCCGCACATGCTCGCGTTCCCGCTGCACATGGCGATCATGACCGACGCCGCCTTCCCGGCCCCGGCCATCGGCACCGTGCACCTGGAGAACTCGATCACCGGCCACCGGCCGATCCTCGTCGGCGAGGAGCTCGAGGTCGCCGCCCGCGTCGGCGCGCCGCTGCCGCACCCCAAGGGCACGATCTTCGAGTTCGTCACCGAGGTGCGCGCGGACGGCGAGCTGGTCTGGGAGTCCACCTCGACCTACCTGCGTCGCGGCAAGGGCACCGAGGGCGCGCCGTCGGGCTCGGTCTTCCCCGACGCCGCCCCCACCGGCATCCTCTGGCGTCTGCCGGCCGACCTCGGCCGCACGTACGCGGGCGTCTCGGGCGACGCGAACCCGATCCACCTCTACCCGATCACCGCCAAGGCGCTGGGCTTCCAGCGTCAGATCGCCCACGGCATGTGGACGATGGCGCGGTGCGTCGCGGCCCTGGAGAACCGACTCCCGAGCGCGGTGAAGGTCGACGTCGCCTTCAAGAAGCCGGTGTTCCTGCCGGGCACCGTCGCCTTCGGCTCCTCGGTGCTCGACGACGGCTTCGCCTTCTCGCTCACCAACCCGCGCAACGGCGCCCCGCACCTGGCGGGACGCACCTGGGCGCTCTGAGCCCCGCGTCACGAGACCCCCGCACCGCTCGGCGGCGCGGGGGTCTCGTCGTGTTCGGCGATCGTCATGACGGGCGATCCCTGCGGATGACGGCCGATGCTTCGCCTGTCATCCGCAGGTTTCCCCGGTCGACCGGGGAAACCTGCGTCACCCCCGAGGCGGACGGATCAGCCCCTCCTGGGCCACGGTGGCGGCGAGGACGCCGTCCTGGGTGAAGATCCGGCCGAGGGAGAGACCGCGGGCGCCGGTGGCCGAGGGCGACCACTGGTCGTAGAGCCACCACTCGTCGACGCGGAAGGGACGGTGGAACCAGATGGTGTGGTCGAGGGAGGCCATCTGGACGCGATGGGCCGGGACGTCGTGGGCCGAGAGGCTCGCGCCGAGGAGGCTGATGTCGCTGGCGAAGGCGAAGGCGGCGGTGTGCTCGAGGGGATCGTCGGAGAGGCGGCCGGCCACCCGCAGCCACATCTGGGCGCGGGAGGGGCGGGCGTCGTCGGGCGGCAGGCCGTGGCGGGAGTTGCCCACCCAGCGACCCTCGAGGGCGGCCCACTCGCGGCCGAGCTGCTCGGCCTCGGCGTTGCCGCGCTGCTTCATGAGCGCGATGAAGTCCAGGCCGTCCTCGGGCGCCGCGGCGGACGGCATGACGTCCTGGTGGTCGAAGCCGTCCTCGTGCTTCTGGAAGCTCGCGGTGAGGTAGTAGATCGGCTTGCCGTGCTGGCGGGCCGCCACGCGGCGGGTGGAGAACGAGCGGCCGTCGCGGATGCGCTCGACGTCGTAGACGATCGGGATGCGCGGGTCGCCCGCGAGCAGGAAGTAGGAGTGCAGCGAGTGCACCGACAGCGCGGGGTCGACGGTGCGCACGCCGGCCACGAGCGCCTGCGCGGCGACGTGGCCGCCGTAGACGCGGGAGCGGCCGGTGTCGAGCGTCTGGCCGCGGAAGAGGTCGCGGTCGATGGTCTCGAGGTCGAGCAGGCCGACCAGCTCGTCGACGGCGTCCTGCCCGCTCACGGGCTCGATGCTCATGCGCGCTCCCCCGCCGGAGCCTGCAGCGGACGCAGCAGCGCCTCCTGGGCCACCGAGGCCACCAGGCGTCCGTCCTGGGTGAAGACCCGGGCGGTCACCAGGCCGCGGCCGCCGCTGCCGGCGGGGCTGACCTGGTCGTAGAGCAGCCACTCGTCGGCGCGGAACGCGTGGTGGAACCACACGGCGTGGTCGAGGGAGGCCACGAGCGTGTGACGTCCGCCGATGCGCAGGCCGTGCGGGGCCAGCGCGGCGCCCATGAGCGTCATGTCGGAGAGGTAGGCGAAGGCCGCGGTGTGGATCAGCGGCGGGCCGTCGGGCAGCCGGTCGGCGACGCGCAGCCAGAACCGCTGACGTCCGGGACGCTCGGGGTCGGGCGGCAGCAGGTCGGCCGAGGAGCCGACGTAGCGCAGCTCGACGGCGTCCCACTCGCCGAGCTCGTCGTCGGAGGCCAGCGTGCGCGGGTTGAGGCACTCCTCCGGCGGCGGCACCTGCGGCATGACGTCCTGGTGGTCGCGGCCGGTCTCCGGACGCTGCAGGTCGACGGTCATCGCGAAGATCGGACGGCCGTGCTGGCGCGCCAGGACCCGGCGGGTCGCGAACGAGCGGCCGTCGCGCAGTCGCTCGACGTCGTAGACGATGCGTGCGCCGGTGTCGCCGGGCTGCAGGAAGTAGGCGTGCAGGGAGTGCACGACGTAGGAGTCGTCGACGGTGCGGTCGGCGGCCACCAGCGCCTGCGCGGCGACCTGGCCGCCGAAGACCCGCTCGAGCGCGGAGGGCTGCTGGTCGCCGCGGAAGAGGTCGTCGTCGATCGTCTCGAGGTCGAGCAGCTCGAGGAGGTCGGCGGTGGTGCGCGGCATCAGCCCTCCTCGTCGTCGCGGGTCTCGAGGCCGGCGAGGAACCGCTCGAACTCCTTGCCGATCTCCTCGCCCGTGGGCAGCGGCTGGTCCTCGGCCAGGAGGTTCGAGCCGCCGTCCTGGGCGCGCTGGAAGGTGTCGTACTGACGCTCCAGCGCGGCCACGACCTCGGCGACGTCGGGGTTCGCGGCGAGATGGTCGGCGATCTCGACGTCGCGGTCCTCGGCCTCGGCCCGCAGGCCGGAGAGGTCGAGGGTGATCCGGCCGGCGAGCTCGACCTGCTCGAGCAGGGCCGCGGAGGCCCGCGGGTAGTCGAGCTGGGCGAGGTAGTGCGGGATGTGGGCCACGAAGCCCATCGAGTGGTGCCCCCAGTCGCCGAGGCGGATCTCCAGCAGGGCCTGGGCGCTGCTGGGGATGCGCAGCTCGCCGCGCCACATGCTGACGCCGGTGAGCAGCTCGGGGTCGTTGGCGTGGTGGGTGATCGAGATCGGCCGCGTGTGCGGGACGGCCATCGGCACCGAGCCCATCGTGACGACGCGGTCGACGCCGAAGCGCTCGACGACGTCGCCGACGGCCCGGCAGAAGGCCTCCCAGCGGATGTCGGGCTCGGGGCCGTGGAGCAGGAGGTAGGGGGTGCCGCCGAGGTCGTGGAGGAGCCGCACGACCAGGCGCGGGGCCTCGTAGCCGGCGTAGTGGTCCTCGACGAAGGACATCGGGGGCCGCCGCGCGCGGTAGTCGTGCAGCTCGTCGACGTCGAAGGTCGCCACGACGCGCGCCTCCCCGGTGGTCTCGGCGAGGTCGACGAGGTGCTGGGCCGCACGGGCGGCGGCGTTGCCGGCGTCGAGGAACCCGTCGAGCGCGAGCACCATCGTCAGGTGCGACTCCTCGGAGTCGTCGAGCTCGGGGACCTCGTCGACGATGTGCACGAGTCGGGATGGGCTCACCGGGATCCTTCCTGGCTGGGCGCAGCGGGGGCGCTGCGAGGCGTGGGGTCGCCGGTCCGAGCGTCCGGCAGCCTCACGATATTCCAGCGTGGAGACGTCGCGGGCGGCTCACCCGCGGGCGGCGGGCGTCGATGAGACGGACGTCTCTGCCTGCGCGGGATCCGGCGAGGGATCCGATGAGGAGGCCGACGATGGGCTCGGCGACGGGCTCGGCTCGGGCGCGTAGGTGCGGATCATCAGGCGGGCGGCGCGGGCGGCCAGCCAGCGCTGGTCGACCCCGACCCACGACTCCAGGACGTCGTCGGCGTCGGCGGGCTCCCCGCTCGGGGCGTCGGCGAAGGCGTCGAGCACCGACCACAGCGTGCCGGGCGCGGACGCGGCGATCTCCTCGCAGGCGTACCAGGCCAGGGCGTAGTGGGCAGGGCCGTCGGCGTCGTTGAAGGACGACGCCTCGGGCAGCGCGCGGGGGCGGCTGCGCGCCAGCTCCAGCGCGGAGGCCGGCACCAGCCGCTGCCACGGCCTCAGCGCGCGGGTGGAGACCCACTCGGCGATGCCCTCCTGGAGCCACACGGGTGCGCGGTCGTCGCGCCGGCCCAGCGCGACGTGGGTGAGCTCGTGGCGGATGAGGCGGTCGCGGACGGTGGGCCCGGCCTGCAGCACCTCGGGGCCGAGGACGACCTGCGTCGCGGCGAGGCGCCCCTCGGGGCGGGTGACGTCGGCCGGCACCTCGTAGGCGACGCCGTCGAGGTCCTCGGACTCTCCCCCGCGGCCGGGGGCGACGGCGTCGAGGAGGTCGCGCGAGCCGAGCACCGAGACCACGACGCGACGACTCCAGTCGTAGGGCACCTCGGCGGCGACGTCGTCGATGCCGCGCTGCACGGCCTCGAGCAGCTGCGGCGCCGCCGCGAGCGTGGAGGCGTCGAAGAACCCGAGGACGCCGCCGGAGCGGCGCACCGTGACGCCGTCGAGATCCCACGGCGCCGGGACGACGCGGTTGCGCTCCTGCCAGGCGGCGTCGACGACGCCGGCCACGCGCACGCTGCCCGCGCGCGGGCCGGGCACCAGGAGGTAGCGGGCGCGGGCGCTCACGGTGGTGGCGTCGAAGCCCGCCAGCCGGGTGCGCACGTCGACGACGGCGCGGAAGCGCTCGCCCTCGCGCACCACGCCGCGCTGCTCGACGCCGAGCTCGTAGGCGCTCAGCGGCAGCTGACGGACGCGGTCGAACCAGGCCGCCTGGCTGCGCCGGAAGGCCGGGCCGCCCGCGACGGTGGCGAGGAAGGCGCGACGGTCGCCCGTGCGCCTTCCTCGGCGCGACGCCGCAGCAGCGCGGCGATCGTGACGACGGCGCTGCGCGGCGCCGGACTGGCCGAGGGCGAGCCCTCGGGGGCGTCGTCACCGCCGCTGCAGGCCACCAGGGCAGGGGCCAGCGCGGCGAGGAGGAGCAGGAGGATCAGGGCGGGGACGGCGCCGCGCCCCGGAGCGCGGGTGGGGTCAGGCGCGCGCGTCACGGGCGTCGGCCGACACCGGGACGACACCCGCCGACGCGACGTCCTCGACGATGCGCAGCGCGATGGCCTGGGCGGTGAGCCCGATGCGCTCGAGGATGACGGCGCGCTTCGCGTGGTCGAGGAACTCCTGCGGGACCGCGTGCAGGCGGAACGGGGTGCGCACGCCGGCGGCGGTGAGGGTCTGCAGGAGGACGGCGCCGCAGCCGCCGACCTCGCCGTTGTCCTCGATGCTGACGACCAGCCGGTGCTCGCGGGCGAGCTCGACGATCGCGGGGTCGACCGGCTTGACCCAGCGGGGGTCGACGACGGTGACGCCGATGCCCTGGGCTTCGAGCCGCTCGGCGACCTCGACAGCGGTGGTGGCCATCGAGCCGACCGCGACGATGAGCACGTCGCGGGGGCCGCTGCGCACCAGCACGTCGGCGCCGCCGGCGGTGCCGACGGCCTCGATGTCGGCGGGCGGCGGGCCCTTGGGGAACCGGACGACGGTGGGCGCGTCGGAGACCTCGACGGCCTCGTCGAGCAGCTCGCGCAGGCGGGCGGCGTCACGCGGGGCGGCCAGCCGCAGGCCGGGGACGACCTGGAGGACCGACATGTCCCACATGCCGTTGTGGCTGGCGCCGTCGTCACCGGTGACCCCGGAGCGGTCGAGCACGAAGGTGACGCCGCAGCGGTGCAGCGCGACGTCCATGAGCACCTGGTCGAAGGCGCGATTCAGGAACGTGGCGTAGACCGCGACGATCGGGTGCAGGCCGCCCATCGCCAGGCCCGCGGCCGAGGTGGCGGCGTGCTGCTCGGCGATGCCGACGTCGAAGGTGCGCTCGGGGAAGGCCTTCTCGAAGTGGTGCAGGCCGACGGGGTGCATCATCGCGGCGGTGATCGCGACGACGTCGCGGCGCCGCTGGCCGATGCGCACGACGTGGTCGGCGAAGACGTCGGTCCAGATGGCGCCCTTGGGACGCTCCTCGCCGGTCTCGACGTCGAAGGGACCCGGGGAGTGGAACTGGTCGGCCTCGTGGCGCTCGGCGGCGTCGTAGCCGTAGCCCTTGCGGGTGATGGCGTGGACGATGACGGGTCCGTTGAACCGCTTGGCCTGGGTGAGCGCGTGCTCCATGGCGGCGCGGTCGTGGCCGTCGACGGGGCCGACGTACTTCAGGCCGAGGTCCTCGAAGAGGCCCTGCGGCGCGAGGGCGTCCTTGAGGCCCTTCTTCACCGCGTGGAGGGCGTCGTAGGCGGCCGCGCCGACGCCGGGCAGGGCGTTGAGGCGCTTCTTGACGAGGTCGAGCACCTGCTCGTAGCGCGGGTTGGTGCGCAGCCCCGACAGCGCGGTGGCCAGGCCGCCGACGGTGGGGGTGTAGGAGCGGCCGTTGTCGTTGACGACGATGACCAGGCGGGAGTCCTTGGCCACGGCGATGTTGTTGAGCGCCTCCCAGGCCATGCCGCCGGTGAGCGCGCCGTCGCCGATCACGGCGACGACGTGACGGTCCTCGCCGCGGATGCGGTAGGCCTTGGCCAGGCCGTCGGCGTAGCTGAGCGCGGTGGAGGCGTGGGAGTTCTCCACGATGTCGTGCGGCGACTCCGCCTGGCTGGGGTAGCCGGAGAGGCCGCCCTCCTGGCGCAGGCCGTCGAAGTCGCCGAGGCGGCCGGTGAGCAGCTTGTGCACGTAGGACTGGTGGCCGGTGTCGAGGACGATCCGGTCGCGCGGGGACTCGAAGACCCGGTGGATCGCCAGCGTCAGCTCGACGACGCCGAGGTTCGGCCCGAGGTGGCCGCCGGTGCGCGCACAGGTGGTGACCAGCACGTCGCGGATCTCGGCGGCGAGGGTCGTCAGCTGGTCGTCAGCCAGGCCGCGGAGGTCGCGGGGGCCGGTGATCGACGAGAGCACTCCCATGTCGGGGAGTCTACGGGGCGGGTACCCGCAGGACCGCCACCGCGGGCTCCTCCAGGCTCCCCAGCCAGACCCGTCCCTCGTGCTCGCGCACCCCGGTGACCATGTGGTAGCCGGGCGTGTCGACGTCGAGGTCGTGCACCAGCCGGCCGGCGTCGTCGAAGGCCTGGACGCGCACCGTGCGCTGCGGCTTGGGCTGCAGGGGCGCGGGCACCTTGGTGGCCAGGCGGCGCAGCGCCATCGGCCCGCGCTGCAGGCGCTCCACCACGGGATCACGCGGGCTGGCGATGCTCACCCAGATGAGCCCGTCGGAGCCCCGGGCGATGTTGTCGGGGTAGCCGGGGAGGTCCTCGGCGAGGAGGTCGCGGGTGCCGGCGCGCTCCCCCGTGATCCACCAGCGCACCAGCGTGCGGGCAGCGGTCTCGGCCACGACGACGAACGATCCGTCGGCGGCCAGGGCCACCCCGTTGGCGAACGCGAGGCCGTCCAGGACCACCCCTACGGTGCCGTCGGGCGCCAGCCGCAGCAGTCGTCCGGTGCGGGTGTCCTGGACGAAGTCGTCCTTCCAGCGCTCGATGCCGAAGCGCGTGGAGGAGTCGGAGAGCCACACGGTGCCGTCCTCGGCGATCGCGGCGTTGTTGCAGAAGACCATCGGCGCGCCGTCGACGTCGCGCAGGACCTCCTCGACGGCTCCGGTGGCGGGGTCGACGCGCAGGACGCCGCGGTGGGCGTCACAGACCAGGAGCCGGCCGTCGGGGTCGATCTCGATGCCCAGCGGGCGGCCCCCGGTGTGCGCGACGCGCTCGGTGGAGGCGCCGTCGTGGGAGACCCGCCAGATCGCGCCGTCGGCGGTGCCGGTGAACACCGAGCCCTCGAAGCGGCCACCCGGGGCGACGACGACGTCCTCGGCGCCGGGCCCGTCGACGGGATGGATCTGGAGGCCGACCTCGGCGGCGGGGATGCGCATGGCCCCACCTTGTCGGTCATCGGCCGTGACGTCGGCGAAACACGCCGTGTCACCGCAGGCCCTAACGTCCGGCCATGGACGTCGTCTCCCTCGCCTGGCGCACCGACCTCGCGCTGCTCGCGAGCGCGGGCAGCGTGGTCGAGCACCACCCCACGTTCGTCGTCGTGCGCACGCCGAGCGCGCCCCAGCGCCACTGGGGCAACTTCCTGCTCCTGCGACGCCGTCCGCTCACCCGCGACCTCCCCCTGGTGCGCGCCGCCTTCCGTCACCACCTCCCCGAGGCGCACCACGAGTCCTTCGGCATCGACGCCCCCGCGAGCCCCGCGGACCTGGCGCCGTTCCGCGCGGCCGGGTTCTCGACGTCGGTCTCGGTGGTGCTCGCCGCCGAGGAGGTGCGCCGCACGCACCCGACGCCCGGCATCGTCGTCCGCGAGCTCGTCGACGACCACGACTGGGAGCAGCGGGTCTCGCTCGGCGTCGGCCACGACCTGCGCGCCGACTCGGTGTACCTGGCCTTCGTCCGGGCGCGCGCCGCCGACGAGCGGGCCATGACGCGCGGCGGCGGCGCCTGGTTCGGCGCGTTCGAGGACGGACGCCTGATCGGCGCGCTCGGCGTCGTGAGCGCCGGGCCGGGTCTCGTGCGCATCCAGGGCAGCGAGATCCCGCGGCGCGTGCGCGGTCGCGCGCTCGAGGAGGCGCTGCTGGGCGCCGCGGCCTCGCACGTCCGCACCGGCGGCGGCGCGCGGCTGGTGCTCGTCGCCGAGCCCCACTACCCCGCTCTCGACCACTACCGGACGCTCGGGTTCGTCGACGTCGGCCTGCAGCTGCAGGCCGAGCGGGCCCTCGAGCAGGGCGTGGCGGCGGTCGAGGTCAGCCCGCCAGCAGGCTGAGCCGCACCTCGCGGTCGGGATTGTCGACGTTGAGGTCGACCAGGCAGATGCTCTGCCACGTGCCGAGCTGGAGGCGCCCGCCGAGCACGGGGACGCTCGCGTAGGGCGGGATCAGCGCCGGCATCACGTGGGAGCGTCCGTGCCCCGGGCTGCCGTGGCGGTGGCGCCAGCGGTCGTCGGCGGGCAGCAGGTCGCGGAGGGCCGCCAGGAGGTCGTCGTCGCTGCCGGCGCCGGTCTCGAGGATCGCGATGCCCGCGGTGGCGTGCGGGACGACGACGTGCAGCAGCCCGTCTCCCCGGCCGTCTGCAAGCCCGGCGCAGAACCGCGCGGCCTCCTCGGTGAGGTCGACGACGGCCTCGCGGGCGCCGGTGTGCACCTGGAGCACGACGGAGTCCATGACGCTCAGCCCGCCAGCCAGGCGCGGAAGGCCGCGGAGCCGTAGGGCCGGCCGAGGAAGTCCTCGACGAGGTCGGCGGCGTCCTTGCTGCCGCCCGCGGCCAGGACGCGGTCGCGGTAGCGGGTGGCGACCTCGGGGGCGAAGAGGTCGCCGGCGTCGAAGGCGGAGAAGAGGTCCTTCGCGATCACCAGGCTCCACATGTAGGTGTAGTACGCCGAGGTGTAGCCGGCCAGGTGGCCGAACCCGCAGTGGAAGTGGCTCGTGGGCAGCGCCTCGAAGGCGGCGTACTGCTCGGAGAGCTCGCGCAGCCGGGCGGTGCGGTCGGCCGGGAGCTCGGCGTGGAAGCGGTAGGACACCGAGGCGTAGTACATCTGGGTGCGGGCGTAGCAGCCCTGGGCGAACTCCTCGGCCGCGCGCATCCGCTCCACCAGGGCGGTCGGGATCGGCTCGCCGGCGTCGTTCGTCGCGAAGCCCTGCAGGACCGCGGTGTCCCAGGCCCACTCCTCGAGCATCTGGCTGGGCGCCTCGACGAAGTCCCACTCGGTGGCGACGCCGCTGAAGCGCACCCACGGGTGTCGGCCGGCGAGCACGTGGTGCAGCAGGTGGCCGAACTCGTGGAAGAGGGTGACGACCTCGCTGTGCTCCATGCGGCCGCGGGAGAAGTTGCAGACCAGCACGCCCTCGGGCAGCTGACGGTCGCGGACGCCGGGGACGAGGTCGAACTGCGCGGCGTGGTTGTACTTGCCCTCGCGCGGGTGGAGGTCGAGGTGGATGCGGCCCAGCCGCTCGCCGTCGAGCCAGACGTCGTGGACGCTGACCTCCTCGTGCCAGCTCGGGGCGTCGGGGACGTCGGTGTAGGTGAGGCCGAAGAGCCGCCCGGTGACGTCGAGGAGGCCTTGGCGCACGCGCTGGAAGTCGAAGTAGGAGCGCACCAGCTGGGCGTCGACGTCGTACTGCTCGCGGCGCACGACCTCGGAGTAGAACCGGGCGTCGGTGACGTCGAGCGTCGTGAGGTCGGGGTGGTCCTGGCGGGCGCGCGCGAGCAGGACGTCGCGGTCACGCTCGGAGGCCGCGGCGGCGTCGCCGGCGATCTGGTCGATGAACTCGGCGATCGCCGAGCCGGAGCCGATCATCTTGACCTCGGCGTCGAAGTCGGGCCAGCTCGCGTAGCCGAGCAGGCGGGCGCGCTCGTCGCGCAGCGCGAGCAGCTCGCCGAGCACCTCGTCGTTCTCGGGCCAGCCGAGATCGAGGAAGGTGGCGTGCACGGCGTGCCGGGCGTCGCGGTCGGCGGAGAAGGTGAGGAACGGGTTGGTGTCGGGGTAGCCGGTGCCGATGGCGACGGTGCCGTCGGCGTCGGCCGGGTGGGCCTCGCGGTAGTCCTCCGGCAGGCCCTCGAGCGCGGACGCGGGGACGCGGGTGGTGCGGGCGCCGTCGCGGATGGTGCGGGCGAAGGCCTGCTCGAGCTCGGTGGAGCGCTCGCTGAGCGCGCGCAGCCGCTCGCGGGTGGCCTCGTCGCGGTCGACGCCGCTGCGGCGGAAGCCGCGCAGGGCGTCGGCGAGCACACGACCCGCGCCCTCGCCCAGGCGCTCGTCGAGGCCGTCGGCGGCCACGGCGTCGAGCCGCTCGAAGACCGCGACGTCGAGCATCAGGTCGGTCTGGAAGCGGCTGAGGTCGGCGATGAGGTCCTCGGCGCGGCTGCGCAGGTCGGCGTCGGGGTGCACCGAGGAGAGCAGCGAGCAGATGGCCGAGGCGTTGCCGAGTGCGACGCCGAGGTCGTTCCAGAGCCGCAGCGCGTCGTCGTCGCCGGGCGTGAGCGCGCGGAGCTCGTCGGCGAGGCGTCCGGCCTCCTCCAGCGAGCCGACGGCGCGGCCGTCGAGGAGGTCGCGCCAGGCCTGCGGGGCGGCGTCGGCGGGCAGGGCGAGCGGGGACGGCTGCGGCATGCCCGCGAACCTACCCGTCCCGACCGACACGCAGCCGTCGTGGCCCGGGCCCCTCGGCGCCGAGCGTGTCCTCGGCGTTCCAGAGCGCGCACGAGCGCAGGGAGAGGCAGCCGCAGCCGATGCAGCCGTCGAGGCGGTCGCGCAGCTCGGTGAGCCCGGCGATGCGCCGCTCGAGGTCGGCGCGCCAGCGTCGCGAGAGCGCCGTCCAGTCGCGCTTGGTGGGCGTGCGGCCCTCGGGGAGGGAGGCGAGGGCGTCGGCGATGTCGCGCAGCGGGATGCCGACCTGCTGGGAGGCGCGGATGAAGGCGAGCCGTCGCAGCACCTCGCGCTCGTAGCGGCGCTGGTTGCCGGTGGTGCGCGTGGCGGTGATGAGGCCCTCGCGCTCGTAGAAGTGCAGGGCCGTCACCGCGACGCCGCTGCGGGCGGCGACCTGGGAGGGCGTGAGGAGGGCGGCGGGAGCCATCGCGGATCCGATCGTCGAGGGTCTTGACCTCTACCTTGCTCGAGGTTCTTCGATCAGTCCATGCCTGATTCGCCGACCCAGATCCAGATCGCCACGCCCTCGCAGGAGCTCTGCGACGGATGGGAGCTGCTGCAGGCCGCCGGACCCGAGTTCGACGGCTACCTCTCCAACCACGGCCCGATGGTCGTCGAGGCCATGGCCCACCACGGCCTGGCCCCGCGCATCGACGCCTGGACCGCCGACTACCGCACCCGCCTCGACAGCCCGCTCGACCACGGCCGACCGGTGCCGCGCGAGGAGTGGGCCGACGCCCTCGGCGATCGCCGCCGCCTGGCCGACTGGACCGCGCTGTTCCTCGGCGAGGTCGACCATCACGGCTGGCAGCAGGTGCTGACGACGTGGTGGCTGCGGCTGCTGCCCGGCCTCGCCGGCGGCGCCGCCCACCCGGTGATCCGCGTCGGCCACGCGGTGCGGGCGCTCACGGACGGGACGGTGCCCGAGGACGCCGGCGCCCGCGAGATCGCCCACGCACTGGGCTACTGGGCCGCCGCCCACCTGGTGCCGCCCAGCGCGGGCGTCCCCCTCGGCTCCGACGTCGCCGCCTCCCTCGCCGCGATCCGGCCCCTCGAGCCGCGCCGCGGTGGCCTGCGCCAGCGCCTCGACGCCCTCGACGCCGAGGGCCGGCCGCACCCGACGACGCTGCCGGCGGCCGACGACGTCCCACATCTCATGCAGGACCTGGTGACCGCCAGCGTCGAGCACTACGCCCGGGCCTCCAGCGAGGCGCCGATCATGCTCGTGCATGCCTCCACCGCGCCCAACGCGGTCCGACGGATCCTGCCGGTGCTGCCGCGCGAGCTGTGGCCCGAGACCGCGCTCGCGGCGTGGTCGGCCACCGCGACGCTGCACGCCGTCTACGCCGCACCCGTCCCTGAAGCCACCGCCGCACCGGCGCGACGGGTCGTCGCCAGCGAGCCCGCGCGCGACCCGCTCGGCGCCTTCGAGGCCGCGGTCGCCCACGGCGACGAGCATGCGATCAAGCTCGCCGACACCGCCCTCGACGTCGCCTCCTGGACCGGCGACGGCGCGGCGGTGGCGAGCATCCGCTCGGCGCTGGCGTCGATCGATCCGATGTGAGCCGGCGCCGGCCCAGGCCTGTGCCAGGCTGAGGGCGTGACCTCGGACCCCGCCCGACCTGCCGACACGCGCCCCTGGCTCGCGTGGATGCCGGTGGGCCTGGCCTCGCTGCCCTGTGCGATCGCGACGCTCGCGATGCTCGGCTGGGTCGTCGCCGCCGCCTACGTCCTCATCGCACCCGACGCGATGCTGCCGCCGAGCACGCGGGACGACCTGGCCGACGGCGGGGTGCTCGGCGCGACCCTGCTCCAGGTCGGTCTCCCGGTCGCCGCGATCGTCCTGCTCCTGAGCGCGGGAGTGGCGGCCCGGCGCCGGCT
>NZ_JBUZJI010000031.1:0-9402 GCF_055282735.1 Nocardioides sp. B129/18 | reverse complement strand
CCTGGGCCGCTGCGCTGATCAGCGTGGTCGCGGCCGTGACCTCGCTGCGCACCTGAGGATCACGGGGCGAGCAGACGCTCCACGCGCTCGACCTTGCCGTCGAGCTCCCCGGTGTGACCGGGCCGGATGTCGGCCTTGAGCACCAGGGAGGTGCGCGGGGAGACGGCCGAGACGACGTCGACGGCCTCCTTGACCACCGCCATCACCTCGTCCCACTCCCCCTCGATCTCGGTGAACATCGACGACGTGCGGTTCGGCAGACCCGAGGCGCGGACGACGCGCACGGCGGCGGCGACGGCCTCCGAGACGCTGCCGTCGGCGTCGGCCGTGGTCGGGGCGATGCTGAAGGCGACGATCATGCGGCCAACCTACGCCGCCGCATCACGCCCCGCGCAGCGCGAGGTCGTCGTCGGGCAGCAGCGTCCGCAGCCGCGCGAGGGCGTCGCGGGCGTGGGACTTCACCGTGCCGGGACGCAGCCCGAGGACGTCGGCGGTCTGCGCCTCGGTGAGGTCCTCGTAGTAGCGCAGGACGACGACGGCGCGCTGCCGGGGCGCGAGCTGGGCGAGCGCGGCCATCACCGCGGCGCGCCGGTCGGCGTCGACGAGCCCGCCGGCCTGCTCGGGGACGACGTCGGTGTGGATCTCGCGCCAGCGGCGGCGCCGCCAGCGGCTCACCGACTCGCGCGCCAGGACGGTGCGCAGGTACGGCTCGGGATCGTCGGCGATCCGCGTCCAGTGCGGCATGGCCCGCATGAGGGCGGTCTGGACGAGGTCCTCGGCGTCGGCGGCCTGCCCGACGAGGAGGAAGGCGGTGCGCAGCAGCGCGTGCCTGCGGGCCGCGACGTACTCCTCGAAGGAGGCGCGCACCTGCTCAGATCCGGCCACGACGGCGCCTCCGGATCACGAGGGCCGCGAGGGCGCCGAGCAGGGCGACCAGGGCCACGCCACCGGCGACGCCGGCCTCGAGCCGAGGGTCCCAGCGGTGGGGTGGCGGCGGGAAGTCCCGGGTCGGCTGGGCGAAGAGGTCGCTCGCGGCGGTGACGCCGACCGACGGGACGGTCGTGATCGATCGCCGGGTGCCGTCCTGGGCCAGCACCTCGATCCTTGTCGGACCGGGGTCGCCCGGCCGGCGGGCCGCGATCACCGGCTGGGAGCCGATCAGCCCGACGACCATCTGCAGGTCGTCGACGGGGATGTCGCGGCTGCGGCCCTGTGCGTCGATGACCGTCAGGGCTCGCACCGAGGCCTTGCCGGGACGCTTGATCTCGTGCCGATAGGCCACGGCGGTGTCGCTGACGGCGATCAGCCGCAGCTGCCCCGTGGGCTGCATGGGCGTGCCGGGACGGTCGCGACCGGTGGCGAGGTCGACGATCGCCATGCGCGTGCCGGAGCGGGTGACGACGGCCTGCGTGGCGGAGGCGGCCCACAGCCGCACCGTGGGCGTCGTGATCAGGAAGGGGGTGTCGGTCCCGAGCGTCCAGCGCAGGAGCCCGGGGCCCGGGGTCTGACGGACCCGGATGGCGGAGGGCCGGCGATCGACGTCCCGGTACGAGGTGTAGCTCAGGACGACGGCGTTCGGCCCCGCCCAGGCGACGTCGTGGGACGCCAGACCGTGGGGGGTGTCGATCGGCATCCGCTCGACCTCGCCGGTGACGGTGTCGTAGACCGCCAGGCCCGTGATCGGTCGGTCGGCCTCGATGGAGGCGCCCTGCGGCGGCTCGCTGGTCGTCCAGTAGGCGACATGGCGCCCGTCCGGGGAGAGCACGGCGCCCTCGTCGGCGTCGTCGGGGAGGTCCAGGCGCAGGTACGTGCCGTCGGTCGCCGAGATCGCGCCCGTCACCGATCTCGGCAGGCCGAACCAGCGGTCGGACCTCACCGAGGTCAGCATGCTGAGCAGCCCCGGCGGATCGTCCGGTCCGGCGACCGGCAGCCAGCGGCCGGGCTCGTACACCCGGCTCGGCAGCGCCGGCGCCGCCTGCGAGTCGGCCGGCTGCAGGGTCGTCTGCTGGCGGGTCGAGACCAGCCCGACGCCGGAGGCGACGGCGAGCACCACGACGGCGACGAGCCCGGCCACGCCGGCCCGGCGGCGTCGATGCCGCCGGCGGGCGCGGTCCCACAGGTCGGGGTCGGGTGCTCCGGACGGCGCGCCGCGGGCGGCGTCGTCGAGCAGGTCGTGCAGGGTCATCTCGGCTCCTCGTTCCACACCCTCACCCACGCATCGGGGCCCGCGGACGGAGGGGGTGGTGCGACGAGCTTCCTCCTAGCCGACCGGGACGACGCCGCGCAGCCGCTTGAGGGCGTCGCTGTGCTGGGACTTCACCGTGCCCACCGAGACGCCGAGCACCCGCGCGGTCTCGGCCTCGGTGAGGTCCTCGTAGTAGCGCAGGACGACGACGGCGCGCTGCCGCGGGGCGAGCGCGGCCAGGGCCTCGGCCAGCCGCTCGTGCCGCTCCGGCATCGCCTGCTCGACGCTCCCCCGCTCGGGCACGGCGTCGACCAGCCGCTCGCGACCGCGGTGGCGCCGCCACCCGGAGATGTGGTCGTTGACCATCACCCGTCGCAGCCAGGCCTCGGGGTCGTCCCCGATCCGTGCCCAGTGCCCGACGGCCTTGATGAGCGCCTGCTGGACGAGGTCCTCGGCCGCGTGGAGGTCGCCGCAGAGCAGGTAGGCGATCCGCACCAGCGCCGGACGCCGGGCCCCGACGTAGGCGGCGAAGGACTCCTCGAGCGCGCGCCGGTCAGCCACGACGCCTCCGTCGCACCGCCACCGCACCGAGCGCGAGCAGCCCGACGAGCAGCACGCCGCCGGCCATCGAGAGGCGGATCCGCCAGATCGGGTCGTCCAGGGGCGGCTTCACGCCGTCGACGAGGGGCGAGCCGAGGAGGTCGGTGGCGAGCTGGAGGTTCGTCGTGCCCGCGGTCCCGACGCGCGTGGCCGCGCGGGTGCCTAGATCGATCGAGGAGAGGGGGAAGCCCTCGAACTCCCCGCCCCCGATCATCGCGGTGCCGATGACGAGCGCGTGGGACTCGTCGACGAAGCCGAGGAACCGGACGTCGCGCAGCCGCGGGGCGCGAGACGGATCCACGATGCGCCCGGCACGCCGATCTGCCACGCGCAGGGACCCCGCGCCTGTGGCGTCGTCGACGTCGGCGACCACGTAGCGGGGAGTGACGGCCAGGGCCCCGACGGTCGGGCCCGCGGTGCTCAGCAGCGTCACGTCGCCACCGGGACGCCGGTACGACGTCCGCGACCCGCTGCTGCGGTGTGCCTGCAGGATCGTGCCGTCCAGGCCGCGCATCGAGCTCAGGACGAGCTGCTCGAGGCGGCGCGGTGAGCCTTGCTGGACGCGGTCGACGTCGACGACCCGGGTGGCGACGTCCCGGCTGGAGGTCCGGCTGACGCGCTGGCCGAAGGTCACCAGCAGCGTGCGGGAGTCGGCCCACGTCAGGTCGTCGGTGGAGATGCCGTGCTCGGTCCCCGGCCGGTACGCCTGGACCTCGCCGGTGACGGTGTCGAGCACGCGGACGCCGAGAGGCGTGGCGCTGGATCCCTCGTCGGGATAGGGCATGCCCCCTGGCCGCCCCTGGGTCCACCACGCCACGTGCCGGCCGTCGGGCGAGAGCGCGGGCAGCCCCGCCGCGGGCTCCCGGTACTGGTCGGGCAGCGCGAGCCGCCGGTACTCCCCCGTCGTCGCCGACACGACGAACTGACCGCCCTCGCCGTCGAGGCCGCCGAGCACGGCCACGATCCCGGGCGGGTCATCCGGTCCGACCGTGGGCCAGAACCCCTGCCCGGGCCAGATGGTGCGCGGCACGGCGGGCGTGTGCCGGACGTCGGCGGGCTCGACCCCGCGCGAGCCCACCGGCGCGAGCAGGCCCACCATCCCGGCCAGCAGCGCCACGACCACCACGGCCGCGACGGCACCGAGCCGGCGACGCCGCACGCGTCGGCGTCCGTCGACCCACAGGGCGGCGGGGTCCGCGGCGGTGGGACGGGCCTCCTCGGCCAGTCCCCGCAGTGCGCTCGTCAGGTCGTCCATCGGCGCTCAGCCTTCCAGGTGTCGTCGTCTCCGGCGGGGCTCGGACGACGTGGAACGCAGCCGACCCCGCCCGTGACACGCACGGGCGGGGTCGGAAGGTTGGGCCGGAGCCCGGTGGATCTGGGCGATCAGCCGCGCAGCAGGTTGCGCAGCACGTACTGCATGATGCCGCCGTTGCGGTAGTAGTTCGCCTCGCCGGGGGTGTCGATGCGGACGACCGCGTCGATCTCGACGGTGCCGTTCGGGCCCTCGGCGACGACCTTGACGGTCTTCGGGGTGGTGCCCTCGTTGAGCGCGGTGATGCCGGTGATGGAGAAGGTCTCCTCGCCGGTCAGGCCGAGCGACTCGGCGTTCTGGCCCGCGGGGAACTGCAGCGGGATGACGCCCATGCCGATCAGGTTGGAGCGGTGGATGCGCTCGTAGGACTCCGCGATCACGGCCTTGACGCCGAGCAGCGAGGTGCCCTTGGCGGCCCAGTCGCGCGAGGAGCCCGAGCCGTACTCCTTGCCCGCCAGGACGACCAGCGGGATGCCGGCCTCCTGGTAGCTCACCGAGGCGTCGTAGACCGAGGTGACCGGGCCGTCGGCCTGGGTGAAGTCGCGGGTGACGCCGCCCTCGGTGCCGGGCGCGATCTGGTTGCGCAGGCGGATGTTGGCGAAGGTGCCGCGGATCATGACCTCGTGGTTGCCTCGGCGCGAGCCGTAGGAGTTGAAGTCACGGGGCTCGACGCCGTTCTCGGTGAGGTAGCGGCCCGCGGGCGAGTCCTTCTTGATGGCACCGGCCGGGCTGATGTGGTCGGTGGTGACGGAGTCGCCGAGCTTGAGCAGCACACGGGCACCGGCGATGTCGGTGACCGGCTCGGGGCTCTCGGGCATGCCCTCGAAGTACGGCGCCTTGCGGACGTAGGTGGACGAGGGGTCCCACGTGAAGGTGTTGCCCTCCGGCGTGGGCAGTGAGCGCCAGCGCTCGTCGCCGGCGAAGACGTCGGCGTAGGAGGAGTCGAACATGTCGGAGTCGATGGCGCCCCGGATGGTGTCCTCGATCTCGGCCGGAGTGGGCCAGATGTCCTTGAGGAAGACGTCCCGGCCGTCGGCGTCCTGGCCGATCGGGTCGTTGAACAGGTCGACCTTCATGGAGCCGGCGAGGGCGTAGGCCACCACCAGCGGCGGGCTGGCGAGGTAGTTCATCTTGATGTCGGGGCTGATGCGGCCCTCGAAGTTGCGGTTGCCGGAGAGCACCGAGACGACGGCGAGGTCGTTCTCGTTGACCGCGGCCGAGACCTCGGGGATCAGCGGGCCGGAGTTGCCGATGCAGGTGACGCAGCCGTAGCCGACGAGGTTGAAGCCGAGCTTGTCGAGGTACGGCGTCAGGCCGGCCTTCTCGTAGTAGTCCGAGACGACCTTCGAGCCGGGGGCCAGCGTGGTCTTGACCCACGGCTTGCGCTGCAGGCCCTTCTCCACGGCCTTCTTGGCCAGCAGGGCGGCGCCGATCATGACCGACGGGTTCGAGGTGTTGGTGCAGGAGGTGATCGAGGCGATCGTCACCGCGCCGTTCTCGAGCTCGAAGCTGGTGCCGTCCTCGAGGGTGACCGGCACCTTCGCGTCGACGTTCGAGGAGTAGGTGGGCAGCTCGGAGGCGAAGGCCGAGGAGGCGTTCGAGAGCTCGACGCGGTCCTGCGGGCGCTTGGGGCCGGCGAGGCTCGGGACGACGGTGGAGAGGTCGAGCTCGAGCTTCTCGGAGTAGCGGGGCTCGGCCGACGGGTCGTGCCACAGGCCCTGGGTCTTGGCGTAGGACTCGACCAGCGCCAGCTGCTCCTCGGAGCGGCCGGTGAGCTTGAGGTACTTGAGGGTCTCGTCATCGATCGGGAAGACGGCGATGGTGGAGCCGAACTCCGGGCTCATGTTGCCGATCGTGGCGCGGTTGGCCAGCGGCAGCGCGGAGACGCCGGGGCCGTAGAACTCCACGAACTTCCCGACGACGCCGTGCTTGCGGACCATCTCGGTGATGGTGAGCACGAGGTCGGTGGCCGTCGAGCCCTCGGGCAGCGAGCCGGAGAGCTTGAAGCCGACGACGCGCGGGATGAGCATCGAGACGGGCTGGCCGAGCATGGCGGCCTCGGCCTCGATGCCGCCGACGCCCCAGCCGACGACGCCGATGCCGTTGACCATGGTGGTGTGGGAGTCGGTGCCGACGCAGGTGTCGGGGTACGCCTGGAGGACGCCGTCGACGGTGCGCGTGAAGATGGTGCGCGCCAGGTGCTCGATGTTGACCTGGTGGACGATGCCGGTGCCCGGGGGGACGACCTTGAAGTCGTCGAAGGCGCCCTGGCCCCAGCGCAGGAACTGGTAGCGCTCGCGGTTGCGCTCGTACTCGATCTCGACGTTGCGCTGGAAGGCCTCGGGGGTGCCGAAGACGTCGGCCATGACGGAGTGGTCGATGACCATCTCGGCCGGGGCCAGCGGGTTGATCTTGGAGGCGTCGCCGCCGAGGTCGGCCATGGCCTCGCGCATGGTGGCGAGGTCGACGACGCAGGGGACGCCGGTGAAGTCCTGCATGATCACGCGGGCCGGCGTGAACTGGATCTCCTTGTCGGGCTGGGCGGTCTCGTCCCAGCCCGCGAGGGCGCGGATGTCGTCGGCGGTGATGTCGGCGCCGTCCTCGGTGCGCAGGAGGTTCTCCAGCAGCACCTTGAGGCTGAACGGCAGCGAGGCGACGTCGAGGCCGTCGCCGGTCACCGCGTCGAGGCGGAAGATCTCGTAGGACGTGCCGTCCACGTCCAGGGTGCTCTTGGCACCGAAGCTGTCCTGACTGGCCACAGCCGTTCCTCTCCTCTGGGGAGCTCAGCGCCGGGATGGCACGAGCGGGGCGGGGTCGCCCCCCATCCTGCCGCCGCGATGGAGCGGGACGGAAGGAGGGCTCACCTCAGAAAGAATGTCTTGACGTCAAGATACATGATGTCGAGGCACTTCCGCACCATGGCGCGGCGCGCCGAGCCCGAGGATCATCGGCTCAGAGCGAGCCGGGGCCCTGCTGGCGTCGCTGCCGCTCCTCGGCCTTGCGGCGGGAGTTGTAGTCGCGCATCCGCTGCGGGATGCCCACCACCGCGGCGTCGTAGGACGGGATCTGGTGACGGTTGCAGAACTCGTGCGCCCACTGCACCGACGGGACGCGGCGACGCGTCCACTCGCCGTCGTGGGCCACCAGCAGGAGGGTGACGTCGCTGACCGCGGTGCGGGGCTCGACGAAGCCCTCGACCCCGCGCCGTCCGCCGGTCCACTCCTCCAGGTGCTGCAGGTCCACGGAGTCGGCGGCGCGCACGCGCGTCGAGCCGGTGCGGAAGCCGTCGGCGGCGGGCCTGCTCATGCGCGGGCCCGAGCGGCGGAAGCGGTCGGTCCATCCCATGGCTCCAGTGTGCCGGGTCGGCGGAGGTCAGGTGGCCGGATGGCTGACTCCGGACGCGCGGGACCGCATGCCGAACGCCGTCCCGGACGCCGCCCAGGAGGCCTCGAGATCCCTACTCGCCAGTCACCCGGCCCGGTGTGGACTCCCAGCGCAGGAGTGCAAGGATGAGGCTCCCAGCCACGCCACAGCGGAAGGAACACGGTGGCCGACACCGACTTCGACGTCCTCGTCCTCGGAGCGGGATCAGGCGGCTACGCCTGCGCCCTGCGCGCCGCCCAGCTCGGCCTCTCGGTCGGCCTGGTCGAGAAGGACCGTCTCGGCGGCACGTGCCTCCACGTCGGCTGCATCCCCACCAAGGCGCTCCTGCACGCCGCCGAGGTCGCCGACGCCGCCCGCACCTCCGAGCAGTTCGGCGTCAAGGCCACCTTCGAGGGCATCGACATGCCCGGCGTGCTGGCCTACCAGGACGGCGTCGTCTCCCGGCTGTTCAAGGGCCTCACCGGCCTGATCAGGTCCCGCGGCATCACCGTCATCGAGGGCGAGGGTCGCCTCACCGGCGCCCGCGAGGTCACCGTCGACGGCACCGCCTACACCGGACGCTCCCTCGTGCTGGCCACCGGCTCCTACAGCCGCTCCCTGCCCGGCCTCGAGGTCGACGGCGTCCGCGTGCTCACCTCCGAGCACGCCCTGCGCCTCACCGAGGTGCCCGCCCGCGCCGTCGTGCTCGGCGGCGGCGTCATCGGCTCGGAGTTCGCCAGCGTCTGGAACAGCTTCGGCTCCGAGGTCACCATCGTCGAGGCGCTCCCCCGGCTCATCGCGGCCGAGGAGCCCCGCTCCTCCACCGCCCTCGAGCGCGCGTTCAAGAAGCGCGGCATCTCCGTGCGCACCGGCACCTCCTTCGAGTCCGCCAAGGCCACCGACCACGGCGTCGAGATCACCCTCGCCGGCGGCGAGGTGCTCGAGGCCGACGTCCTGCTCGTCGCCGTCGGCCGCGGGCCGCGCACCGCCGACCTCGGCTTCGAGGAGCAGGGCGTCGCGATGGACCGCGGCTTCGTCCTCGCCGACGAGCACGGCCGCACCAACCTCGAGGGCGTCTACGCCGTCGGCGACATCGTCCCCGGCCTCCAGATGGCCCACCGCGGCTTCCAGCACGGCATCCACGTCGCCGAGCACATCGCCGGCCTCTCCCCCGTGCCGGTGCCCGAGTCGGGCATCCCGCGGGTCACCTACACCCACCCCGAGGTCGCCTCCGTCGGCCTCACCGAGGCCCAGGCCGTCGAGGCCCACGGCGCCGACGCCGTCACCACCCTCACCTACGACCTCGGCGGCAACGGCAAGAGCCAGATCCTCAAGACCCAGGGCTCGGTCACGCTCGTGCGCCAGGTCGACGGCCCCGTGCTCGGCGTCCACCTCGTCGGCGAGCGCGTCGGCGAGCTCATCGGCGAGGCCCAGCTCATCTACAACTGGGAGGGTCACGCGGAGGACGTCGCGCCGCTGATCCACGCCCACCCGACCCAGAACGAGGCCCTCGGCGAGGCCCACCTCGCCCTGGCCGCCAAGCCGCTGCACGCGCACGGCTGACGCACCACTCCACCTCCGCACACCGCTCCAAGACGAAGGAAGTCCATTGGCCACCGAAGTCAACCTCCCCGCACTGGGCGAGTCCGTCACCGAGGGCACCGTCACCCGCTGGCTCAAGCAGGTCGGCGACACCGTGGCCGTCGACGAGCCGCTGCTGGAGGTGTCCACCGACAAGGTCGACACCGAGATCCCCTCGCCCGTTGCCGGCACCCTGCTGGAGATCCGGGCCAACGAGGACGACACCGTCGAGGTCGGCGCGATCCTGGCGCTGATCGGCGAGGCCGGCGAGGCTCCCGCGGACTCCGCTCCTGCCGAGCCCGCCGCCCCGGCCGAGCCCGAGGCCGCCGCGCCGGCCGCTCCCGCCGAGCCCGAGCCGGCC
>NZ_JBUZJI010000030.1:0-43152 GCF_055282735.1 Nocardioides sp. B129/18 | reverse complement strand
GCCCGGCGGCGGCCCTCGGCGCCGAGGAGGTCGCGACGGGAGTCCGAGGCGACCGCGTGGACGGCGCGCACGAGGCCGTGCTCGTCCTCGGGGTCGTAGAGGAGACCCGTCTCGAGCGGACGCACCCACGAGCGCGCGCCGCCGGCCCGCGGCGCCACGATCGGCAGGCCGCTGGCCGAGGCCTCGCGCAGGGCGTGGCAGCAGGTCTCCTGGGTGCCGGGGTGGACCAGGACGTCGAAGGTGGCCATCGCGACGGCGAGGTCGCCGGTGCCGAGGGTGCCGGTGAGGCGGGCGCCGGGGAGCCGGTCGGCGAGCCAGTCGCGCTGCGGTCCGTCCCCGACGATGACCGGCCGCACCCCGGGCAGGTCGGCCAGCGCCGCCAGCGAGCGGACGCCGTGACGGCGGTGGAGGCTGCCGACGAAGCCGACGACCACGCGGGGGCCGCCGGCGGAGCGGGCGCGCGACCACGAGTCGTGCAGCCAGTCGTCGCGCAGGGCGGGGGTGAAGGCGCGGGTGTCGACGCCGGGCTCCCACAGCCCCGTCTCCTGCCCGAGGCCGGCCATCCGGGAGGCCATCCACGGGGCGGTGACCAGCACGGCGTCGGCGCGGGCGGCGACGCGCGAGCGCCACATCTCCCAGGCGAGGTCGGGGACGACGGACTGCTGCACCACCAGCGTCGGGACGCCGAGGGCCCGCGCCTGCTTGAGGGCGCGACGACCGACGCCGGCGGGGGTCAGGGCCGGGCTGGTGACGTGGACGACGTCGGGCGCGAAGGCCTCGATGGCCCCGCGCACCTGGGCGCCGAGCTTGCCGAGGGGGCTGATCCGGGTGATCGGCGCGCGGCGGTAGTCGCGCAGGCCGGGGCCGGGCGCGACGATCGCGACGTCGTGCCCGAGGTCGATGAGGCGGTCGGCTGTGGCCTTGAGCGTCGTCGTGGTGCCGTCGACGGCGGGGTAGAAGGCCTCGGTGGCGAGGAGGATCCGCATGGTCGCAGGATCGCGGCCCCCGGGGCGGTCCCGGCGTCCGTCGGGCGAGCCTCGGGCGACGGTCCGGTGAACTCCGCGCCGAGATCCCGGTGCGGCCCTCGTCCGGGTCTCCCCTGAGGAGGTGGTCCGCATCTCATCTGACGGGGTCTCTGACAGCGGCGGTGTCAGGTTCTCTAGGGTGCGAGCATGACCGACATCGACGGCGGCCTGGCCGAGCCGGCCGCACTGGCGCCCGATCAGGGCAGTCTGAGCCTGGCCGGTCCCGAGGACCGCTGGACGCTCGCCGACTGGGAGGCCCAGGCCGCGGCCGTCCTCCGCAAGGCCCGGCGCCTCGGCGAGGACGACGCGGACTCCGCCGTCTGGGACCGCCTCACGCGCACGACGCTCGACGGCATCGCCGTCACGCCCCTGGGCACCGCCGCCGACCTCGAGGGGCTCACGACCTCCGGTCGCCCGACCCGCGTCGGCCCCTGGGACGTGCGCAGCCACGTCGACGCCCGCGGCGTCGCGGCCGCCGCCGTCAACGAGACCGTGCTGGCCGACCTCGAGGGCGGCGTCACCTCCGTGCTGCTCGGCGCGGACGCCGACACCGACCTCGCCGCCGTCCTGGCGGGGGTGTACCTCGACCTCGCCCCGGTGGTGCTCGACGCGCCGGACGCCCCCGTGGCGGCCGCGCGGGCGTTCCTCGCCCACCTGGAGAGCACGGAGCCCGCCGCCGGCACCAACCTCGGGGTCAGCGCCCTCGCCGCGGCCGACGACCTCGTCGCCGTGGCTCGGCTCGCACAGGAGGCCGGCGTGCTCGGCGTCGTCGTCGACGGCACCGCGGTGCACGACCGCGGCGCCTCCGACGCCCAGGAGCTGGCCTACGTGCTGGCCGCCGGCGTCCGCGCCCTCCGCGTGCTGGAGGAGGCCGGCGTCGACGCCGCTGCGGCCGCCCCGCTCGTCGAGCTGCGCCTGGCCGTCACCGACGAGCAGTTCCCCGGCATCGCCAAGCTCCGTGCCGTGCGCCGCCTCTGGGCGCGGGTGCTCGAGCTCTCCGGCGCCGCCGACGCCGCCGGGACCGCACAGCGGGTGCACGCGATCACCAGCCGCCCGATGATGAGCGCCTACGACCCCTACGTGAACATGCTGCGCACCACCGTCGCCGCGTTCGCCGCGGGCGTGGGCGGCGCCGACGCCGTCACGGTGCTGCCGTTCGACGCCCCGCTCGGCCGCCCCGAGGCGTTCGGCCGCCGGATCGCCCGCAACACCAGCCACCTGCTCATCGACGAGGCCCACCTGGGCAAGGTCGGCGACATCGCCGGCGGCTCCTACGCCGTCGAGCGGCTCACCGACGACCTCGCGCAGAGGGCGTGGGACGTCTTCGTCGAGCTCGACGCTGCGGCGCAGGAGGGCGACCTCGACGCCGCCGTCGCGCCGCTGGTCGAGGCCACAGTCGAGGCCCGCGAGAAGCAGGTCGCCACCCGCAAGCGCCCGCTGACCGGCGTCTCGGAGTTCCCGAACCTCGCCGAGGAGCTGCTGCAGCGCGAGCCCGACGGCGCCTTCGACGCCGTCCGCTCCTACGGTGCCAGCTACGAGGCGCTGCGCGCCGCCCCGCCGGCCCAGCACGTCTTCCTCGCGACGCTCGGTCCGATCGCCGCGCACACCGCCCGCGCCACGTTCGCCTCGAACCTGCTGGCCGCGGGCGGCGTCGCCGTCGACGTCGTGGGCGCCACCGCCTCGCCCGACGACCTCGTCGCCGCCTACGCCGGCCAGCCGGTCGTGTGCCTGGCCGGCGCCGACGCCGCCTACGCCGAGTGGGGCGAGGCCGCCGCGGCCGCGCTCCGCTCCGCCGGTGCCTCCCGCGTGATCATCGCGGGCAAGGCCACCGAGTACGCCGATGACTCCTGCGCGCTGGGCGTCGACGCCCTCGCCTTCCTCCACCGCACCCGGGAGGCCCTGGCATGACGGTTCCGAAGAGCTTCCGTGGCACGGCGGTCGGCGGCTCGGCCGCGTCCGCCCCGGACAGCGCGGGGGAGGGCTGGCAGAGCCCCGAGGGCATCGAGGTCAAGCCGTTCTACACCGCCGACGACCTCGCCGGCCTCGACGGCCTCGACACCCTGCCGGGCCTGAGCCCGTTCCTGCGCGGCCCGTACCCGACGATGTACACGACCCAGCCGTGGACCATCCGTCAGTACGCCGGCTTCTCCACCGCCGAGGAGTCCAACGCCTTCTACCGCCGCAACCTCGCGGCCGGCCAGAAGGGCCTCTCGGTGGCCTTCGACCTCGCCACCCACCGCGGCTACGACTCCGACCACCCACGCGTGCGCGGCGACGTCGGCATGGCGGGCGTGGCGATCGACTCCATCTACGACACCCGCACCCTCTTCGACGGCATCCCGCTGGACCAGATGTCGGTGTCGATGACCATGAACGGCGCCGTCCTGCCGGTGCTCGCCCTCTACATCGTGGCGGCCGAGGAGCAGGGGGTGGCGCCGGAGCAGCTCGCGGGGACCATCCAGAACGACATCCTCAAGGAGTTCATGGTCCGCAACACCTACATCTACCCGCCCGCGCCGTCGATGCGGATCATCTCCGACATCTTCAGCTTCACCTCGGCGCGGATGCCCCGCTTCAACTCGATCTCGATCTCCGGCTACCACATGCAGGAGGCCGGGGCGACCGCCGACCTCGAGCTCGCCTACACGCTGGCCGACGGCGTGGAGTACATCCGCGCCGGCCTCGACGCCGGCCTCGACATCGACACGTTCGCCCCCCGCCTCTCCTTCTTCTGGGCCATCGGCATGAACTTCGCGATGGAGGTGGCCAAGATGCGCGCCGCCCGCGCGCTGTGGGCCCGCCTGGTGCGCGAGTTCGACCCGAAGAACCCCAAGTCGCTCTCGCTGCGCACCCACTCCCAGACCTCCGGCTGGTCGCTCACCGCGCAGGACGTGTTCAACAACGTCGGCCGCACCGCCATCGAGGCGATGGCCGCCACTCAGGGCCACACGCAGTCGCTGCACACCAACGCCCTCGACGAGGCCATCGCGCTGCCCACGGACTTCTCCGCGCGCATCGCCCGCAACACCCAGCTGCTGCTGCAGCAGGAGTCGGGCACCACCGGCACCATCGACCCCTGGGCCGGCTCCTACTACATCGAGCGCCTCACCCACGACCTCGCCGAGCGCGCCTGGGCCCACATCCAGGAGGCCGAGGCCGCCGGCGGCATGGCCAAGGCCATCGAGCAGGGCATCCCGAAGATGCGCATCGAGGAGGCCGCCGCACGCACCCAGGCCCGCATCGACGCCGGCCTGCAGAGCGTCATCGGCGTCAACACCCACCGGCTCGCCGCCGAGGACCCGCTCGAGGTCCTCAAGGTCGACAACGACTCGGTCTACCGCCAGCAGATCGCCAAGCTCGAGCGGCTGCGCGCCGAGCGCGACGACGACGCCGTCCGCTCCGCGCTCGAGGCGCTCACCAACGCCGCCGAGCGGGGCACCGGTCAGGGGCTCGAGGGCAACCTCCTCGCGCTGGCCGTCGACGCCGCCCGCGCGAAGGCCACCGTCGGGGAGATCTCCGAGGCGATGGAGAAGGTCTACGGCCGCCACCAGGCCGTCATCCGTACGATCTCCGGCGTGTACCGCGACGAGTCGGCCCTGGGCGAGGACGGCGGATCCCTCATCCAGCAGGTGCTCTCCGAGACCGCCGCGTTCGAGGAGTCCGAGGGCCGCCGCCCGCGCATCCTCGTGGCGAAGATGGGCCAGGACGGCCACGACCGCGGCCAGAAGGTCATCGTCTCCGCCTTCGCCGACCTCGGCTTCGACGTCGACGTGGGGCCGCTGTTCTCCACGCCCGAGGAGGTCGCCCAGCAGGCCGTGGACGCCGACGTGCACATCGTCGGCGTCAGCTCGCTGGCCGCCGGCCACCTCACGCTCCTGCCCGCGCTGCGCGACGCCCTCGCCGAGCAGGGTCGCCCCGACATCATGATGGTGATCGGTGGCGTCATCCCGCCCGACGACGTCGCGACGCTCAAGGAGATGGGCGCCGCCTCGGTGTTCCTGCCCGGCACCGTGATCGCGGAGTCCGCCCTCGACCTCCTGGCCAAGCTGCGCGAGCAGCTGGGTCACTGAGGGCTCGATGCCCTCGGTCGAGGAGCTCCTCGACGGCATCCGGGAGGGACGGCGCGCGGCGGTCTCGCGCGCCATCACCCTCGTGGAGTCGTCGCGTCCCCAGCACCGCGTGCTCGCCCGCGAGCTGCTCACCGCGCTCGCCGCGGAGGGCGGTGGTGCCGGGGAGGGTGTCGTGCGCGTGGGCATCTCCGGCGTGCCCGGCGTCGGCAAGTCCACCTTCATCGAGGCCCTCGGCTCGCGGCTGACCGCCGCCGGCCATCGCGTCGGGGTGCTCGCCGTCGACCCCTCCAGCGTGCGCACCGGCGGCTCGGTGCTCGGCGACAAGACCCGCATGGGCCGGCTCTCCGCCGACCCCGGCGCCTTCATCCGGCCCTCGCCGTCGGCGGGCACCCTCGGCGGCGTCGCCCGGGCCACCGTGCAGGCGATGGCGGTGCTCGAGGCGTCCGGCTACGACGTCGTGCTCGTCGAGACCGTCGGCGTCGGGCAGTCCGAGGTGACCGTGGCGGGGATGGTCGACACCTTCCTCTTCCTCACCCTGGCCCGCACCGGCGACCAGCTGCAGGGCATCAAGAAGGGCATCCTCGAGCTCGCCGACGTCGTCGCGGTCAACAAGGCCGACGGCGACCGCGAGCAGGAGGCCCGCGGCGCCGCCCGCGAGCTCGCCGGCGCGCTGCGCCTGGTGCGCGGCCACGACGAGTGGGCGCCGCCGGTGGTCACCTGCTCGGGCCTCACCGACGTCGGCGTCGAGGACCTCTGGCAGCGGATCCTCGGCCACCGCGAGTTCCTCGGCGAGGACGGGCTGCGCCGCAAGCGCGCCGAGCAGCAGCTGGAGTTCACCTGGGCGCTGGTGCGCGACGAGCTCGACCAGCGGCTGCGGCACTCCCCGGGCGTGCGCGAGGTGCGCGAGGACGTCCGCGCGGCCGTGCTGGCCGGCGACCTGCCGGCCACCGTCGCCGCCGACCGGCTGCTCGCGGCCTTCGACGGCGCCCCCGCCCCGAGCGACGCCCTGGACGACGCCCCGGGCGCCTGAGGCGACGGGACTACCCTGGGAGGCGATGTCCTCCCACGATCCCGACCGCTCCCTGCCCGCCGCCGGCACCATCGCCGCCGTCGTCGAGAAGCACGCCGACGAGCTCGTCGCGGTGCGTCGCGACCTGCACGCCCACCCCGAGCTCTCGTGGGAGGAGCACCGCACCTCCGAGCTCGTCGCCACCCGCCTGGCCCAGGCCGGCTGGCGGGTGCTGCCCACCACCGGCTCCGGCGTCGTCGCCGACCTCGGCGAGCCCGCCCCCGGACGCGGCTCGGTGGCCCTGCGCGCCGACCTCGACGCCCTGCCGATCGAGGACCTCGTCGAGGAGTCCTGGCGCAGCACCGTGCCCGGCGTCGCGCACGCCTGCGGACACGACGTCCACACGACCGCGCTTCTCGGTGCCGGCCTCGCGCTCGCCGAGGCGCACGATCGCGGCGAGCTCCCCGGCGCCGTCCGGCTGCTGTTCCAGCCCGCCGAGGAGGTCATGCCCGGGGGAGCGGTGCACCTGCTCGGCCTCGACGCCCTCGCCGGCGTCGAGCGGATCTTCGCGCTGCACTGCGATCCCGCCGTCGACGTCGGCCGGCTCGGGCTGCGCACCGGCGCGCTCACCAGCGCCGCCGACCACCTCGAGGTGCGCCTCGAGGGCACCGGCGGCCACACCTCGCGCCCCCACCTCACCGAGGACCTCACCTTCGCGCTGGCCAAGGTCACCACCGAGCTGCCGGCCATCGTCAGCCGCCGCATCGACCCGCGCGCGGGCGTCAGCGTCGTGTGGGGCCGCATCGAGGCCGGCTCCGCGGCCAACGTGATCCCCGAGAGCGGCGTCGTCGCCGGCACCGTGCGCATCCTCGACGCCGATGCGTGGTCGGAGTGCGAGCCGCTGGTGCGCGAGGTCGTCCAGGAGATCGTGCGGCCCTACGGCGTCCACGCGATCGTCGACTACCAGCGCGGCGTGCCGCCGGTGGTCAACGAGGCGCTGGCCACCTCGCTCCTCGGGGAGTCGGCCCTCTCCGTCCTCGGCCCCACGGGCCAGGCCACCGTGCCGCAGAGCCTCGGCGGCGAGGACTTCGGCTGGTACCTCACCCGCGTCCCCGGCGCCATGGCGCGCCTGGGCGTGCGTCGCCCCGGCGGCCCCACCTACGACCTCCACCAGGGCAACCTGCTCGTCGACGAGCGCGCCATCGGCCTGGGCGCCCGGATCCTCGCGGAGACCGCCGTGCGAGCGCTGCGCTGAGGGGCAGTCTCCCCGGATGTCCGGGGAGGCTGGACGTCGTCAGGGGAAGCTCCCCCTGACGACGTCCAGCTCTCCGTGACCTGATCAGCCCTTGCGGTAGGGCAGCCCGACGGCGGCGGGCGCGCGGGAGCGGCCGACGAGACCGGCGACGGCGAAGATCGTGACGACGTAGGGCAGCATCAGCATGAACTGGCTCGGCACGGGCGAGCCCAGCACCGAGAGCACGCCCTGCAGGTTCGAGGCGAAGCCGAACAGCAGCGCCGCCAGCGTGGCCCGGATGGGGTCCCACTTGCCGAAGATGACCGCCGCGAGCGCGATGTAGCCCGCGCCGCCGGTCATCTCGCGGTTGAAGGCCTGCACCGAGACCAGCGTGTAGAACGCGCCGCCCGCGCCGGCGATGGCGCCGGCCAGGAGGATGGTGCGATAGCGGGTGCGGTTGACGTCGATGCCGACGGTGTCGGCGGCCTTGGGGTGCTCGCCGACGGCGCGCACGCGCAGGCCCCACTTGGTGCGGTAGAGCGCCCAGGTGACCGCCGCGACCGCGACGTAGAGCAGGTAGACGATCGGGGACTGGCGGAACAGGATCGGCCCGACCAGCGGGATCTCCCCGAGCACCGGGACCGCGACGGCGCTCAGCCGCGGCGGGCTGTTGAGCGTGTCGGTGTTCGCGGTGAGCACCTGGGAGAACATGAAGCTGGTGATGCCGACGATCAGCACGTTGAGCACGACGCCGACGATCACCTGGTCGACGAAGTAGGTGATCGCGAAGACGCCGAGGATCAGGGCGACCAGCGCGCCGGCGGCCATGGCGGCGATGACGCCGAGCCAGGTGGAGCCGGTGACCGAGCCGACGATCGCCGCGGCGAAGGCGCCCAGCAGCAGCTGGCCGTCGATGGCGATGTTGACGACGCCGACCCGCTCGCCGAGGACGCCGCCGAGGGCGCCGAAGACCAGCGGGACGGCCAGCAGCAGCGAGCCGGCCAGGAGGCCGACGACGGGGATGGTGCCGCCCGCGGCCGACCAGGCCAGGAAGCCGATCAGGCCGATGACGGCGTAGATCGCGATCAGCCAGGCGGGGGTCGTCTGCTTGGCGACGAGGCGGCGGGCCGACTCGCCGGTGATCAGCGCCATGACGACGACGGCGATCCAGCCGGTGCCGGGGCCGGGCACGGTGACCTCGGGCAGGGCGAAGAAGTCGTTCGGCGCCGCGAGGCGGAACGTGGTGTCGCCCTGCTGGCCGGCGAAGGCGAGCGCGGCGGCGAAGGCCAGCGTCAGGACGCCGAGGACCACCGTGGCCTTGGCACTGACGACGGCGATGACGGTCGGCTCGTCGGCGACGACGTCCGGGGCTGCGCTCGGGGCGCTGGACTGGCTCACTTGGCCTCCTTGGTCGGCAGCCGGAAGATCGCGCGCACCAGCGGCGGGGCGGCGATGAAGAGCACGATGAGGGACTGGATGACCAGCACGATGTCGACCGGGATGCCCTCGGAGGCCTGCATGGCGAAGCCGCCGGCCTTGAAGGCGCCGAACAGCAGGCCGGCGCCGAGGATCCCCAGCGGGTTCGAGCGGCCCAGCAGCGCCACGGTGATGGCGTCGAAGCCGATGCCGGCGTCGAGGTCGGTGGAGACGCCCGACGGGACGGTGCCGAGCACCTGGTTGGCGCCGGCCAGGCCCACCAGCGAGCCGGCGATGAGCATCGCGAGCACGTAGGTGCGGCCGACGTCGATGCCGGCGGTGCGCGCGGCGTGCGGGTTCTCGCCGACCGCGCGGAAGCGGTAGCCCAGCGAGGAGCGGTTCAGCAGCCACCACACGACCGCGACGGCCACCAGCGCCAGCACGAAGCCGAGGTGCAGGTTGAACCGGTCGCCGAGCAGCTTGGGCATGACGGCGTTCTGGTCCATCGGCAGCGACTTCGGGTTCACCGTGCCCGGCGCCTGCAGCAGCGACTGGCTGGAGAGGGCGTAGAAGAGCAGGTAGAAGCCGACGTAGTTGAGCATGATCGTGACGATCACCTCGTGCGCACCGGTGCGGGCCTTGAGGAGTCCGGCGATGCCGGCCCACAGGGCCGCGGCGGCCATGCCGACCAGGACGCCGAGGATCAGCTGCAGCGGGCCGGGCAGGTCGGCGTGGATGCCGATCCAGCCGGCGGCGCCGCCGGCCATGAGCATCTGGCCGCGGCCGCCGATGTTGAACATGCCCGCGCGGAAGGCCAGGCCGACGCCGAGGCCGGCCGCGATGAGCGGGCCGGCGAACTTCAGGGTCTCGGTGAGCGGGCGGATGCCGGTCTGGAAGTCCGTGGCCCGGGTGTTGTAGATCGAGCCGCGGAACAGCGCGCTGTAGGCGCCGGTGATGGCGTCGCGCGAGGCGTAGAGGAAGTCGCTGGGACGGGCGGTGATGTAGCCCGCCGTCGAGCGCACCTGGTCGTCGGTGAGCAGGATCAGCAGCGACCCGACGAGCACCGCCAGCACCACGGCGAGGACGCCCACGAGGGCGTTGCCGGTGGTGATGGAGCGCATCACGTGATGCCACTGTCCGTTGTCGGGCGGACGCGGGGCGTCCTCCTGCTCCGGGGCGGGGGAGCCCTGCTGCTGGGCGGTGGTCATGCCGTCACTCCTGCCGGTCGCTCTCCGGTCATCATCAGTCCCAGGACGTCGCGCGGGGTGTCCGCGGGGACGATCCCGACGATCCGTCCGCGGTAGAGCACCATGATCCGGTCGGCGAGCGCCACCACCTCGTCCAGCTCGGTGGAGACGACGAGCACCGGGATCCCGGAGTCGCGCGTCGCGATGAGCTGGCTGTGGATGAACTCGATCGACCCGACGTCGACGCCGCGGGTGGGCTGGGCCGCCACGAGCAGTCGCAGGTCGCGGGAGAGCTCGCGCGCGACGACGACCTTCTGCTGGTTGCCGCCGGAGAGGTTGGCGGCCTGGGTGTGGATGCTGGGGGCGCGGACGTCGTACTCCGCGAGCTTGGCCTTCGCGAACCGTTCGAGCTCCTCGCGCTGCACGGTGCCACGCTTGACGAAGGGGGCGCTGCTGCTGCGGTCGAGCATGAGGTTCTCGGCGATCGAGAAGCTGCCCACCAGGCCGTCGACCTGGCGGTCCTCGGGGACGAAGCCCACGCCGGCCTCGAGCACGTCGCGGACGGTGCGGCCCACGAGCTCGCGGCCGTCGAGGAGCACCGAGCCGAAGACGTGCTCCTGCAGGCCGACGAGGGCCTCGGTGAGCTCGGTCTGGCCGTTGCCCTGGACGCCCGCCACCGCCAGCACCTCGCCGGCGCGGATCGAGAAGCTGACGTCGTCGAGGTGAACGGTGCCGGTGGCGTCGCTGACGGTGAGCCCGGAGACGACCAGCGCCTCCTCGCCCAGCGTCGGCGGCTCCTTGGGGACGGTGAGCTCGACGGGCCGGCCGACCATGAGGGCGGCGAGCTCGGCGTTGCTGGCGGCGGGATCGGCCTCGCCGACCACCTTGCCGAGCCGGATCACGGTGATGCGGTCGGCGACCTCGCGGACCTCGCGCAGCTTGTGGGTGATGAACACGATCGCGGTGCCGGCCTCGCGCAGCTGGCGCATGATCGCCATCAGCTCGTCGGTCTCCTGCGGCGTCAGGACGGCGGTGGGCTCGTCGAAGATCAGCACCTTCGCGTCGCGTGAGAGCGCCTTGATGATCTCGACGCGCTGCTGCACGCCGACGGGGAGGTCCTCGACGAGGGCGTCGGGGTCGACGTGGAAGCCGAAGCGGTCGGAGATCTCGCGGACGCGGGCCCGCGCGGTGTCGAGGTCCAGCGAGCCGGCGAAGCCGGTGGACTCGTGGCCGAGCATCACGTTCTCGGCCACCGTGAAGACGGGGATCAGCATGAAGTGCTGGTGCACCATGCCGATGCCGGCCGACATGGCGTCGCCGGGGCCGGAGAAGTGGCGGACCTCGCCGTCGAGGACGATCTCGCCCTCGTCGGCCTGGTAGAGGCCGTAGAGGACGTTCATCAGCGTCGACTTGCCGGCGCCGTTCTCGCCGAGCAGGCAGTGGATCTCACCGGGCTCGACGGTCAAGGAGATGTGGTCGTTGGCGACGAGGGCGCCGAAGCGCTTGGTGATGTCGCGCAGGGCCAGCTGCATGGGGCGATCCTAGGAAGTGGAGGACACGCGGACGGAGGGTGGTCGACCGATCAGGTCGACCACCCTCCGGGGGCACGCGGGGCGTGCCGGATGACTCACTGGTTGAGGTAGGAGTTCACCTTGATCGAGCCGTCGATGATGCCGGCCTTGATCTTGTCGATCTCGCCGGCCAGCGACGAGGACACCTTGCCCTCGAAGTCGTGGAACGGCGCGATGCCCACGCCGTCGTTCTCCAGGGTGCCGACGTAGGGGGTGTAGTCGACCTTGCCCTCGCCGGCCTGCACGACGGCCTCCTCGGTGGAGACGTCCATGTTCTTCAGGATCGAGGTGAGGACCACGGGGCGGGTCTTCGGGTCGGTCTTGTAGAGGTCGGCGTCGACGCCGATGAGGGCGACGTCCTTGCCGGAGTCGGCGATGGCGGTGAGCGCGCCCTGGTAGATCGGGCCGCCGACGGGCAGGATCACGTCCGCGTTCTGGTCGATGATCTGCGCCGCGGTGTTGGTGGCCGCCTGGTTGGCGTCGAAGCCGCCGGTGAAGGAGCCGTCCTTGCCGTCCCAGCCGACGACCTTGACCTTCTTGCCCTTCTCCTTGTTGTAGTACTCCACGCCCTGCTTGAAGCCGTCCATGAAGATCGTGACGGTCGGGTACGGCTGACCGCCGTAGGTGCCGACGACGCCGGTCTTGGAGTAGTCGGCCGCGACGTAGCCGGCGAGGAACGCGGCCTGGGCGGTGTCGTAGAGGAGCGGCTTGATGTTGGAGACGTCCGGCTTGCCGTCGAAGGTCTTGCCGTCGTCGCCACCGTCGGCGGCGTCGTCGATGAGGACGTACTCGATGTTCGGGTTGGCCTTCGCCGACTCCTTGGTGGCCGCGGCGAGCGCGAAGCCGACCGTGACGATGGTGTTGCAGCCCTCGCCGACCAGGCTCTCGAGGTTCGGGGCGAAGTCGTTCTCGCTGTTGGACTCCACCGAGGTGGCCTTGGTGCCGAGCTTCTTCGCGGCGGCCTGGATGCCCTCGAAGCTCAGCTGGTTGAACGACTTGTCGTCGAAGCCGCCGGCGTCGGAGACGATGCAGGGCTTGAAGTCGCTCTTGGCGGCGGAGCCGTCGGACGTCGAGTCGGGGGCGTCCCCACATGCCGCGAGAGCGGGAGCGACGGCCAGCAGGGCCACGCCGCCGACGACGGCCTTCCGGATGTTGTTCACGTGTTCCTCCAGGTCTGGTCCCGCTCCTGCGGGGACGACTGCGCGCACCGTACCGAATCCGGTCCCTCGGCGGGACTCCCGCAAGGTCTCCGGGGCGAACGGTTATCGAGTCGTCATCTGCCGGTGAGGTGTGGACGCTTGTCCGTCGTCGCGACGTCGGACAGGCTGGCGCTCCCGCGGCGTCCGTCCGCGGCCTTGAGGAGGACCGGTGAGCACGCAGGTGACCACGGCGGCACAGGTGCCCGCGGCGTGGGCGGAGCTGACGGCGGCCGCCGTCGAGGCGCAGGGCCGTGCCTACGCGCCCTACTCGCGGTTCCGGGTCGGCGCGGCCGCGGAGGTCGAGGACGGCCGGGTCGTGGCGGGCTGCAACGTCGAGAACGCCGGCTACGGCGTCACGCTGTGCGCCGAGTGCGGGCTGGTGAGCAGCCTCCACCTCGGCGGGGGCGGACGGCTGCGCCGGTTCGTCTGCGTCGGCTCGCCCGAGGGCCAGGAGGCCCACCTCGTCATGCCGTGCGGCCGCTGTCGGCAGCTGCTGTGGGAGAACGGCGGGCCCGCGCTCGTCGTCCTGACCCCCGCAGGGGAGCGCACCATGGCCGAGGTGCTGCCCGACGCCTTCGGCCCCGACGACCTGACCCTCGCCTGACCCTCGCCTGACCTCGCCCGACCCGCGCCGTCCGCGTAGGGTCGCCGCGGCCGCCACCACCGTGGCGCCGCCCCCGGAACCAGAGAAGGAGACGCCGTGCCACAGCACGACGCGATCGAGGTGATCACCGCCAAGCGCGACGGTCACCGCCTCAGCGACAGCCAGATCGACTGGATGGTCGACGCCTACACCCGCGGCGTCGTCGCCGACGAGCAGATGTCGGCCCTCACCATGGCGATCCTGCTCAACGGCATGGAGCGCGCCGAGATCGCCCGCTGGACCGCGGCGATGATCGCCTCGGGGGAGCGGATGGACTTCTCCTCGCTCTCGCGCCCGACCGCCGACAAGCACTCCACCGGCGGCGTCGGCGACAAGATCACCCTGCCGCTCGCGCCGCTGGTCGCCGCGTGCGGCGTCGCGGTGCCGCAGCTGTCGGGGCGCGGCCTGGGCCACACCGGCGGCACGCTCGACAAGCTGGAGTCGATCCCGGGCTGGCGCGCTGCGCTCTCCAACGCCGAGATGCTCTCCCAGCTCGACGACGTCGGCGCCGTCATCTGCGCGGCCGGCGACGGCCTGGCGCCTGCGGACAAGAAGCTCTACGCCCTGCGCGACGTCACCGGCACGGTCGAGGCGATCCCGCTGATCGCCTCCTCGATCATGAGCAAGAAGATCGCCGAGGGCACCGGCGCCCTGGTGCTCGACGTCAAGGTCGGCACGGGCGCGTTCATGAAGGACGTCGCCTCGGCCCGCGAGCTCGCCGAGACGATGGTGGCCCTGGGCACCGACGCCGGCGTGCGCACGGTCGCGCTGCTCACCGACATGTCGACGCCGCTGGGCCTCACCGCCGGCAACGCGCTGGAGGTCCGCGAGTCGGTGGAGGTGCTCGCCGGCGGCGGGCCCGCCGACGTCGTCGAGCTGACCCTCGCGCTGGCCCGCGAGATGCTCGCGGCCGCGGGCGTCACCGACGTGGACCCCGCCGACCGCCTCGCCGACGGCTCGGCCATGGACGCCTGGCGCCGGATGATCGCGGCCCAGGGAGGCGACCCCGACGCGACGCTCCCGACCGCCCGCGAGCAGCACGTGGTGCTCGCCCCCGCCGACGGCGTCCTGGCCCGTCTCGACGCGATGGCCGTCGGTCTGGCGGCCTGGCGCCTCGGTGCGGGCCGGGCCCGCAAGGAGGACGCCGTGCAGGCCGGTGCCGGCGTCGAGTGGCACGCCCGCCCGGGCGACGTCGTCACCGCCGGTCAGCCGCTGCTCACCCTGCACACCGACGAGCCGGAGCGCTTCGAGCGCGCGCTGGCCTCCCTCGAGGGCGGCTTCGACGTGGTGCCCGAGGGCAGCCGTCCGGCGCTCACGCCGCTGGTGATCGATCGGATCGCCTGAGCGTCACTCCTCCTGCGCCGGGCAGCCGCCCGGCCCGGCGCAGCGCGTCGCGGAGCACGACCTCGATCTGGGCGTTGGTGGAGCGCATCTCGTCCTCGGCCCACCGGCGCAGGGCGTCGGCGAGCGCAGGATCGATGCGCAGCAGCACCTGGGTGCGCTCGCGTCGTTCGCGGGGCACGGCGCCTCCCTCCTGCTCGGTGCTCGGCCGGCCTCAGGAGTAGAGCGAGCCGACGTTGACGACCGGCTGCACGCCGTGGCCGCTGACGACGACGGTGAGCAGGTTCGAGGTCATCGAGGCGCGACGCTCGGGGTCGAGGTCGATGCGGCTCTCGCTCTCGAGCCGGTCGAGCGCCTCGGCGACGATGCCGACCGCGCCGTCGACGACGACGCGGCGGGCGTCGAGCACGGCCTGCGCCTGCTGCCGCTGGAGCATCGCCCCGGCGATCTCGGGGGCGTAGGAGAGGTTGGAGAGCCGCACCTCGACGACGTCGAGACCGGCCACCTGCACGCGGTCGTTGACCTCGCGGGCGAGCTCCTCGCCGACCACCCCGCCGTCCTCGCGCAGCGTGATCTCCGCGGCCGGGTCGTCGTGGGCCGGCTCGGTCTCGGCGGCCACCTCGGAGGAGACGACGGCCGCGATCCGCTCGGTCTGGTGGTCGTAGGGGTGGCGGGCGACGACCTGGCGCAGCGCCGACTCGGCCTGGCTCTCGATGAAGGCGTGGTAGTCCTCGACCGCGAACTGGGCGCGGGCGGTGTCGTCGACCTGCCACACCACGATCGCCGAGACCTGCACGGGGCTGCCGTTGCGCTCGTTGACCTTGAGGGTCTCGGTCTCGAAGTTGAGGATCCGCACCGGCACCTTGGTGCGGCCGGTGAGCGGCCAGGTGAAGGCCAGCCCGGTGCGCCGGATGGTGCCGAGGTAGCTGCCGAAGAACACCACGACGCGGGTCTCGCCGGGCGCGACGACCGCGAAGCCGGTGAGCAGGACGAAGGCGAGGATCGCCAGCACGACGGTCGCGACGCCCGCGGCTCCCTGCGCGCCACCCGTCGTCTCGCCGGTGACGACGCCGGCGCCCACCGCCGCGGCGATGACCACCAGGAGCAGGCCCATCATCGGCCAGCCGCCGATGGCCCAGGCGGGGCGCTCGACGACGTCGACGCGCGCGGCGCCGGAGACGGCTCCGCGGTCGTCGGCGGGGGTGGTCGTGGGGACGGGGTGCTCGCTCATGGGTTCCTCCCGAGTCGGTGATCTATCAAAGTGATATCACTTTGCGCGCTGATTCACCAAGAGGGGCGGGGCACGATGCCGCGGTGGGCGAGGTCGAGGAGGCGGGGGAGTCGGGTGGGTCCGGGGGTGCTGGTGAAGACGTCGGGTCCGAGGTGGTGGGTGGCGAGGGTGCGGGCGTGGGTGAAGGCGTCGTGGTCGTGGTGGACGTCGTCGGGGTGGGGGGTGAGCTGGAGGAGGCCGACCCAGGTGCGCAGCGCGGAGAGGAGGGTGCGCCAGCCGTGGTCGCCGGGGGTGTGGACGTCGAGCATCACGGTGGCCAGGAGCGGAATCGGCGTGGATGCGGGGTCGAGGAGCCCGTCAGGCGTCGGTGCGTTCGGGGCGGCCTCCTCGTGGAGGTCGCCGTCGAGACGGCGGGCGAGGTCGTGCAGGGCGGCGAGGCTGGCGGCGAGGCGGGTGGCGTGGGCCTGCTGCTCGGTGCCGGTGGCCAGGGGTGCGGAGTCGAGGAGCACGGTGGTGCGCCACCGGTCGACGGTGCCGGGGGCCCGGCGGGGTCGCAGGATCTGGACGGCGAGGCGGTCGGCGGCGGTGTCGACGAGCTCGACCATCGGATCGTCCTCGAGGGTTCCGGTGACCGCGGGTGCGGGCAGTCCGGCGCTCTGCCAGGCGTCGGTGAACGCCGCGACGACCACCGCGGTGTCAGGCCGATGCGGCGTGCTCAGCTCCAGCTGGTGGGACACCCCTGCCCCATGCCCGCTGGGGCACCACCCCACACCTGCGCGGGTGCGGTGCTCAGCCCTCCAGCAGCAGCACGACGGTCTCGGCGACGCAGGCCGGCTTGGCCTCGTCCTCGATCTCGACGGTGTAGCGGATGATCAGCTGCTTGCCGGTGGGCAGGTCGGTGACCTCGCCGAAGGCGACGACGCCGCGCACGCGCTTGCCCACGCGCACCGGGTTCGGGAACCGCACCTTGTTGACGCCGTAGTTGAGCTTCGCGCCGGGGGTGTCGAGGGCGAAGACGAGGCTGCCGAGGTAGGGCACCAGCGAGAGCGTGAGGTAGCCGTGCGCGATGGTGCCGCCGAAGGGGCCCGACGCGGCACGCTCGACGTCGACGTGGATCCACTGGTGGTCGCCGGTGGCGTCGGCGAAGGTGTTCACGCGCTCCTGGGTGATCTCGACCCAGTCGGTGGTGCCGATCTCGGTGTTCGCCGCGGCGACGACGTCGTCGAAGGAGGTGAAGGTGCGCATCGGGGGCTCGCTTCCGGGGGTGCAAGGATTGGCAGGTGGAACTTACACGCGAGCTCGTCGCCCGAGCCCCCAAGGTCCTGCTGCACGACCACCTCGACGGCGGGCTGCGTCCCGGCACCGTGCTCGAGCTCGCCGCTCGCGCGGGCCACGCGCTGCCGGCCGGCACCGAGGCCGAGCTCGCGACGTGGTTCGCGGAGTCCGCGGACTCCGGCTCCCTGGAGCGCTACCTCGAGACCTTCCAGCACACCGTCGGCGTCATGCAGAGCGCGGAGGCGATCACCCGCGTCGCCCGTGAGTGCGTCGAGGACCTCGCCGCCGATGGCGTCGTCTACGCCGAGGTGCGCTACGCCCCCGAGCAGCACGTCGAGCAGGGCCTGAGCCTCGACGAGGTCATCGAGGCCGTCGCCCAGGGCTTCGCCGAGGGCATGGCCGCGGCCCGCACCCCGGCTGGGGAGCCGATCGTCGTCCGCCAGCTGCTCACCGCGATGCGCCACCAGGCCCGCTCGCGGGAGATCGCCGAGCTCGCGGTGGCCTGGCGCGACCGCGGAGTGGCGGGCTTCGACATCGCGGGTGCCGAGGCCGGCTACCCGCCCACCCGCCACCTCGACGCCTTCGAGTACCTCCAGCGCGAGAACGCCCACTTCACCATCCACGCCGGCGAGGCGTTCGGCCTGCCCTCGATCTGGCAGGCCATCCAGTGGTGCGGCGCCGACCGGCTCGGTCACGGCGTGCGCATCGTCGACGACATCGAGGTCGCCGACGACGGCAGCGTCACCCTGGGCCGGCTCGCGGCGTACGTGCGCGACCAGCGCATCCCGCTCGAGCTGTGCCCGGCCTCCAACGTGCAGACCGGCGCCGCGTCCTCGATCGCCGAGCACCCCATCGGACTGCTCACGCGGCTGCGGTTCCGGGTCACCGTCAACACCGACAACCGGCTGATGAGCCGCACCTCGATGACCGACGAGATGTGGTCGCTCGTCGAGGCCTTCGGCTACGACGCCGACGACCTGCGCTGGTTCACCGTCAACGCGATGAAGTCGGCGTTCCTGCCCTTCGACGAGCGGCTGGCGATCATCGACGAGGTGGTCAAGCCGGGGTACGCAGCGCTCGGACGGCCCTGAGGGCCTCCTCGGGCCCCATCGGCTCGCAGCCGGCGGCCACCTGGGCGGCGACGACGCGGCGCTGGTCGTGCATGAGGTCGAGGCCCCGGCGCACCAGCACCAGCGGCGGCTTGCGATGCTCGCGCAGGTCGCGGGTCAGCCGCAGCACGAAGGTCGTGAGCGGGGCCCGGCGCAGGCAGATCGCCCGCGCGAGCAGGCCCTCCGCGCGCAGCGCCGCCACGATGTCCTGGGCGAAGAGCCCCTCGGCCAGCACCAGCGGGGAGCCCTCGAGATCGAGGTGCTGCCAGCCGCAGCGGCCGTCCTGCGCGATGTCGTAGATCGGCACGTCGGCTGCGCCGTCGCGGCATAGCGTGCGCAGCGTCGCGAGGGCGTCCTCGGCCAGCCAGGAGTCGGGATGGTCCCAGTCGACGATGCCGGCGTTGGGGCCGTGGTCGATGCGCGGCAGCGTCGGGTCCGAGCCGTCCTTGTAGAAGTCGTCGAGGCGCAGCACGGGCAGCCCGAGACGGGCTGCCAGGCGTGACTTGCCCGACCCCGAGGGGCCGGCGAGGACGACGACCCGGGCACGCACGGCCGGAATCCTCTCAGAGGACGCCGGCCGCGGCGGCCACGGGGTGGCGGCTCAGTGGCGGCTCAGCGACCGGTGACGGATCGCGTCGGACGGCTCAGCGCGGCGCCCGCGACGGCGGCCACCGCGAGGAGCACCAGGGCGATCGCGGGCCCGCCCGCCACCCACGGCGCTCGCTCCAGGTAGGGCGTCCCGTCGGCGAGCACCAGGCCCCACTCGGCCGCGGGCGGGCGGGGGCCGAGGCCCAGGAAGCCGAGCGCGGTGAGGGCCAGCACGACGCCGGGCAGCCGCAGGGCCGCGTGCCGCACGACGGCCGGGACGACGGCCGGCAGCAGGTGCACCACGAGGGCGCGAGCGCGGCCGACGCCGAGCACCGGCAGCTGGCGCACGTGCGGCTGCGCGCGGGCCTCGGTGAGCAGCGCGGCGGTGTGGGAGGCCAGGGGAGCCCACGCCACCAGCCCGACGGCCACCGCGGCGCCGAGCGTCGAGGGGCCGGTGACGGCGACGACCAGCAGGCCGACGAGCACGGGCGGCAGCGCGTTGGCCGTCTCGACGGGCCCGGCGGCCAGGTCGCCCAGGCAGCCGAGCAGCAGGCCGACGACCACGCAGGCCGCCGTCACGAGCAGGGCGACGCCGACCGTGGTCACCGTGCCGTCGGCGACGCGTGCGAGCACGTCGCGTCCGGTGGCGTCGGCGCCCAGCGGCAGCGACCACGACGGTGCGGTGAGGCGTCCGTGGACGACGGCGTCGGGGTCGCGTGGCAGCCCGACCGCCACGACGAGCGCGAGGACGGCCAGGCAGGCGCCGGGCACGACGAGGTCGCGCCGTCGGGTGGTGAGCGTCGGGACGGGTCGGGGGAGGGAGCCGAGCCGCACGGCCCGGCCGAGCAGCAGACGCTGGGCCAGACCGGCGGCCGCCCCGACGCCGAGGGCGAGCAGGAGCAGGAGCAGGAGCCCGCCCTGCAGCACCGGCAGGTCCTGTGCCGCGGCGGCGCCGAGCAGCAGTCGTCCCAGACCGGGGATCGCGAAGACCTCCTCGACCGCCACGGCGCCCGCGGTGAGGCCGACGACCACGAGGGCCGCCTGGCCGGTCACCGAGGGCGCGGCCCGCCGCAGCACCGCCAGCGCCAGCGTGCGTCGGGGCGTCCCGGCCAGCCGCCAGGTGGCGATCCAGGGCTCGCCGGCGGTGTCGGCGACGGCGTCGGCGAGCAGACGGCCGAGCAGGCCCCCGCCGGGCAGGCCCAGCGCGAGGGCCGGCAGCACGGCCAGGGCCGGCGTGCCCCAGCCGTAGGGCGGCACCCAGCCGAGCCACACCGCCACGACCAGCAGCAGGATCAGGGCGAGCACGAACTCCGGCACCGCGGTCAGCGCGGCGGCGGCCGGGCCAGAGCCACGCCGACCCCGTCCGATGACGACGCCGCGCAGCGTCGGAGCGGCGATGAGGGCCGCGACCACGACGGTGACGCCCAGGGCAGCGAGCATCAGCTCCAGGGAGACGCCCAGGGCGCCGGTGACGCTCGGCGCGACCGGGCGCCCCGACACCCACGAGGTGCCGAGGTCGCCCCGGACGACGCCGCCGAGCCAGGTCGCGAGGCTGCCCAGCGGCCCGCCGTCGAGCCCGAGGTCGGCGCGCACGGAGGCCAGCGCCTGCGGCGTCGCCTCGCGGTCGGCGTAGCGGGCGCGCAGCACGGTGTAGGCCGGATCGCGGTCGGCCAGCCAGGGGAGCGCGCCGACCCCGGCCAGGACGCCCGCGAGCGCCCCGATCCGCGAGCCGGCGCGCAGCCAGGCTCCGCTCACGGGGTGCGGCGGGTCGCGGCGTCGATCAGCGTGCGCTCGCGCGGGTCCCGCAGGGCGTCGGCGACCCCCGACTCGCCCTGGATGACCCGCTCGTGGAGCAGCGGGATCGCGGCGTCGGTGCGCAGGACGGCGGCCTCGGCGGCCATCGTCGCCGCCTGACGCTGCGGCCCGGCGGGCGTCGCCTCGGTGCGACGGACGGCGCGATCGACGCTCGCGTCGCAGAGCTGGCTGAGGTTGAAGGAGCCGCGGCAGGTGAAGTCGCTGGTCAGGTAGGCCACCGGGTCGCCCGTGTCGAGCACCGTGGCGCGGGAGAGGATGAAGGCGTCGAAGGCGCCGTCGAGCGCGTCGGACTCGATGTACTGGTACTCCCGGACGTCCTGGGTCACCTCGAAGCCGGCCTCCTCCAAGGCCTGCTCGAGCAGCACCGCCACCTCCGGCAGCTCGGCGCGGTCGGTGAAGGTGCCGAGGGTGATCCGCACGCCGTCGACGGTGCGCGCCGCGGGGCGCCCGGCCAGGGCGCGCTGGTAGGTCGCGGCGTCGCGCAGGTCGGCCGCCCACGGCAGCGCCGGGCCGAGCAGGCCCTCGGCGACGTCGGCCCGGCCCTCGTAGACGTCGGCCACGAGCCGGGCGCGGTCGACGGCCGCGCGGGCGGCCGCGCGCACGGCGGGGTCGGCGAACGGGCCCTTCTCGGTGTTGAGGTAGAGCGTGTTGGTGCGCGGCATCGGCACCTCGTGGAGCAGGTCGGCGTCCAGCGAGGCCGCCTGGCCCACCGGCACGGCCTCGACCACGTCGGCGGTGCCGGTGCGCAGGGCCGCGCCCCGAGCGGTGCCGTCGGGGACGAAGGAGACGTCGATGCCGCCGGCCTGCGCGGGGGTGCCCCAGTAGCCGTCGAAGCGGTCGAGGCGGGCGCCGCTGGTGCCGTCGACCGACACCAGCTCGAAGGGGCCCGTGCCGGTGCCGACGGGGTCGACGGTCGAGCCCTCGTAGGCCGCCGGGGCGAGGATGGAGAGCTGCGGGCTGGAGAGACGCTGCGGCAGCAGGGGGTCCTCGGTGGCGGTGGTGACCTCGACGGTGTCGTCGTCGATGGCGCGAGCGCGCAGCGTGACGCCGTCGAGCACGCGGGGCAGCGGCGAGGCGCCCGCCGCCTCGGTGAGCGAGCCGACGACGGCGTCGGCGTCGAGCGGGGTGCCGTCGTGGAAGGTGACGTCGCCGCGCAGGTCCAGGCGCCAGCGGGTGGGCGCGGTCTGCTCCCAGCGGGTCGCGAGCATCGGCTCCGCGACGCCGTCGGCGTCGAGCTGCACGAGGGTCTCGGCGGTGCTCCAGCGCGAGAGCTTGAAGGCGTCGTCGCTGAGGGGCGAGAGGCCCGAGCGCGGCGGCTGCAGCATCGCGAGCCGGATGCGGTCGGAGTCGGCGGAGGTCGCCTCGCCGCCGCAGGCGGTGAGGCCGCCGGCGAGGCAGAGTCCCAGGGCGAGGCCGGGGACGAGCCTGGAGACGGGGGCGGGGACGGAGACGGGGACGGGGTGGCGCACGGGAGGCTCCTCGGGGTCGGTGCGTCGGGGTGGTGCTGGGGTGGTGCCGGGCGGTGCTGGGATCAGGGGGCCGCGACGAGCGCGGCGGTGAGCGGATGCCGAGGTGTGTCGAGCACGTGGGCGGTGGCGCCCTGCTCGACGACGGCTCCGGCCTCGAGCACGACCGTGCGCTCGCACAGACGGCGCACCGCGGCCAGGTCGTGGGCGACGAGCACGAGGCCCAGGCCGCGCTCGTGGCGCAGCCGCTCGAGCAGGCCGAGGAGGTCGGCGGTGAGCGCGGGGTCGAGCGAGGAGAGCGGCTCGTCGGCCAGCAGCAGTCGTGCGCCGACGGCGAGCGCCCGGGCCAGGGCGACGCGCTGGGCCTGGCCGCCGGAGATCTCGGCCGGACGGCGTCCGAGGAGCTCGGGGGAGAGGTCGACGGCGGCGAGCGCCTCGCGGACGAGGGCGTCGTGGTCGCCGGGCACCCGCAGGGCGCGCAGCGGCTCGTGGAGGGTGGCGCCGATGCGTCGACGCGGGCTCAGGCTGCCGGCGGGGTCCTGCGGCACGTGCTGCACCTGACGACGCCAGGCGCGCAGCCCGGCGCGGTCCTGGGGGAGCGGCTCGCCGCGCCAGGTCACCGCGCCGGCGTCGGGGCGTCGCAGGCCGAGGGCCACGTGCAGGGCGGTGGACTTGCCGGCGCCGGAGCGTCCCACGAGCGCGACGGCCTCGCCCTCCTCGACGGCGAGGTCGAGCCGGTCGAGGGCGGGCGCGGCGGCGCGACGGTGCCGCACCGTGACGCCGTCGAGCCTCAGCACGGGACGAGCCGTCCGTCGGCCACGACGACGGCGCGGGTGCACAGCCGCTCGGCGAGGGCGTGGTCGTGGGTCACCAGGAGCACCGCGGCCGGCACGGTGCCCAGCGCCGCGGCCACCTGGCCGCGGGTGATCGGGTCGAGCGCCGAGGTGGGCTCGTCGGCGACGAGCACGGCGGGCGCGCAGCCGAGGGCGAGGGCCAGGCAGGCGCGCTGACGCTGGCCGCCCGACAGCTCGCCGGGCAGCCGCTCGAGCAGGTCGGCGTCGAGGTCGAGGTCGGCGGCGGTGCGGGCCGCGGCCGCGCGGGCCGCGGCGCGCTCGTGGCCGCGGGCGTGCCAGGGCAGCGCCAGCTGCCGGCCGACGGGCACCAGCGGGTGCAGCGCGGTGTGGGAGTCCTGGCGCACCAGCGCGACCGGTCCGGCCGCGCGGACCGTGCCGGTGCGGCGCAGGGCCGGCGGCAGGACGTCGGCGACGGCCGCCGCGGTCAGCGACTTGCCGGCGCCCGAGGCGCCGAGCACGGCGACCCGCTCGCCGGCCTCCACCTGCAGGGAGACGCCGGCGAGCAGGACGCGATCACCGCGCCGGACCCCGAGGTCCGTGACGTCCAGTGCTCGCTCCCGCATGAACGGGAACGATAATGATTGTCAGTTGCGAACGTGAAATCCGCGGGCGGTCACAGCCCGCGCGGGTGCCAGACCGTCTTGGTCTCCAGGAACGTCGTCATCCGGGCCAGCGACGGCTCGGCGAAGAGGTCCTCGGCCTGCGGACGCCGCACGCGCTTGAGGTTCTCCGCCGCCTGCACCTCGAGCTCGGTGGCCAGCGCGGGGTCGTCGACGCCGGTGAGGTCGAGGCCGTCGACGTCCAGGTGCGAGGCCAGCGGGGGAGCCAGCTCCGAGCGCAGGCCGGTGAGCACGTTGACGACGCCGCCGGGCAGGTCGCTGGTGGCCATCACCTCGGCCAGCGTGATGGCCGGCAGCGGGTGCTCCTCGCTGGCCACGACCACGCAGGTGTTGCCGGTGACGATGAGCGGCGTGACGACGCTGACCAGGCCCAGCAGCGGACCGGCCGGCGCCACGGCGGCGATGACGCCGGTGGGCTCGGGCACCGAGACGTTGAAGTACGGCCCGGCCACCGGGTTGGCGTTGCCGACCACCTGGGCCAGCTTGTCGGCCCAGCCGGCGTACCAGACGAGGCGGTCGACGGCGGCGTCGACGGCGGCCGTGGCCTTGGCGGCGTTGACGCCCTCGGCCTGGCGGATCTCGGCCTCGAGCTGGGCGCGACGGCCCTCGAGCACCTCGGCGATGCGGTAGACCACCTGCCCGCGGTTGTAGGCGGTGCGCCCGGACCAGCCGGCGAAGGCCTTGCGGGCGGCGACGACGGCGTCGCGCGCGTCCTTGCGCGAGGCCAGCGAGGCGTTGGCCACGAAGCGTCCCTTCGCGTCGGTCACCTGGTAGCTGCGCCCGGACTCCGAGCGGGGGAAGGCGCCACCGATGTAGAGCTTGTAGGTCTTGCGGACGTCGAGCCGCTCCGAGCGGCTGGCCGTGGGGCTCACGCGTGGCCTCCCTGCAGGTAGGCGGCCAGCCCGTGGCGGCCGCCCTCGCGGCCGTACCCGGACTCCTGGTAGCCGCCGAACGGGCTGGTGGGGTCGAACTTGTTGAAGGTGTTGGCCCAGACGACGCCGGCCCGCAGGCGCTCGGCGACCTCGAGGATCCGCGACCCCTTCTCGCTCCACACGCCGGCCGAGAGGCCGTAGGGGGAGTTGTTGGCCTTCTCGATCGCCTCGCCGGGCGTGCGGAAGGTCAGCACCGAGAGCACGGGGCCGAAGATCTCCTCGCGGGCGATGCGGTGGGCCTGGGTGACGCCGGTGAACAGGGTGGGCGCGAACCAGTAGCCGGTGCTCGGCAGCTCGCAGGCCGGCGACCAGCGCTCGGCGCCCTCGGCGTCCCCGACCTCGCTGAGCTCGCGGATGCGGGCCAGCTGCTCGGCGGAGTTGATGGCGCCGATGTCGGTGTTCTTGTCGAGCGGGTCGCCGACGCGCAGGGTGCCCATGCGGCGCTTGAGCCGCTCGAGCACCTCCTCGGCCACCGACTCCTGCACCAGCAGGCGCGAGCCCGCGCAGCACACGTGGCCCTGGTTGAAGAAGATGCCGTTGACGATGCCCTCGACGGCCTGGTCGAGCGGGGCGTCGTCGAAGACGATGTTGGCGGCCTTGCCGCCGAGCTCGAGGGTGACCTTCTTCGAGGTTCCGGCCACCGATCGCGCGATCGCGCGACCGACGTCGGTGGAGCCGGTGAAGGCGACCTTGTCGATGCCGGGGTGGGAGACCAGCGCCTGGCCGGTGGCGCCCGCGCCGGTGACGATGTTGACCACGCCCGGTGGCAGCTCGGCCTGCTGGCAGATCTCGGCGAACAGCAGCGCGGTGAGCGGAGTGGTCTCGGCCGGCTTGAGGACGACGGTGTTGCCGCACGCCAGCGCCGGGGCGATCTTCCAGGCCAGCATCAGCAGCGGGAAGTTCCACGGGATGACCTGGCCGGCCACGCCCAGCGGCGTGGTGCCGTAGCCGCCGTGCTCGAGCTTGTCGGCCCAGCCGGCGTAGTAGAAGAAGTGCGCGGCGACGGTGGGGATGTCGACGTCGCGCGACTCCTTGATCGGCTTGCCGTTGTCGATCGTCTCGAGGACGGCGAGCTCGCGGCCGCGCTCCTGGATGATCCGCGCGATGCGGAAGAGGTACTTCGCGCGCTCGCGGCCCGGCATCGGGCCCCAGACCTTCTCGTAGGCGCGGCGGGCGGCCTTGACGGCGGCGTCGACGTCGGCCTCGGAGGCCTCGGCCACCTCGGCCAGGACCTCCTCGGTGGCGGGGTTGACGGTCTTGAACGGCGTGCCGCGGCCGTCGGTGAAGGCGCCGTCGACGAAGAGGCCGTAGGTGGGCCGGATGTCGACGACGGCGGTGGACTCCGGGGCCGGCGCGTAGGCGAAGGGGGACTCGGAGAACGGCGTGGCGGGGGTGCCCGCGGTGGGAGTGCTCATCAGGATCAGTCCAGGGTGACGTCGTCGGAGCCGGTGTAGCGGCCGGTGCGCAGGCGCATCCGCTGCATCAGCAGGTCGTTGAGGAGCGTGGAGGCGCCGAAGCGGAACCAGACGGGGTCGAGCCAGTCGGGGCCGGCGACCTCGTTGACCATCACGAGGTACTTCAGGGCGTCCTTGCTGGTGCGGATGCCGCCGGCGGGCTTCACGCCGACCATCCGGCCGGTCTGCTCGCGGTGGTCGCGGACGGCCTCGAGCATCACGAGCGTGACGGGCAGGGTGGCCGCGGGCTGGATCTTGCCGGTGCTGGTCTTGATGAAGTCGGCGCCCGCGTGCATCGCCAGGTGGCTGGCGCGGCGCACGTTGTCGAGCGTCTGCAGCTCGCCGGTCTCGAGGATCACCTTGAGGTGCGCGGCGGTGCCGTCGGGGCGCGCGCAGGCCTCGCGGACGGCGACGATCTCGTCGTGCACCTGGGCGTAGCGCCCGGTGAGGAAGGCGCCGCGGTCGATGACCATGTCGATCTCGTCGGCGCCGGCCGCGACGGCGTCGCGGGTGTCGGCCAGCTTGATGGCCAGCGACGCACGGCCGCTGGGGAAGGCCGTGGCGACGGCGGCCACCTGGACGCCGCTGGTGCCGAGGGCCTCCCGCGCCACCGGCACGAGGTCGGGGTAGACGCACACGGCGGCCGTCGAGGGGCACGTGCGGTCGGTGGGGTCGGGACGCATCGCCTTCGCCGCGAGGGCCGCCACCTTGCCGGGGGTGTCCTGCCCCTCCAGCGTGGTGAGGTCGACCATCGAGATCGCGAGGTCGAGGGCGAAGGCCTTCGCGGTGGTCTTGATCGACCGGGTGCCGAGCGCGGCGGCGCGCTGCTCGGCGCCGACCTGGTCGACGCCCGGGAGGCCGTGGAGGAACCGTCGGAGGGCGGCGTCGGAGGTGGTGACGTCGCTGGGATCCGGCAGGTCGAGGGTGGGACTGGCTGCCATGGGCGTCAGCATAGGGTTGGGCGGCATGAGCGCCGAACCGTCGACCTCCGGGCCCTCGCGTCGACCTCACGACGACGTCGCATGGCTCCCCGCGACCAGCGGGCTGCTCGGCGGCGTGGTCGGTCTGGTGGCCGCGGCGGGCCTGGTGGCCTTCGCCGTCGTCGACTGGTCGGCCGACGCCAGCCCGCCGACGCTGTGCGCCGCGGTGTTCGTCGCCGTGCTCTCCTGGAGCGTCCTGCTGCGCCCGCGCGTCGGCCTCGTGCCCGCCGAGCGCCCTGCCCGCCTGCGCATCCGCGGCATGGTCTCCACCCTCGACCTGCCGCTGGTCGGCGTCGGCTCCCCGGTCGTGCGCCAGATGCTCGTCGTGCCGTTCGGCGAGGGGCGCTACCTGTCGGCGGCGATCGGCAGCTCGCGCCGTCGCCTGCGCCAGGCCGAGCGCGGCCCCGACCGCCAGCGCCGCCGTGGTCTCGCGGCGCTCATCGCCGCGGAGACCACCGAGCGTCCCAGCCACCACGTCGACGTCGCCGAGCTCGTCGTCGACCGCATCTCCCACGCCGCCGACGAGGCGCGTCGCCTCCGTGATCCCGAGGGTCCGCCGACGCGCCGCTGGGCCTGGCCGGAGATCGTCGTCCTGGCCGGCTCCCTGGTGCTCGGACTCGTGCTGACCCTGGCCTAGCCCCAGAACCCCTCGTGGGGCGCTCGCGCCTCCTCGATCAGCAGCGGCCCGACGACCTCGACCTCGCGCTGGCCGGCGGCCAGCACCTGGCGGCAGGGCAGCCGCAGCGTCGGGTTCTCGGGGTCGGCGCCGGTGAGCTCGACGAGCGCCGACTCCGGCAGGCCGAAGACGACGCGGCCGATGCCGGCCCAGTAGATCGCCCCGGTGCACATCGCGCACGGCTCGCAGCTGGTGACCAGCGTGCTCGCGGCCAGCTCCTCGGGCGTGCGATCGCCCAGCAGGCGCACGAGGTTGGTCTCGGCGTGGCCGGTGACGTCGCGCTCGGTGAGCACGGTGTTCTCCGCTCGGGCCACCACGGCGCCGTCGGCGTCGACGAGCACCGCGCCGAAGGGATGGTTTCCGTGCACGACCGCTGCGACCGACAGCGCGATGGCCTCGCGCAGATGGGCCAGGTCGGCCGCCGAGGCGCTGCCCTCGCGGACCCGGCTCACCGGTCGAGCCCCAGCGCCTGGCGCACGTCGCCGGCGAGGGCGTCGAGGCGGGTGGCCGCGGCGATGCGGGCCGCGCCCACGGCGTCGTCGTCAGCGGCGCCGCCGGACTCCACGGGGACGACGACCTCGAGGTAGGCCTTGAGCTTCGGCTCGGTGCCGCTGGGCCGCACGATCACTCGCGCGCCCTCGGCGAGCACGAACCGCAGGCCCTCGGTGGGAGGCAGCCCGCCGTCGCCGGCGGCGAGGTCGTCGACGCGCTCGACCGCGAGCCCGCCCAGGCTCGTGGGGGCGTCGGCGCGCAGGCGGGCCATGGCGTCCTGGATGAGCGAGAGGTCCTCGACGCGCACGCTGACCTGGTCGGTGGCGTGCAGGCCGTGGCGGCGGGCGAGGTCGTCGAGGCGATCGAGCAGGGTGCGGCCCTCGGCCTTGAGCGCGGCGGCGAGCTCGCAGAGCAGCAGCAGCGCCGAGACGCCGTCCTTGTCGCGGACGTTGGCCGGGTCGCAGCAGTAGCCCAGCGCCTCCTCGTAGCCGAAGGCGAGGTCGGGCACGCGGCCGATCCACTTGAACCCGGTGAGGGTCTCGGCGAAGGGGCGCCCGGCGTCGGCGGCCATCCGGCCCAGCAGCGAGGACGACACGATGCTGGTGGCCAGCGTGCCCACGGCACCGCGACGCAGCAGGTGGTCGGCCAGCAGCGCGCCCACCTCGTCGCCGCGCAGCATCCGCCAGCCGGTGGGCGTCGGGACGGCCGCCGCGCACCGGTCGGCGTCGGGGTCGTTGGCGACGACGACGTCGGCGTCGGTGCGCGCGGCGAGCGCCAGCGCGAGGTCGAGGGCGCCCGGCTCCTCGGGGTTCGGGAACGCGACGGTCGGGAAGTCGGGGTCGGGCTGCTCCTGCTCCGGCACCACCTGGGGCGCGTCGAAGCCGGCCTGCTCGAGCACCTGGAGCACCGGCTCGGCGCCCACCCCGTGCAGCGGGGTGTAGACGACGCGCAGGTCGCGCGGGCCGTCCTCGACCAGCCCGGCGGCGGCGTCGAGGTAGCGGTCGACGACGTCCTCCTCGAGCACCCGGCCGCCGGCGCCCCGGGGGAGCGCGGCCACCGAGGTCACCTCGTCGATGCGCGCGGCGATGCCGGCGTCGGCGGGAGGCACGATCTGGCTGCCGTCGCCGAGGTAGACCTTGTAGCCGTTGTCCTGCGGCGGGTTGTGGCTCGCGGTGACCATGACGCCGGCGATCGCGCCGAGCTCGCGCACGGCGTAGGCCAGCACGGGGGTCGGCAGCGGCCGGGGGAGGAGCAGCGCCTCGAGCCCGGCTCCGGTGACGATCTCCGCGGTGTCGCGCGCGAAGCGGTCGGAGAGGTGGCGCGCGTCGTAGCCGATCACGACGGTGCCGGAGCCGACCTCGGCGCGCAGGTACGCCGCCAGGCCCGCCGCCGCCCGGGCGACGACCGCGCGGTTCATCCGGTTCGGGCCGGCGGCCAGCGCGCCGCGCAGGCCGGCGGTGCCGAACTGCAGCAGTCCGCTGAAGCGATCGGCCAGCTCAGCGCGAGCGGCGTCGTCGCCCTGCTCGACCTGCGCGATCAGCGCGGCGAGCTCGGCGCGGGTGTCGGGGTCCGGGTCGTCGTCCTGCCAGGCCCGCGCGCGGTCGAGCAGCTGGGTCGTCACCTCGTCCATGCCCGCAACCTAACCGGGGCCGCGTCCCCGTCAGGGTGGTGCTGGCTGGTGCCGGCTCAGGCGTCGATGCTCGAGAGGTCGCCGTAGCGGTCGCCGACGACGGCGTCGGCCGGGACGGCGTCGCGCAGCGCCGTCACGTGCGCCTCGGTGAGGCGGACGGAGACCGCGCCGTGGTTCTCCTCCAGGTACGTGACGCGCTTGGTGCCGGGGATCGGCGCGACGTCGTCGCCCTGCGCGAGCACCCAGGCGAGCGCGATCTGGCCGGGCGTGCAGCCGACCTCGTCGGCGATGCTGCGCACGCGGTCGACCAGGCGCAGGTTGGCCTGGAGGGCCTCGCCGTTGAGCCGCGGGAAGTAGGCGCTGGTGCGGGAGTCGCCCTCCTCCATCGAGCTCTCGGTGAGACGGCCGGTGAGGATGCCGCGGCCCAGCGGGGAGTAGGGCACCAGGCCGATGCCGAGCTCGCGCAGGGTCGGCAGGATCTCGGCCTCGAGGTCGCGGGTGAACAGCGAGTACTCGGTCTGCAGGGCGGTGATCGGGTGCACCGCGTGGGCCCGGCGGATCGTGGACGCCGAGGCCTCGGAGAGGCCGAGGTGGCGCACCTTGCCGGCCTCGACGAGCTCGGCCATGGCGCCGACGGTCTCCTCGATCGGGACGGTCTTGTCGACGCGGTGCTGGTAGTAGAGGTCGATGTGGTCGACGCCGAGCCGCTCGAGCGAGGCGTCGCAGGCGGCGCGGACGTACTCCGGGCGGCCGTTGATGCCCAGGCGGGTGCCGTCCTCGGCGCGCTGGTTGCCGAACTTCGTGGCCAGCTGCACCTCGTCGCGGCGGCCGGCGATGGCCCGGCCGACCAGGCGCTCGTTGGTGAACGGGCCGTACATGTCGGCGGTGTCGAGGAAGGTGACGCCGAGGTCGAGGGCGCGGTGGATCGTGGCGATGCCGCCGGCCTCGTCGGGGCTGCCGTAGAACTCCGACATCCCCATGCAGCCCAGGCCGAGGGCCGAGACGGTCAGGGGGGACGCGGTGCCGAGGGTGCGGGTGGGAGTGCTCATGACCCCACTCAAGCCCTTGGAGCGCGCTCCAGGTCAACCCCCGGAGGAGAGGGTCTCCTCGTAGATCCCGATCTTGCGGTCGATCGCCCCGAGGTGCTCGGTGAGCTCGGCCAGCTGCGCCAGCACGGCCGCGCGGTGGGCGCGCAGCAGGTCGAGCCGGGCGGCCTCGGTGCCGGCCCCCTCGCGGACGAGGTCGGCGTAGCGGCGCACGTCGCGGATCGGCATGCCGGTGGAGCGCAGGCGCGTGAGCAGCTCGATCCAGCGCAGGTCGGCGTCCTCATAGCGACGCTGGCCGCTGGCCGAGCGCGGCACCGGGCGCAGCAGCAGGCCGTCGCGCTCGTAGTAGCGCAGGGTGTCGACGCTGAGCCCGGTGAGCGCCGCGGCGTCCGCGATGGGCACGGCGTCGACGGCGGGCGGGCGGAGGGCGGCGGGGGTCATGTCCCCATCCTCACTCCTGGAGTGCGCTCCAGGTCAACGTCCGCCCCGCATCACGTGGCCGGCGCCCGCAGCATCGCGACGACCATCGCCACCAGGTTGGCCACGAAGGCGTCGTCGTCGAGCTGCTGACGGCGCGGGGTGTCGTCCTGCTCCGCGGCGTCGAGCGCACGGGCGCGGTCGGCGACGGCGCGGAGCACGAACGCCGTGGCCAGCGAGAGGCGCTCGTCGATCAGCGACGGCGCGAGCGGGGGCAGCCGGGCCGAGATCAGCTCGTAGACCGGGACGCCGCCGCTGCGGGCCAGCACCTCGGCGACGCCGGGCAGCGCGGCCGTCTGCTCCTCGGCGATGAGGTCGGCGACGATGACCAGGAAGCAGCGTCCGGCCCAGCCGGTGCCGGCCAGCTCGGTCGTCGGTCGCACGATCGCCTCGATGGCGGAGCCGAGATCGTCGTCGGGGCGGGTGAGGGCCACCTCGAGCAGGGCGCCCTCGCGCACGCCGAGGAAGTCGACGTGCTGGTCGAGCACCGCCAGCAGCAGGCCCAGCCGCGACCCGAAGTGGTAGTGCACCGCCCCCCGGTTGCGCTGCCCGGCCTGCCGGGTGATGTCGAGCAGGGAGGCGTTGCGGACGCCGTTCTCCGCGAAGGCGCGTGTGGCGGCCTCCACGAGACGCAGCCGCGTCTCGCGGGCCGGGCCGGACCCGAGTCCCTGTCCGGGCACGTAGGAGGGGGTGCCTCCCTGCTCGTCGACGGTCACAGCCGCGGAACCACCCGGGAGAGGAGGTCGCCCATGCGACTGGCCGCGGCGCGGCCGGCCTCGAGCACCTCGGCGTGGTCGAGGGGAGCGTCGCTGATGCCGGCGGCCAGGTTGGTGACCAGGCTGATGCCGAGGATCTCCATGCCGGCCGCACGGGCCGCGATCGCCTCGAGGGTGGTGCTCATGCCGACCAGGTGGCCGCCGAGCACGCCGGCCATCCGCACCTCGGCCGGGGTCTCGTAGTGCGGGCCGGTGAACTGCACGTAGACGCCCTCGTCGAGGGTCGGGTCGACCTCGCGGACGAGGTCGCGCAGCCGCTGGGAGTAGAGGTCGGTGAGGTCGACGAAGTGGGCGCCGCGCAGCGGGCTCTGGCCGGTGAGGTTGATGTGGTCGGAGATGAGCACGGGGGTGCCCGGCGTCCAGGTCTCCTTGAGGCCGCCGCAGCCGTTGGTCAGCACGATCGTGCGCGCGCCCGCGGCGGCTGCGGTGCGGATCGGGTGCACGACGGCGGCGACGCCGCGGCCCTCGTAGTAGTGGGTGCGGGAGAGGAAGACGAGGAGCTGCTTGTCGCCCGCGCGCACCGAGCGGATCTTCCCGGAGTGGCCCGCGACGGCGGCCGCGGAGAAGCCGGGCAGATCGGTGGTGTCGATCTCGGCGGTGGCCTCGCCGAGGGCGTCGACGGCCGGGAGCCAGCCCGAGCCGAGCACGAGCGCCACGTCGTGGCGCTCGACGCCGGTCAGCTCGCGCAGGCGGTCGGCGGCGGCGCGGGCGAGGGCGTCGGTGTCGACGGCGGGGTCGGCGAACGGGTCGGCAGCGGAGGTGGTCGAGGAGGGGGTCGTGCCCGAGGGGGTCGTCTGCGTGCTCACGCGGCCACCCTAGGACGCCGCCCCTCCGGTGGCGACGCCCGGGAATCGAATGCGGCGCCCGGCTGTTCTCGCAGCGTCGCAGTGCAGCGACCGCTCCGGTCTGCCCGCCCTCCCTCACACCCCAGGACACGCTCGTGACGACCGACCTGCCCGCGGCTGCCGCCGCCCTCGCTGACCCTGCCCGGCCCGCCGCGACGCCCGGCCGCGCCCGCGGCATCGCCGTGCTGGTGCTGTTCCTCGCGACGTTCATGGACCTGCTCGACACCACGATCGTCAACGTCGCGCTGCCCTCCATCCAGACCGACCTCGGCGCGAGCCCCTCGCAGCTGGAGTGGATCGTGTCGGGCTACGTGCTGGCCTTCGCCGTCGTGCTCGTCACCACCGGCCGCCTCGGCGACCTCTACGGCCGCAAGCGCGTGTTCCTCATCGGCGTCGCCGGCTTCACCGCGGCGTCGATGATCGCCGGCGTCGCGCCCAACGCCGAGTCGCTGGTGATCGCCCGGTTCGTCCAGGGCCTCTTCGCGGCGACGATGGTGCCGCAGGTGCTCTCGATCATCCAGGTGCTCTACGCCCCCCGCGAGCGTGCGGCCGTGCTCGGCGCGTACGGCGCGGTCACGGGCACGGCGGCCGTCGCCGGCCCGCTGCTCGGCGGGGTGCTCACCACCTACGACGTGCTCGGGCTGGAGTGGCGCAGCATCTTCGTCATCAACGTGCCCGTGGGGCTGCTGCTCCTCGCGCTGGGCAGCGCGGTCATCCCCGAGTCGCGCGGCGAGCGCCGGGTGCGTCTGGACCTCGTCGGCGTCGCGCTGTCCTCGGTGGCGCTGTTCCTCGTCGTCTTCGCGCTCATCGAGGGTCGTCCCGAGGGCTGGCCGTGGTGGATCTGGACGATGATCGCCGGCGGAGTGGTGCTGCTCGGCGTCTTCACCCTCACCCAGCGGCGCCTCGAGGCCCGCGGCGGCGACCCCCTCGTCCCGCTCTCGCTCTTCCGCGATCGCGGCTTCAGCGCCGGCGTGCTCACCTCGCTCGGGTTCTTCGGCTCCATCGGCGCGATGTTCTTCGTGCTGGTGATCTACCTGCAGGTCGGCCTCGGCTTCAGCCCGATCTCCGCCGCGCTGGCCACGGTCCCGTTCAGCATCGGCGCGTTCGTCGCCTCCGCCAGCTGCGTGCCGCTGGTCACCCGGCTCGGCAAGGGCCTGGTGGCCCTCGGCCTGATCTTCTTCGCCACCGCCATCGCCTGGCTCGCCCAGAGCGTCGACCACCACGGCGACGCCCTCGGCGGCTCGGACCTGATCGGTCCCATGGCGCTCGGCGGCGTCGGTCTCGCGCTGGCGGCCATCCCGCTGCTCGACGTCGCCCTGGCCACGGTCCCGCTGGCCTCGGCCGGCGCGGCCTCCGCGGTCATCGGCACCGTGCAGCAGGTGGGCGCGGCGATGCTGCTGGCGATCGTCGGCGTCGTGTTCTTCGAGGGCGTCGACGGCCCGCCGTCGGGCCCGGTGCTGCGCGACGCGCTGCTGCCCGCGCTGCTCGTGCCCGGCATCGCGCTGCTGGTCGCCGCCGTCGCGAGCCTCGCGCTCCCCGGCGTCGACGCCGTGCGCCGTCACAAGGAGGAGGCCGAGGAGGCCGGCGTGGCGGTCGGCTGAGGCGTTCCCGCTGTGGCCGGCTACTGCTCGATCGAACGGCAGGGGCGACGACGCAGGGCGGCCACGTAGTCGTCCGGCGCGCCCGCGGCCTCCGCGGCGTCGGCCAGCACGCCGAGGTAGGACGCCGAGGGCAGGCCGCCCTCGTAGGCGTCGAGCACGTAGACCCACACCACCTGCTCGCCGGGGAGGGTCTCGATGCGCACCCGTGTCTTGCGGTACAGCCCGGTGTCGGCCTGCTCCCAGGAGTCCAGGCGGGTCTCGTCCTCGCGGGTCACGTCGTAGACGGCCACGAAGACGTGCTCGAAGGGATCCTGGACGAGGGTGGCCAGGGCGCCGTCCCAGCCGTGCTCCTCGCCGCCGAAGGTCAGCCGCCAGCCCTCGAGCCAGCCGGTGGTCTGCAGCGGGCTGTGGGGGCACCGCTCGCCCATGCGGGCCGGGTCGAGGTTGGTCCCGTAGGCGGCGTAGAGCGTCACGCGTCCGAACGCTAGCGCCCCACCCCTGCCGGGGCTCGACACCACCCCGCGCAGCGGGTCGGCCGCCGCACTAGGCTGGCCTGCGTGACCCACTTCGATGTCCTCGTCCTCGGCGCCGGCCCCGGAGGCTACGTCGCCGCCATCCGCGCCGCCCAGCTCGGCAAGACCGTGGCGGTCGTGGAGGAGAAGTACTGGGGCGGGGTGTGCCTCAACGTCGGCTGCATCCCCTCCAAGGCGCTGCTGAAGAACGCCGAGCTCTCCCACGTCCTCACCCACGAGAAGGCCAAGTACGGCATCGAGGGCGACGTGACGATGAGCTTCGGCCCGACGCACGCCCGCAGCCGTCAGGTGAGCGCCGGCATCGTCAAGGGCGTCCACTTCCTCATGAAGAAGAACAAGATCACCGAGATCGACGGCTGGGGCACCCTCACCGGCCCGCAGTCGATCGACGTCAAGGGCCCCGACGGCTCGGTGACCTCCCACACCTGCACCGACCTCATCATCGCCTCGGGCGCCACCGTGCGCCTCGTGCCGGGCGTGCAGCTGAGCCAGAACGTCGTCACCTACGAGGAGCAGATCCTCGACGAGAACCTGCCGGGCTCGATCATCATCGGCGGCTCGGGCGCCATCGGCGTCGAGTTCGCCTACGTCATGAAGAACTTCGGCGTCGACGTCACGATCGTGGAGTTCCTCGACCGCATGGTGCCCACCGAGGACGCCGACGTGTCCAAGGAGCTCGCCAAGCACTACAAGAAGCTCGGCGTGAAGGTGCTGACCTCCACCGCCGTGAAGAACGTCGAGGACACCGGCTCCGGCGTCCGCGTCACCGTCGCCCCCGCCGGCGGCGGCGAGGAGCAGGTGCTCGAGGCCGACAAGTTCCTCGCGGCCTTCGGCTTCGCCCCGCGCACCGCCGGCTACGGCCTCGAGGCCCTCGGCGTCGAGCTCACCGAGCGCGGCGCCATCGCCGTCGACGGCCGCGGCCGCACCAACGTGCCGCACGTGTACGCCATCGGCGACGTCACCGGCAAGATGATGCTCGCCCACGTCGCCGAGGCCATGGGCATCGTCGCCGCCGAGACCATCGCCGGCGCGGAGACCATGGAGATCGACTTCGACATGATCCCGCGCGCCACCTACTGCCAGCCGCAGATCGGCTCCTTCGGCTACACCGAGGCCCAGGCCAAGGAGAAGGGCTACGACGTCAAGACCTCCACCTTCCCGTTCTCCGCGAACGGCAAGGCCCAGGGCCTCGGCGACGCCGTCGGCTTCGTCAAGGTCGTCGCCGACGCCGAGCACAACGAGATCCTCGGCGCCCACATGATCGGCCCCGACGTCACCGAGCAGCTGCCGGTGCTGACCCTGGCCCAGCAGTGGGACCTCACCGCCGACGAGGTCTCGCGCAACGTCTTCGCCCACCCGACGCTGTCGGAGGCGGTCAAGGAGGCCGTCCACGGCATCGCGGGGCACATGATCAACTTCTGATCCCTGATCGACGGGGCGTCGCCTGTTCGCCGGCGGCGCCCCGTCGTCGTTCCCGCGAGGCCTCCTCCGGGCCCGGTCGTCGCTGCTAGCGTCGCGCCTCGCGACACCCGCTCGGAGGTCGCGGATCTCGGGGGGACGCATGGACGAGCAGGCCGAGGAGCCAGAGGGCGGCTCAGGTCCGGAGGGGTCGCGCACGACCGTCGTCGAGCAGGCCCGCGCCTGCCTGGAGCGGCTGCAGTGGGTCGAGGCCTCGGCGATGCTCGTCGGCCACCTCGAGCAGCATCCCGACGACGTCGACGCGCTCGTGCTGCGGGCGCGCGCCGAGCGTGGGTGCCGGCGCCCGGAGGAGGCCCTCGGCCTCGCCGAGCAGGCGATCGCGCTCGCCCCCGACCTCGGGGCCGCGCACCGGGTTCGGGCCGACGCGCTGCGCGACCTGCGGCGCTGGGAGGAGTCTCAGCGGGCCGCAGAGGAGGGGGTCGCCCGGGTGCCCGACGACCCCCGTCTCCACGAGGCCGTCGCCCTCGCCCTCGTCCTGTGCCCCCGGCCCTCGCTGCTCATCGCCCGGGACTGGGTCGACTCCGGCCTGCGGTGCGCCCCCGACGACGTCTCCCTGCACATCACCCTGGGCCTGCTCTTCGAGCGCCAGCGCCGCCCCGACGCCGCCGAGTGGGCCTACGCCCAGGCGGTGCGGATCGATCCCACCTCGGCCGTCGGGTCGGCGAACCTCGCGATGATCCGGCGCTCGCGCGAGGGCGGTCGCGTGACGATGCGGCATCTCCGGGCGGAGAGCGTCGGACGACCGGCCCAGCCCGCGCTCATGGTCCAGACCCTCCGACTGGGCTCCCGGATGATCCGCGAGACCCTCCTCGCCGAAGGTCTGCTCCTGCTCACGCTGGCGCTCCTGGCCGCGCGCGACGTCCCGTGGGCGGTGCGCGGGGCGGTGGGACTGCTCGGGCTCCTCGCCGTGACGCTGTGGCGCCGTCGCGACGGGCTCGGGCATCCCCGGCCCGGGCGTCCGTGGACGGGCTTCCGATCGATGCCGCCGCTCGTGCGCGCCCTGGGAACGCTGACCGTCGCGATGCCCGTCCTGAGCGTGCTGCTGGTGCTGCTGCCCGGGGCGGAGGCCACCGTCCTCGCGCGCTTCGTCCCGGCCGTGCTGATCGGCGTCGGGTTCGTCGCCGCGCTCGTCCCGGCGCCGCGCGAGCCTCGCGTGGAGACGGCCGAGACCTGACGGCTCCCTCGCCGGGCCCGCCCGATGTGCGTCCACCGCCCGTCCTTGGGAGGATGGAGCCATGGCAGGCGTGGTGATCATCGGTGGCGGACCCGGCGGCTACGAGGCGGCCCTGGTGGCGCGCCAGCTCGGCTCCGACGTCACGCTCGTCGACGCCGACGGCCCGGGCGGCTCGGCGGTCCTCACCGACTGCGTGCCGAGCAAGACCCTCATCGCCACCTCCGAGCTGATGACCGAGGTGGCCGGCGCCGCCGAGCTCGGCGTGGCCTTCCAGGACTCCGAGGGCGACGCCGCCACCACCATCCGCGTCGACCTCGCGCGGGTCAACCGCCGCGTCAAGGCGCTGGCCGCCGAGCAGTCCTCCGACATCTCGCGTCGCCTCGACCGTGACGGCGTGCGCATCGTCCGCGGCCGCGGTCGTCTCGACGGTCCGGGCCGCGTCGTGGCCGCGCTCGACGACGGGGGCGAGGAGGTCATCGACGCCGAGGCCGTGCTCGTCGCCACCGGCGCCGCGCCGCGCACCCTGCCCAGCGCGCAGCCCGACGGCGAGCGCATCCTCACCTGGGAGCAGGTCTACGACCTCACCGAGGTGCCCACCGAGCTGATCGTCGTCGGCTCCGGCGTCACCGGCGCCGAGTTCGCCAGCGCCTACCTCGCGCTCGGCATCCCCGTCACCCTCGTCAGCAGCCGCGACCGCGTGCTCCCCGGCGAGGACGCCGACGCCTCGGCCGTGCTCGAGGAGGTCCTCACCCGGCGCGGCATGACCGTGCTCTCCCGCTCGCGGATGGAGTCGGTCACCCGCGACGGCGACGTCGTCACCGTCGCGCTCACCGACGGCCGCACCGTCCAGGGCTCGCACTGCATCCTGGCGCTCGGCTCGGTGCCGAACACCGCGGGCATGGGTCTGGAGGAGTCCGGCGTCATCCTCAAGGACGGCGGCTTCGTCAACGTCGACCGCGTCTCGCGCACCTCCGCCCGCGGGGTCTACGCCGCCGGCGACTGCACCGGCGTCCTGATGCTCGCCTCGGTGGCGGCCATGCAGGGCCGCATCGCGATGTGGCACTTCCTCGGCGACACCGTGCACCCGCTGGACCTCAAGAAGGTCTCCAGCAACGTCTTCACCGCCCCCGAGATCGCCACGGTCGGCTGGTCGCAGGCCGCCGTCGACGCCGGCGACATGCAGGCCGAGGTCGTCATGCTGCCGCTCTCGGGCAACCCGCGGGCGAAGATGCAGGGCGTGCGCGACGGCTTCGTGAAGCTGTTCTGCCGCCCGGGCACCGGCATCGTCGTCGGGGGAGTGGTGGTGGGGCCGCGCGCCAGCGAGCTGATCCACCCGGTCTCGCTCGCCGTCGCGGAGTCCCTGACCGCCGACCAGCTCGCGCAGGCCTTCACGGTCTATCCGTCGATGAGCGGCTCCATCGCCGAGGCCGCGCGCCGCCTGCACCGCTTCTGACGTCGGTCCGTCCGTGCCTGGCGGCGCGGGCGTGCCGGGTGGCACGCTTGCCGCCATGCGCTCTCGGACGCCTCGCGCAGCCCGCACCGCCCTGGTCGTCGGCCTGCTCGCACCCCTGACCCCGTTCCTCGCAGGCCCCGCCCAGGCGGCTGAGGCAAGCGGAGCCGTCACCACCTTCACGCTCGAGGGCCGTGGCAATGGCCACGGCCACGGGCTCTCGCAGTACGGCGCGCTCGGCGCCGCGCGGGACCACGACCTCACGTATCGCCAGATCCTGTCCTTCCACTACCCCGGCACCAGCCTTGGCCAGGCCGGCGGCAGCATCCGGGTGCGGCTCACCGAGCTCGCCGACGACCGGCTCCCCGTCCGGGCCCAGAAGGCGCTGACGGTGGCCCAGATCGGCAAGAGCGCCACCAAGCTCTACTCGGTCGACCCGAAGGCCACCTGGTGGCGGGCGGTGCCGTACGGCACCTCCGGCCAGACGCGCGTCCAGCGCAGCCGCGACGGCCGCACCTGGGTCGGCTACAAGACCCTCTCCGGCACCGTGCAGTTCTCTGCCTCCTCGAACGCGCTCACCCTGCGCGAGGACGACGGCGCGCTGACGCGCTACCGCGGCCAGCTGCGGCTGGCCTCCGACGGCGCCGGCGGCCGTGACGTCGTGAACGTCGTGCCGCTGGAGACCTACGTGCGCGGCGTCGTCCCGAAGGAGGTGCCCGCGCTGTGGCCTCGCGCTGCCGTGCAGTCCCAGGCGGTCGCCGCCCGCACCTACGCGGTCTACGAGCGCGACCACGCGCCGTCGGGCCGGTACTGGGACCTCTGCGACACCGCCGCCTGCCAGGTCTACGGCGGCGCCAGCGCCGAGCACCCGAACAGCGACTCCGCGATCTCCTCGGTGGCGGGGCGCGTCGTGACCTACGCGGGCTCGGCGATCTTCGCGCAGTTCGCCGCGAGCGACGGCGGTTGGAGCAGCGACGGCGGACAGCCGTACCTGGTGGCGCAGGAGGACCCCTACGACGGCACCTCCAGCAACCCCTACAGCACCTGGACGGCGGAGATCCCCGCGTCGAGGATCGAGGGCTGGTACCCGAGCATCGGCCAGCTCACCGGCGTCACGATCACGGACACCGACGGCCAGGGGAACTTCTGGGGCGGCCGCGCGACTACCTTGACGATCAGCGGCACGAACGGCTCGATCACCGGCGAGTCCGCCGACCGGTTCCGCTCGCGGATGGGCCTGCGGAGCACCTGGTTCCGGGTGCTCTGAGGAGACTCCCGGGGGCATGCAGGCGGGCGCCCTCGAACTACAGGATTGTAGTTACCCAGGAACCTTTGCGTGACGTGTGTGACGCGTGATGCGATGGACGACGTGCTCCCTCACGACGCTTCCACGCGCCCGTCCGAGCCCGTCCGCAGCCGCCTGCGCACGGTCGTCGGCGCGACCCTCGGAGCGGGTGCGCTGACGGCGTCGGGCCTCGTGCTCGCGCCGCAGCCCGCGTCGGCCGCCGACGCCTGGACGGTGCCGTCCTCGGCCACCATCACCGTCTCGGGCCGCGGCTTCGGGCACGGCCACGGCATGTCGCAGTACGGCGCGGAGGGCGCGGCCCGCGAGGGCCTGGACCACCGAAAGATCCTCGCCTTCTACTACCCGGGCACCACCCTCGCGAAGGCCGACGACGTCCTCAAGGTGCTGCTGACCGCCGACACCGGCGACGACCTGGTCGTGCGCGCCCAGCCCGGCCTGGTCGCCGTCGACCCCGCGGACGCCGACAAGCCCCGCTACGCCCTGCCGAGCTCGCGCATCCTGAGCTGGCGGATGGCCCGCTCGGGCTCACGGCTCGTGCTCTCCTACCAGCGCTCGGGTCAGCCCTGGCGCTGGTACGCCAGCCTCGACGGCCGCTCCGGCCCGGGCTTCGGCGCCGCCGGCGGTCCCGTCACGCTCGTGACGCCCAGTGGCACCGCCGCCTACCGCGGACGCCTGCAGCTCATCCCCGCCGCCCCTGGCTCCTCCGACCTCGTCACCGTCAACCGCGTCGGCCTCGACACCTACCTCCGCGGCGTCGTGCCCCAGGAGATCCCGGCGTCGTGGAAGGCCGCCGCCGTCCGCGCGCAGGCCGTCGCCGCCCGCACCTACGCGCTCTTCGAGAGCCGCGACTCCACCAAGCCGTGGGACCTCTGCGACACCACCTCCTGCCAGGTCTACGGCGGCGTCGACGCCGAGCAGGCCGCCTCGGACGCCGCCATCACCGCCACCCGCGGCCAGGTGCTCCTCCACGACGGTGAGCCGGCCTTCACCCAGTTCGGCTCCAGCAGCGGCGGCTGGACCGCGAAGGGCTCCCAGCCCTACCTGACCGCGCGCTCGGACCCCTACGACGGCTGGTCGGGCAACCCCGTCCACTCCTGGACCAAGACCCTCACCGACCGCACCTTCGAGCAGGCCTACCCGGCCCTCGGCACGCTGCGCTCGATGCGCATCGGCGGCCGCGACGGCAACGGCACCTGGGGCGGCCGCGTCGGCACCGTCACCCTCACCGGCTCGAAGTCCACCGTGAAGGTCTCCGGCGACGCCCTCCGCTCGCGGCTGGGGCTGCGGTCGACGTGGTTCACGTTCAGCGTGAAGGCGCGCTGACGGGCTCTGCCGCCCCGCGGCTCACCGGATCTCGACAGGCTCGATCACCGTCAGACTCCGGTGGTCGAGCACGGCTCCGGTGGTCGAGCCTGTCGAGACCCCCGCACCCTGACACCCCGCTGAGCCCCAGCCCGTGACCACCTCGGTGTCGGGCTCGAGGTGCGTCCTCAGCGTCGCCGCAGCACGAACCGGACGGCGAGCCCGGCCACCAGCGCCCAGAAGGCGGCGCCGACGCCGGCGACGGTGATGCCGGAGGCGGCGACGAGCAGCGTGACGGCGGCGGCCTCGCGCTCGGTCTCGTCCCCGAGCGCCTCGGCGAGGGAGGCGGCGAGGGTGCCGACGAGGGCGAGCCCCGCAGCCGCCTGGATGACCCCGTCGGGTGCGGCGGCGACGAGCGCGGCGAGCCCACCGCAGCCGACGGCGAGCACGAGGTAGCAGCAGGCGGCGGTCACCGAGGCGATCCAGCGACGGTCGCGGTCGGGGCCGGCGTCGGGACCGGCGCAGAGGGCGGCGGTGATGGCGGCCAGGTTGATGGCGTGGCCGCCGAACGGGGCGACGACGGCGGTGCCGAGGCCGGTGACCGTCATGGTCTCCCGCCACGGCACGCGGTAGCCGGCGGCGGCCATGATCGCGACGCCCGGCACGTTCTGGGAGGCCATCGTGACGACGTACAGCGGCAGCGTGAGCCCGATGAGGGCGCCCAGGGTGGGGTGCGGGGCGGTGACGTCGAGGTGCGGCACCAACGAGGAGGCGGTGAGGGTGTCACCGGCGGTGACGCCGACGACCACCAGCGCCGTGAGCAGCGCCGCGGGCACCGCCCAGCGGCGGGCGACCCGCAGGCCGACGAGCCAGACGAGCACCACCGGAGCCACCGCGGCAGGGCTCGCGACGAGCGCGGTCACCGGCTCCAGGCACAGCGGCAGCAGGACGCCGGCGAGCATCGCGCGGGCCAGCGGCACCGGGATGGCGGCGACGAGCGCGCCCAGGCGCGGGATCAGCCCGGTGAGCACGATGAGCACGCCGGTGGCCACGAAGGCGGCGACGGCGGCCGACCAGCCGCCGGTGACGCCGCCGGCGCCGGCCAGGACGGCGGCGCCCGGCGTCGACCAGGCGAGGCTGAGCGGGGTGCGGTGGCGCAGCGAGAGCCACAGCATCGCCAGCCCCTGGCCCAGGCAGAGCACGAGCAGGCCGGAGGTGGCCTGCTCGGCCGTGGCGCCGACGGCCTGGAGCCCGGCGAGCACCACGACGAAGCTCGAGGAGAACCCCACGAGCGCGGCGACGTGGCCGGGGTTCGAGGAGTCGGCCTTCTCCGCGGCGGCGACGTC